>NZ_JAUORW010000004.1:0-307945 GCF_030548245.1 Psychrosphaera sp. 1_MG-2023
GGGGCGGAGAGACTCGAACTCCCAACCATCGGTTTTGGAGACCGCTGTTCTACCAATTGGAACTACGCCCCTGCATCGAAGTCGGGCCAATTATACTGTTAGAAGCAAATACGTAAAGAAACTTTTTCAACTTTTTGACAATTTGTGGTTCAAGTGCTGATTTATTAGTCAGAAAAAGCAACCAGAAATAATTTCACGCTTAACTACCCCTTTCGTTTATAATCAGACAAACGTTTTAACCCGATAAATGATCCATATGACCATAGTGCCAAGAACAGCTCCAAACTATATTTGCCCTATTTGTTTAACACCATTACAAAAATCTGAAAACAGCCTTACGTGCGACAATGCTCATAATTTTGACTTTGCAAAAGAAGGTTATGTTAATTTACTGCCTGTGCAGCTTAAAAAATCGCTTAATCCAGGTGATGATAAAAACATGGTACTTGCACGCAGAGAATTTCTTACATCGGGTCATTACCAATTTTTAAGAGACAAAATTATTACGCTACTCACACAGTTTTCACCGTCGACCATTATCGATCTTGGTTGTGGTGAAGGTTATTATACAAATGAAATAGAAACCGCATTATCTGCCGAGGCCGTCTACGGTGTTGATATTTCAAAATCGGCTGTGAAATATGCTGCAAAGCGCAATAACAAGGTTCACTATAGTGTGGCAACCATCTCACACCTTCCTTTTGGGGACAAAACCACAAATGCGATTGTTAATGTATTTGCACCATTGGTCGCAACCGAGTGTCGCCGTATATTGGCAGAAGATGGAAAGATAATTAGAGTAACTCCCGGCCCGCGACATTTATGGCAACTCAAACAGTTTGTTTATGAAACCCCACAGCTTCATGACGAGCCAGAACCGCTAGGCGATTTTATCCTTATAGACCAAATTACAGTAACCGAAACACGCACAGTCAACAAACGAGACATCGAACACTTGTTATTAATGACACCATTTGGTTGGAAAATTCAACCTGATAAGTTGCAACAGTTAAAACAAAATGAAGAACTTAATATTGAGTTTGAATTTTTGATCGATACCTATCAATAAAACGTATATATCGGTCTAACCCAAAATAGGAATTTTTATGAAAACTAAATTACAAAATGTACTTGGAATTATATTGCTTTTAACATTTTCATTGTCGTCTATGGCGGACGATATCAAGGTTGGTGCCCTAGCCCCTGATTTTAAATTAGTCGGCAGTGACGGTAAGACTTACACCTTATCGGAATTTAAAGGCAAACAAAATGTCATTATCGCCTGGTTCCCTAAAGCTTTTACATCAGGCTGTACAATTGAGTGCAAATCTTTAGCTGACAACGGACATCTACTTAAAGAGTTTAATGTTAAGTATTTTATGGCAAGCACAGATGAAGTTGACGCGAATATGAAGTTTGCAAAAGAGTCGAGTGCCGACTTTCCACTGCTGAGTGACCCTAAAGGTGACGTAGCTGATGCTTATGGTGTGAGCTTTATGGGCTATGCTAAACGACATACATTTTATATCGACAAGGCTGGTAAAATTGTCATGATAGACAAGAATGTAAGACCAAGCTCTTCTGCAGAAGACATGGCTAAGTATATGAAAATGCTTAACTTTGAAAAATCAGCTTAAAAAAGTTGGCAATGTATGGGGATGTCGTACGTCATCCCCTATAATTTAAGCCTCATTAAAAATAATGCCAATGCATCACATTCGTCATATTACAGCGGATTGATGACCAACTCATATTCGTCCATTTGTACCCGCGACGGCCCTTTTGTACTATCCGTTAATAAAACTTTATCCGCGACATAAACAGTCACTTTAGGATATAATTTTTGGCAACTCTCGACTTTGACACTCGACATATACTCACGTCGTTTCTTTATAAGGGCTTTTCGTTGACCATTGTATTTATCTAATTTTTTTCCTAAAACAATCATTTTTTTCTGACACTCAGCTTTGACTGCTGGATCCATAACACTGTCATGTTTATTTTCTAAAGCATCAAATCGCTCTTTTATCGTATCTAACCACAGCGATATCTGCGCTTCTTTTTCGAGGAAAATGTCATAAGTGCGATTTAGACTTATATCGCAATGTACATTAGATTCAGTCCCTATAACACCCGCTGTTAAATGCTTACAAAGATTATAACGTCCACCAGAAATCTGCCCATTAGCAATATCTCCCTGACCGACAAACATCGCTTCGGCGTTAACATGGCAGTGTGAAACCTGGCGACTAATCGTCACTAAACCTTTAGCGGTAATTTCACATTGGTTCGCAAAAGCCAAATGAATATTCGCACCTGAACTTAATTTGCAATTATATTCATCTTCAACTTGTCGTCCCGACGCGCCAGACATTATAGTTAGATCACCACCGCATTTAATTGTTGAACACTCGACAAATCCACCAACGATAACATCACCTGTAGCAATGATCTTCATATCAGGTGCAACGTCGCCTTTTATTACGACACTGCCTTTAAATTTTACATTCCCCTGTTTAGGATCAAGCTGTTGATAAGAAATAACGTCATCTACTTCCATTACACGTCCGTTAAACCTAACCATTCCGGTCTTTCTTGCCACAAGAATACTGGCTTCTTTTGACGAGATTGCAGTGGAAGGACTAACCACAAGTTCTTGATCTTTTCCCGGTACAGGGAGCAGTTCTTCACCAAGGACGTTACGTCCAACTGTACCTTCGGTAAAAGGTATTTTTCGTAAAATTGCTTGGCCTTTACCTACCGTATTAATTTCTCCTAGATCTCGTAAATCTACACTTCCTTTTGCATTCTCTTTTGGACGTCGAACGGTTTCAGAGAAAATAGTTACAAGTGGCTTAAAGCGAGCATTTCTGCCGTCAACCGCGGGTTTACCAACAGCAACTTCAGAAATAACTACCTCTCCAGGCTCGGCTTCACGACACATTTTTAGTAATCGTTCGACTAAAGATGTTTTTAAACCAAATCGAATCCCTGCATCAACACAGGCTTGTTTCACCATTTCAAAGTTAATCGACTTCCCACCAATCGCATTGATTACTTCGGCTTCCGCAGACATTTCATCACGTGATACCGTTATTTGAATTTCGGCATTTGCAACTTTAGCTAAAGGGACTGTAATTGGAAGTGAGGTTTCGTTTTCCTCGAGCTGGCTTAACTCAAATTCACATTGCACCACAAAGTCTTCAACGACAGTGTCATCAATTGGTAATTTGCCATAAGATGATTGTCGAAGCGCATTAGCTACATCGTCGGCTGTAACCTTTCTCTCTCCGCCAGTTAACGTTACCGAAACCAGTAGATCATCATTTTTTGCTATAAAATCGATATGTTGCAAAACTACACCCTAAAAATGGAACTACATTAAGCTAGCAAAAACTAGGCCTGAATAAAACTGAAAATTTCTAATGTAACACTCTAATTTACATACCAAAATTTCCAGTTGCACCAGGAAACACTACTGGACTCTCCGTGCCATCTGCGGCAACACTTGCCACTCCAAAGAAATAATTATCAATAACAACATTTTTTAATACATAATTATTCACATTTCCAACAAAACGACTAAATTGCCATTGTGATGAATCTGTTAGTCGCCAATATATTTTGTATCCAATCAATTGTGGGTTGGTATCAGCATTGACCCTTTCCCAGGAAAATGTAGTATCTGGTTCTACAGCGCCTTTAATCGTAACCTTGTTAGGGGGTGTTGGGGCACTCGCCATTGATGCAAGAGAAACTGCATTTAATCCCGTTAATTTTGCTGCATAATCGAAATCCACTCCATCGATAGTATCACCATATGAAATGCCATTTTCAACACGGATATCTTGATGTTGTCTTTGGTAATTTTCGTTGGTTTCCATGATTCGAACAGCAGGAAAACCGACTTGATTAAATGGTCTGTGATGTCCACCGCGACCAAAACGGTCAAGACGATAAATCATCATCGTATCTAAATTAGGAATGTATATATCAGCAATTCTATCGATATAACGGGCCAAATTTCGGCTAGCAGAATCAACTTCGCCACCCGAAAATCGACGACTCCTTGCTTCACTGTCTGTTTCTGTTGCACGCGTACCTTCGGAGAAAATACGTGCTGTCGTATTATTAATGACGCCATTTACACCTTGAATGTTACCTATCATGTCATTGTTGAGCACAGCCTCAATATGCCAACCATCTTCAACGGCTTTTTTAGCCATGATTTTTCCGCCAAATAACCCCTGCTCTTCACCAGACAGTGCAGCATAAATTATGCTGCCATGGAACTGATACTTAGATAATACTCTGGCTGCTTCAATAGTACCTGCAACGCCCGATGCATTGTCATTTGCACCTGGTGAGTCATCGGTGAAATTCATCACATCAGAGATACGTGAGTCAATATCACCGGACATAACGACATAACGATTAGGATCGCTCGTCCCTTTTTGAATCGCGATGACACTAACAACTTCTGTCGCATTTGGGATGCGCTTTTCGCCGGATATAACTTCTGACTGGTAATACACAGTTAAACAACCGCCACATTCCGCCGAAATCTTATCAAACTCAGATTTAATCCAACGACGAGCCGCGCCGATACCGCGAGTTTTCGATTTTGTTTCTGATAGCGTATGCCTTGTCCCAAAACTGACAAGTTTTTTGATATCGGATTCAATTCGACTCGCTGAAATTTGCCCGGGAATTTGGGCCAATATCTGGTTTGCATTAAACCCAGCTTGATTTGTTTGAGATATGTCAGAGGCAACTGTGCTATGACTTAACATTACAGATGCTATTGCACCAAATACAAAAGATATCTTTGAGACCATTTTGTGTCCTAAAATTCAAATACAGCGAATATTGATGAGTGAACACTATACGCTTAAATCAACTTTAAAAAATAAGCCTTTTCCCTAAATAGGCGAATAACGCGTAAACATCGTTGAACATCAGTTTAATTGCGACGAATAGAGCGTCGAATTATCCCCCATACTATCGGCTCATCGCGGTCAAAACAATTGCATTGGTATTCATAAAACCGTCACTAGAAAACCCTCCGCAAACACCTTATGCTGAACTCGACTGACATTAATCTAAATTTTATTAAAGTGATAACCCAAATGAAAAAACGCATATTAGCGGCGAGTTCTGTATTATTTGTCGCTTTGGTATTACCGCCTTGGCTCCTTGGTTTTTCAATATTTCATCTTGGTCATGCCATTGAAGTTGCCACAAGCTTAAGTGCTAAACTCGCTTGTTCAGCGCGCTATGTCTCCTTATTTGAGCCAAAACAAATCGTTTCTGATCTAAGCACCTATTCGCCAGTGACAGAACTTGTTGAGCTAAACTACGCAGATGCTCCTAAAAAAGTCACGGCGAGTTTATTTGGTCTGTCAAAAGTAACCGCTGAATATCGTGAAGGTGCAGGGTGTACTTTGCGAGTCGATAACGATACACCGTTGCCCCCCGTCAAAATTCGTTCAGCGCACAGTAATCAAGATGCGCCTTGGCCTGCCGGTGTAAACACACCAGATGTCTCCAGTAAAATCCAACTATTGGCGCAGACTATTTTACAGCAAGACAATTCGAGTGGTCTTAATACTAGAGCGCTCGTTGTTATTAAAGACGGTAAACTGATTGCCGAAAGTTATGGCCAAGGAGTGACAAGCTCTACTCCACTACTCGGCTGGTCAATGGCTAAAAGTGTCACTGCAATGCTTGTTGGCGCAATGAATAAAATGTACTTAATACAGCTAAATCAAAACGGACTTTTTACTCAATGGCAAGATGATGACAGAGCCAATATCCAATTAAACCAATTGTTAACGATGACCAGTGGCTTAGGTTTTGACGAAACCTATGCGCCCGGAAGCGACGCGACGCACATGTTATTTACTGCACAAAGTGCGTCTGATGTTGCTATGCAAAGCAAGGTTCAAGAAAATATTGGACAACACTTTTATTATTCCTCTGGCACCACAAACTTATTAATGCGGTTAATCCACCAAACTTTAGGAAACAGTCCTACATCAGATCAGTTATTCCTGTCGCAAAAAATATTGGCCCCTGCTGGAATTCAAACTGCAGTATTTGAAACTGATTCGTCTGGTGTATTAGTAGGTAGCTCCTATTTGTACGCATCTGCCCGGGACTGGGCTAGGTTTGGTCTGATCATGCTGCAAAATGGTCGAATTAATAACAACCAAGTTCTTTCGTCGAAATGGGTCACCAAAGCCACTCAGCCCAACAGCAGTGAAAATGAAAAAGCTTATGGTTATCAATTTTGGCTTAATCGTGGCGATGCAACGCTACGCTGGCCCGAATTACCCGAAGACGCGTATGCAATGTTAGGAAATAGAAAACAATCGGTGATGATCATTCCATCAGAAAACGTCATATTCGTGAGACTCGGTTGGACTAGTGGCGAATATCCTATGGTTGATAATTATCGTAAACTACTAGATAAAATACAGACGATGGCAAATTAATTCAGCCTACCTCGTTTAACGGCGCATTAACTAATATTCAATCAGCCAATTTCGAAACACAAAAACGGGAACACAAGGTTCCCGTTTTTAAATTTCAAATAGTAAGTTGTCTGAGGTTTAAGGATTAAACCGAAAATGGGTAGGCAATGCCTTCATGACACTCGTAACCTTCAACCGTAAAGTCATCTAATGTTACCCAAGTTTCAATATCTTCTAGAGTTTTGATCTTAGGATTGATGATCAATTTAGGTGAAGCGAACGGCTCGCGTTTAAGTTGCACATCACGCATAAGCTCCAATTGGTCTTCATAAATATGCGCATTGACGATTTTATGATACGCCTGACCCGCCTTATTACCGGTGATTTGCGCTACCAATGCCAGTAAAACGTAAACTTGTATTTGATTAAAGTTTAGTCCCAGCGGGACGTCACACGAACGTTGGTAACTGGTTAAATATAAGGTATCACCCAATAGAGAAAACGTATGAGTATGCATACACGGACGTAAACAACCCATATGGAATTCTCCTGGATTATAAAACGACAGGATCTCTCCTCTGTCATCTATGCCTTTGCTCAGATCATCCACAAGCTTGCGCAATTGGTCTACTGTCCCGCCGTCTGGTTTTGCCCAGCCGCGACCTTGTACACCATATACGCGGCCCATGTCATCTTCACCCTTACGGTGAGGATTGTTTAACCATGCTTCGTTGTCATTCGCATTCGCATTCCAAGTATTACAGCCAATAGACCTAAAATCAGCTGCGTTATCAAATCCTTTCAAATAGCCCAACAATTCTGCAATCGCAGCTTTCCAATAACTTTTTCGAGTTGTGATCAGAGGAAATTGATTAGCTGCAACATCATAATTTAGTTCGGCATTAATCACCGTCAAACAACGTTTTCCAGTGCGTTCATTTTCAATCCACACGCCTTCATCAACGATACGTTGGCAGAGTTCAAGATACTGTTTCATTATTTCTCCACTAATTTATGCGGTTGCTTGAGACGCTTTATTTGCCGCTTGTTTAAATGCAATTGCCATCACAACCACGCCGGCCAACACCATAGGTAACGACAACCATTGGCCCATGGACATACCTAACGTAAGTAGCCCTAAATGATCGTCAGGTTGACGGAAATATTCGACAATAAAGCGGAAGCTACCGTATCCAATTAAGAATAAACCACCGACTGAACCAACAGCACGGGGCTTACGGCTGTACCAATAAACAATGGCAAACAATACAAACCCTTCTAAGAAAAACTCATAGAGTTGACTTGGGTGTCTTGGGTCTGGCCCAGCGCCAGGAAATACGATGCCCCATGGAACATCTGTGGTGCGGCCCCAAAGTTCGCCATTTAAGAAGTTACCTAATCGACCAGCACCTAACCCAAAAGGAACCAAAGGTGCGACAAAATCACCCACTTGGAATAACGTAACTTTAGTGCGTTTGGCAAAAATTAATAAAACGGCAATTACACCTAATAATCCCCCGTGGAATGACATTCCACCTTGGTGCATCATAAAGAGATAAGTTGGGTCTTCTAAAAATCGTTCAAATTGATAAAACATAACGTAGCCCAAACGGCCACCGAGCACAGCGCCCATAAATCCGTAGAATAATAAATCGCTGACCTGTTGTTCGGTAAATGGTGCGCGGCCACGGCGCACTTCTCGAATGGCTAAAAAGTAAGCAAAGCCAAGGCCAATTAAATACATCAATCCATACCAGCGGATAGCCAACGGCCCTAATGATACGATGATAGGGTCAATTTGAGGGAAAATAATAGGGTCTGTCAAAATAACTTCTCTTTAAATAAATTGTTCAACTAATAACTTGACCGAAACGATCACCATAAAAACTGCAAACACTTTTTTCAGCTGGACTTGATCTAAGCTTTGCCCAACTTTAACACCAAAAGGTGCAGCGAAATACGAAAACAATGTAATACATAACGCACTTGGCCAATGAATAAAGCCAATAAACTGGTCTGACTCAGTCCAATGCCAACCTGCTATTAAGTAGCCAGACGAACCAAACAAGGCCACCACCATGCTGCATAATGCTGCGGTGCCGATACTCTTGCGAATGCCAACACCAATATAGGTGAGATAAGGCACTAAAATTGCGCCCCCACCTAATCCTGCTAACGACGCCAAAAATCCAGTCAAACTGCCACCGAAAATAAGTTGTAGCTTTGATGGTACAACACCTTCCAAGTTCAATTTTTTTCCACTGCGAAACGTTTGCACAGATAAAATCATTAACATGATGGCAAATATTAAAGTTAACGTCTTACTGGCTAATAGCGCTGCGACATGGGAGGCAATAATTGAGGTTAACGCAGCGGCAACTACAACGGGTAACGCAAATCGAATGTCGACATTGCCTTTTTTGAAGTGACTTTTACTAGAAGAAAATGCGGTAACAATTACGGTCGCAAGTGACGTTGCTATCGCTAAAATTGCAACATTGTCTTCGTTGACCATAGGTAAGATAGGCAACAAATAAATAAGCACAGGAACAAGAACGATGCCACCGCCAATACCGAGCAGGCCAGCCAAAAATCCAGCCAGCATTCCCATAAAAGGTAAATAAATTAAAACTTCCAACGACTGCCCTATTACCCACCAGCTCGTAATATGCCAGCTGCACCGATGTTCAAAATATAACGGTTCACTCGAAATTTCACTTGGTCTGGACGTGTACAATCTAACGCGTCCTCAACCAAATCTTTCAACTCTTCAGAGTTTGATTTTTTAAGAACCCATTTAACTTTAAGTAAGTTTTGTGTATTCATACTTAATTGAGTAAAACCCATTCCCGTTAATAACATGGCACCACCAGGATCACCTGCGAGTTCGCCACAGACACTACACGGAATACCTATTTCGTTTGTGACATCGGCAATGGTCTTAATCGCATTCAATACCGTTGGATGATACGCATCATATAAATGCGCAACTTTGTCGTTATTGCGGTCAACGGCCAATAGATATTGAGTTAAGTCGTTGGTTCCTATTGAACAAAAGTCCACTAATCCTTTTAGTTGCTTTAACTGGTACAAGATTGAAGGAACTTCAATCATCACGCCAACTTTAGGTCTAGGCACCTGCGCTGCATGATCGGCTTCACGCAACTCTTCAGAAACTTCATTGTACGCTTGGTTAATTAATCGGTTTGATTCTTCTACTTCGCCAATATCAGAAATCATTGGCAACATAATATGCAAATTATTGGTAAAAACATTCGCCTTGATCATGGCTCTAATTTGCACTAAAAATATTTCAGGGTGATCGAGTGTCAATCGAATACCACGCCACCCCAAAAACGGATTGTCTTCAACTATTGGAAAATATGGCAACTGCTTGTCACCGCCAACATCGAGTGTTCGCATAACAACCGGTTTGCCTGAAAACTCACCTAACACATGTTGATAAAGTAATTGTTGTTCTTGCTCTGACGGAAAACGTTGGCGCATCATAAATGGGTATTCGGTACGATAGAGTCCAATACCTTCTATGTGTTCCTGCTCGGCGTATTCACCGTCAAATCCCATTCCCGAGTTAATAAATAACGAAACACGGTGGCCGTCGGCTGTACGAGCAACTTCATCAGCTTCTAACTTTAATAACTTAGTAAATTCGAGATCTTCTGATTCTAAATCTCGATATTCAGCGGTGATTGCATCGTTTGGAGAAATAACGATTTGCCCGTTATAACCGTCAACAATGATATCTACGCCGTCTAATTGCAATAAAGGTATGTCACGCAAGCCCATTACCGCAGGAATGCCTAGTGCACGAGCCATAATCGCGGCGTGCGAGTTTTCCGCACCTTTGATTGACACTATGCCTTTAATTTTTTCTCTTGGCACTTCCGCCAACATCGACGCGGTGACTTCTTCAGCGATCAGTATCGCTGAATCAGGCACAGGAAGTGACTTGCTTGATTCCGTCGTTAGATATTCAAGTAATCTGCGACCGAGATCTTTGACGTCAACAGCGCGTTCGCGAATATACGCATCTTCCATTTTCTCAAATTCAGATATGTATCGCTCAATCACTATTTTTAATGCGGATATTGCGCACCAACCATCTTTGATCTTACCAACAACTTCGTTGCCAAGACTGGCGGCGTCTAACATCTGTAAATAGATGTCAAAAATCGCTAACGCGTCGGCTGGTAAATGCGCAGACATGCGTTCAGACATATCAATAATGTCGGCACGAGTGGCTTCTACCGCTTCGTAAAATCGGCTTTTTTCGCCTTCGAAATCTTCTGATTTTTTAAGTGATACATCGGCAAGGTTGATGTTAGTTTGAACTAAAAATGAATGTCCAATCCCTACTCCTGTCGCCCCCGAAACCCCAGTCAGTACAAGACCAGAGGTATCCATTTCTAAGGACGTTAATTCAGATTTTAAACGTGCACTTACATTGGCAATATACGAAGCTAGCTGCGCTGAGAGCGTAACAAGAAAAGCTTCTTCGTCTTGGTCAAAAAACCGGACTTTGGATTGCTGAATCGTAATTACACCGAGTACAACACGTCGGTGAATAATAGGCACACCTAAAAATGCTGAAAATATCTCTTCCTGCACATCCGGATAGTTTTTGAATCGTGGATGACGCTGCGCATTATGCACTTTAATTGGCACTTCACGTTGAGCAACCCAACCGGTTAGTCCTTCGTCAAAACGCATGGTGGTTTTATCAATCGCTAAAGGATTAAGGCCATCTGTTGCTTTAAGTCGTAAAAGGCTTTGGTCGGCTTCAGCCAAATAGATAGAACAACACTCAGTACCGAGGCACGTTTTAATGTCGGCAACAAGCGACGCTAGAGCCACATCTAATGAGGGCTCTTGCGCAAAGGAGTGGGCAATTCGTCTGAGGTCACCTAACATAAAGTCTTTTTTCAGCGCTGATTTTGCTGTTTATTCCTATTAAATTGTTTCTTGTGGCCCCTGCGTTTCTGCCGATTACTCGACGGCATATTACCAAACGAGTCACCTCGATTTGTATTAGGCCTGCCACTTGGCATCACGACGGGCGCAAATTCCTTCATTACGCGGCGATAAACGTCACGTTTAAATGAAACAACATTCCTTATTGGATACCAATAACTTACCCAACGCCAATCATCAAACTCTGGATGAGAGGTCTTTAATAAATCTACATCGGATTCTTTGCAACGAAGGCGCAGTAAAAACCATTTCTGCTTTTGTCCAATACAGACTGGAGCACTATCACGTCTAATCAACCTTTTAGGCAGTCTATAACGTAACCAGTTTTTGGTCACCGCCAAAATTTCAACGTCTTCTGGTTTTAACCCTACTTCTTCTTCCAACTCACGAAACATTGTCTGTTCTGCAGTTTCGCCTTCATCTATGCCACCTTGCGGATATTGCCAAGAATGCTGACCAAACCGCCTAGCCCAGAAAACCTGACCTTTGTGGTTGCAAATCACGATGCCAACATTGGGACGAAACCCTTCGGCATCAATCACAGTTTCACCTGCTTTAATTTTTCTATATGACCTGATTCTTCCATAAAGCGGAAAGTATCGCAAACCTTAATTAATACTGGCTTAATTAAGTGATAATTCAGATAATATTAATGAACAACAATTACCCATTTATGAAATGACGGCATTTAATGATAACGATACAAGCTCCTAAAACACTTGAACAATTAATGCACAGAATGGATCTCATTGCGGGACTTACCATTGCGGATATTGCTGAAGAGCTGCAAGTAAAAATGCCGGAAAACCTGCAAACCGAAAAAGGCTGGGTTGGTCAGTTGGTGGAAGCTTATTTAGGCGCAACCGCGGGGAATTTACCGGAACCGGATTTCCAGCATTTAGGGATTGAACTTAAAACCATTCCAATTTCTCGAACAGGCGCCCCGCTAGAAACCACTTACGTTTGCGTTGCACCGCTGTCACCAGCGCTAGGGGAACAATGGCGTACCTCGTTAGTTTACAAAAAACTGGCCCATGTATTGTGGGTGCCAATAATCGCCGAGCGCTCAATTCCATTAAAAGATCGTCAAATTGCCATGCCATTTTTGTGGCAAATGACACCAGAACAAGAACAAATATTAAAAACCGATTGGGGTGAGCTAACGGACCTCATTGTACTGGGTAAACATGATGAAATTACGGCAAAACTAGGTGAAGCTTTGCAACTAAGGCCAAAAGCAGCTGACAGTTCTGTTCGCAGTGCGGGGGTCGACCGAGAAGGCAACCCAACGTATGCGCCGCCAAAAGGGTTTTATATTCGAACCAGTTTTACCAAGTCGTTATTGCGCCAACAATTTGATTTAGAGATTTGATATGCCACTAGAGTTAAGTGTAGAAAAACAGGTTTGGCAATGGCTTGATTCCATCGTAATCGACCTAAACCTTTGTCCTTTTGCTAAAAAACCACGAACAAATAACCAAATTAAAGTGACGGTATGTGGCGCCCGAAAAGACAAAGCAGTATTAAATCAGTTCCAGCAAGAATTGAGATTTTTAACCGACACCGACCCTAACCTAACGGATACAACCTTATTTGTTGTCCCAGATCATTTATATGATTTTTATGACTACCTGGACTTTCTCGACAAAGCTCAGCAGTTGTTAGTATCTATGCACCTTGAAGGGGTATTGCAACTCGCGAGTTTCCATCCAGATTACGTTTTTGATGGGGTTGAGGAAGATAGCAGAGAGAATTACACGAATCGCGCGCCCTTTCCTATCATCCATATTTTACGAGAAGCGACGTTAACTCGGCTCGTGGAAAAATACCCCAACCCAGAACAGATCCCTGAAAACAATATTGATACTTTGAACCGACTTACAGAACCGCAATTTCAAAACCTATTTCAGGATAAAACCTGACCATCATTTTTTGTCAGGTAAAAAAAGAGTGTCCGCGGACACTCTTTTCAAACGACTAGTATTTTAGACGTTTAATATGAGCTGCATGAGCCTTTTTCAAAATGACCATTGCTTATCTCAGCAACGGTGCTTGTGACGTAAATATTGTAATAACCTAAGTTATCACCGGACCCTACCGCAATGGCGTACCCATAATAATTTACCGCACGGCCTGCCATTACATGGCTATAGTTACTCGAAGTATATTCTGTACACGAATAGTCACCGTTTGGCGTTGCATCACATACGTTGCCTAATCCGTCACTATCATTATCTGCTTGGTCACTATTGGCCATATTGGGGCAATTGTCTAAGCTATCTGCGATGCCATCGCTGTCAGAGTCTGTTGATCCACCATTAGGTGTTGCATCACATACATTGCCTAAGCCATCATTGTCGTTGTCAGCTTGATCACTATTTGCCATGTTTGGGCAGTTATCAAGATTGTCATCGATACCGTCATTATCACTATCTATAGGCCCTGTTTGCGCTGAGCATGCCTGGTTTTGTCCCTTACAACTTGGTGCACTATCGGCGACCCAATTACACTGAGTTGAACCTGCTTGATATTCGCGCATCGTAAAATCGTTAGTGCCAAACTCTAGATAACAGGCCGAGTAACCATATCCCCAGGTTATATGACCTTCCGCGATGTGATAATTGTAATCCCCTGTTTTTCCAGCATCTATTGTAAAGCTTACCTGTACTGTAGACGATAAAGACGTGCTGTCGGTTGCGGTAACATTTGCAGTTTGCGTCCCACCGGATAACCCACATTGCTCGACATTAAATTGATTACTATTGACTGTGGCTACCTTAACGCCATTTGTAAAACTTGCTTCAACTGATGACAAGTTTTGGTTTTGATCTAGTACCGAACCTGAAATGGTTGCACATTGACCACTTACCGCTACAGTGACGTCAGACATTTGTGGTGCTGTCGCTGGAGGCTCAGGTCCAACCCGAGTTGTAATCGAAACTGTGTCTCCTGTTTTTGCTAAATCGTCCGTGGCACGAACTTCAATTAAATATAAACCATCACTTAAGGTTGTAGAATCTGCAGAGAAATAACCGTTATTAGTTGCAGCTGTCGTGTTTATTGTCGCAACTGCAGTAGGTGTTGTAGTTGAAACATCGGTAATGACGATTTCAACATTGGTGACACTACTATCGTCATCTATAGCATTTCCTGAAATAGCTAAGACGTTATTGTTGTCTACTGCATTTAATACTGTGATGACAGGCCCCGAATTACGATCCACACGTTGGTTATTGTCACTAAAATACTGCCCTAGATAAGATGCAAAGTTAATACTATTAGATGCAATATAGTCCCCTGAAGCACCAGCGCCACCAGACCAAGAATGATCTAAACCATCAAACCACACCATCGCAACTCGATTACCAGTCCATAAAGTTTCAGATGCAGTATGGCCTGTACCATCCGAAATAGTTGTACTGCCAGACAATTGTGAAACACCATAAACATTGGCGTAACCATTGGCATTTTGTTGGTTATAACAGGTGTCAACTGTAGTGTCTGCCGTGCCGTGACCGACCACTGCTATTTGAGTATCAAGATGTGCCGAGTAAGACCCTGCATAACTTTCACAACGTGATTTAAAGGTGGTTGGAGTCACCACTTCACAATTGTTTAACGCACCGTTAGAACTTGTGCCTAGGGTGGGTCCCGCGCTTGGTGCCACTCCCGCAAATACATCAGGTGCCACACAACCGGCTTGTTGGGTAAATGCACCACCGGAACTCAAACCAGCAAGGTATACCTGATTTGCATCTATATTTCGAGATGCGTCACCGCTCATTGCATTTGCCAGGTTAATCAAATTTTTATAATCACCTGAAGTTCGATTTTTAGCGCCTTGCCAATACGACCAACAACTGTAACCGGCTTTATTCATCGCATCGGGAACTGCGACCACCATGCCATGTTGTTCTGCCGCGTCTTCAAGTTGCGCAGTTAAGTAATTATTAATAGGTTGCACACATCCATGAAGTACAATCAGTAGAGACTTGCCCACACCAATTGCAGAAGAAGAGTCAGGAGTATAAATATGGACATTGTTAAAACCACCAATATTGACATTTTGCTGCCAGCTTCCAGCATTAACTGAAGTAGCAAAAAAGAGGCTCACGAGGAGGAAAAAACCATATATTTTATTTATTATTATCATTATTTCACCTTGTTGATTGTTTATAATTTAAACAATCAACAAGGTAGATGAGCGAGTTAACCGCGTATATGCTACTTTAGAGCTACTACCCTCTAACAACCGTTGACAATAAAAACCACCTAAAATACGACAAGTTTCGGGTTAATGTTGATTTAATACCAGCTTAATCGCGTCGAGTATGTCTATTCGATCAAACGGTTTAGCTACATGGGCATTAAACCCGATTTCATAGTATTGTTTCACTTCATGCGACAGCACATTTGCCGTTAGTGCGATGACCGGCAACCGTGCAAACTTTGGTTGTGTTCTTATTAACTTAATCGCCTCCATCCCATCCATGTTAGGCATTTGAATATCCATTAGGACAAGGTCAAACTCTTCATTTTCCAGAGAATCTAGACACTGAATTCCGTCTTCCACACACTTAACATTAACCCCTTCTGAGACTAATGTTTGCTCAGCAATAAGTTGGTTAATGGCATTGTCTTCCACCAGCAAAATATTTAGACCGAATAAATTTAATGGCAAACTTGCAACTTGTAACTTTTCTATTTTTTGTTCGGCGCGCTTTGACGAGATATATCCAAAAAAGCGACTACCTTTGCCAACTTCACTTTCTATCTCTACTTTACCATTCATTAAGAAACACAGGTTTTTAACAATGGACAGGCCTAATCCGGTGCCACCATAATTTCGTGTAATCGAACCGTCAGCTTGATTAAAACTGGTAAATAACTTTTGTTGATCCTCCACTGATATACCAATCCCCGAATCTTCAACGGAGAAGTGTAACCGTTCCTCTTGTTCTTGCCATTTTAGCTCAACCTCAACTAAACCAGAGGCGGTGAATTTAATCGCATTTGAACACAAGTTGATTAACACTTGTAAGATACGCGTTTGATCACCCTCTAAAAACACTTCTTCAGAAAAGTCACATTTGACAACAAAATCGATATTTTTATCAACGATGAGCGGTTCAATTAAATCCCGCAAAGTATTCACTAAACTCGCTGGAGAGAAAGGGATTGATTCAATAACAAGTTTATTGGCTTCAATTTTTGATATATCTAAAATGTCGTTAATGATCACAGACAAACTACTAACCGAACGCTTTGCTTTACTCAAATACTCTCTTTGTGTCTCAGTTAAATCCGATTTTAAAGTCAAACTTATCAAGCCATTAATGCCACTTAACGGGGTTCGAATTTCATGTGACATGTTGGCCAAAAATTGGCTTTTCGCAATGTTTGCCGCTTCGGCTTCCGCCTTGGCTTTGGTTAATTCCAAATCCAATAATTTTCGCTCGGTAATATCATCGTAAGTACCTAATACCCCGATAACGTCACCCTGTGCAGAAATTAACGGCACTTTATTGGTCATAACATAGATGTTTTCGCCGGAGGGCGTTGTTTGTTTTTCTTCAAAATTCAACTTAGCTGTTTTTGTATCCATGACTAACTGGTCATCTGCCCGATACGCTTCAGCGTTTGCTATCCATGGACAATCAAAATCTGTCTTACCGATCACTTTCGAAGCGTCTATTTCACCGGCATCAAGGGAAAAGAGCTTGTTGGCCCCTCGATACACCAAATTAGTGTCCTTCCAAAAAACACGATACGGCATAGCGTCCACTGCCGCTAACAACAAATCATTGGCTCGTTGTGCTTCTTTTTGGCTGTCCTCAGACATTGCACTTAATCGAATATTTGCTTCCATCAAAACAGTAAACATTTTTTTTATCGTAAACAGCAATAAGCTAACTAGAATAGTAAAAACCATTATTTGGTTAACCCAAGCTGAAACGCTTAGATTGAATGAATCAGCAGAATTGACAAACTCCAGCATTCCTAAATGAGCCGACAACGCAAAATAGCCAAGCGTACATAGGCTAACCGCTAAAAAAACAAGCGCCATGGCATGACTTAAAATTAATCCTGTGGTGAGGACGCCACTTAACAGTAATAACGTGCCAGCGGCGGTTAAGCCAAATACAAACAGGGAGGAAATTCCAATTATCAACGTTGAAAAGATCAAAACTGCGCTTTTTATAATATGCGGTATTCGATTTCTAAAAAGATAAGTCGCAATAAGCAAAACAAGAAGTGCAATTCGAATAAAGTGCACTGGGTCGTAAAATTCTGTGGCGCGCCACATTAATGCCGCAATTTGAAAAACAGAAAATAACGCGACGACGGCAAGAATAGTATCTACGATTTCGGTCCGAACATTTGCAACTGAAGTAGGTTCCAGCAATTTCATAAAACGAATTGTTATCCAAATATATTTGATAATAACAACTTAGCAACATTACTTTGGATTTACCAATCACAAAGACAAATTACAAACAACAACAGACACGTAGATTAGAATAATGAGGGATAAACCGTGGTGATAAGTCGTCGAGTAAGTACGTTAGGTTAAATTACTCGACGTTGTATACTATTGACCTACAGGCAAAAATTCGATTGGCTACACCTCTACCATTGCTTTGTTGCCTTTGCTTTCTAGCCAAATTTTACGATCACCTGAACGTTTTTTGGCCAACAACATATCAAGTAGTTCCATCGTTGGTGTAATTTCATCAATGGTTAATTGTACCAACCGACGCGTATTTGGATCCATCGTCGTTTCACGCAATTGCAGCGGGTTCATTTCACCAAGACCCTTGAAGCGTTGGACATTTATTTTGCCCTTTTTCTTTTCTGCAGCAATGCGGTCTAAAACCCCGTCTTTTTCACCTTCGTCTAATGCGTAATACACGTCTTTACCAACGTCAATACGATATAACGGAGGCATCGCAACATATACATGACCTTGTTCCACTAAGGGCCTGAAATGTTGGGTGAACAAAGCACACAATAATGTGGCTATATGCAAACCATCACTGTCGGCGTCCGCTAGGATACAAATTTTGCCATAACGCAATTGTGTCAGATCAGTTGAATCCGGATCCATTCCAATCGCCACCGATATATCGTGAACCTCTTGTGATGCCAAAACCTGACCGGCATCCACTTCCCAAGTATTTAAGATCTTACCTCGAAGCGGCATAATCGCTTGTATTTCTCGATCTCGAGCTTGTTTCGCCGAACCACCAGCTGAATCACCTTCGACGAGAAATAGTTCTGTGCGGCCAATTTCTTGGCTCGAACAATCTGTTAGCTTACCTGGTAATGCGGGCCCCTGAGTGACCTTTTTACGAACAACTTTTTTAGCGGCTTTTAGGCGTTTTTGTGCATTTGAAATACATAATTCAGCCAGTTGTTCCGCAATATCAGTATTGGTATTTAGCCATAAACTAAAGGAATCTTTTACTACGCCTGAGACAAATGTGGCACATTGGCGCGATGATAATCGCTCTTTTGTTTGCCCAGCAAATTGTGGGTCCTGCATTTTCACTGACAAGATGTAGCTGCATCGTTCCCAAATATCTTCTGGGGTGAGTTTAATACCACGTGGCAGCAAGTTTCGAAACTCGCAAAATTCACGCATCGCCTCTAACAATCCCTGCCGTAATCCATTTACGTGCGTTCCGCCCTGGGCCGTTGGAATTAAGTTTACGTAACTTTCGCCAACCGCTTCACCGCCTTCCGGCAACCAGGTAATAGCCCAATCAGCAGCTTCTAAATTACCAGAATAACTACCTGTAAATGGGTCTTCTGGCAAATTAATGTATTCTTTCACTGAGTCTATTAGATAATCTTTAAGACCATCTTCGTAATACCACTCATATGTTTCTTTTGTTTGTTTGTTATCAAACTTAATTCGCAATCCAGGACACAATACCGCTTTTGCGCGCATATTATGGACCAGTTTAGAAATGGAGAACTTAGCAGAGTCAAAATAAGTCGCGTCTGGCCAGAATCGAACATTGGTTCCGGTATTTCGACGACCAACAGTGCCTATTACGGAAAGATCTTCTACTTTATCGCCATTTTCAAACGCGATGCCATAATGCTGGCCGTCACGTTTAACTTTAACTTCCATTCGGGTTGTTAACGCATTAACTACCGAAACACCAACGCCGTGTAAACCACCAGAAAACTCATAGCTGGCATTACTAAACTTACCACCGGCATGTAATTTGGTTAAGATCAGCTCTACCCCTGGGATCCCTTCTTCTGGATGGATATCCACAGGCATTCCACGTCCATCATCTTGGACCTCTAATGAATTGTCTTCATGTAATATGACAAAAATTGACTGCGCATGGCCCGCTAACGCTTCATCGACACTATTGTCGATTACTTCCTGCGCTAGATGGTTTGGCCGAGTTGTATCGGTATACATTCCCGGTCTGCGACGTACGGGTTCGAGTCCATTTAGGACTTCAATAGCTTCTGCGTTATAGGATTGGTCTGTCATAGGGTGTCGGATTTAGCGTTTTTGTTTTTATTAATATAGAGACAAGATTAACGAGGAACGTAGCAAACATAAAGCACTATTTAGGAATAAATTTAGTGTGGGACCAAATCTATTTTTATTTTTACGGAATATAATTTGTAGCTCATGTTGGAAATCAAAGCGAGTTATTACTCATAAATAAAGTAACGCTTATTCGCGCCTGACGTCAGTGTTCAAAGGCTGTTCAGCTATTGAACAAATTACCAATAAGCCAAACGGTCACGCGACTTAATCCTATCTTTGATACTGAGCTAACGTGTCGGCTTGCTCTTTAGAAAAAATTCAACGATATCATTTGGATATCGTTCAAACCCCTCAAATGCGTGACTGCCGTTTTTTTCACAGGTGATAAGACAGTCTTGGTAGTGCTTGATTGCCTGGTCATAATCTAAAACTTCATCACCTTCTTGCTGCAACAACCAAACTAACTTTCCGTCGCGAACCGTTGGTTGATAAACATCACGTAAATGTGCCATATGCTCATCACCCAAAGTATAACGTTCATTTGTTAAAGGGTGGACTTGCGCCCCTTTATAACTTTCTAATAGTTCAAATGGCTTAACAGCTGGATTAATTACGACCGCAGGCAAATGAAACTCATTGTGTAAATAGGTGGCTAAATACCCGCCCATCGAACTCCCAACTACACCAATTAATTGATCGCTAAATTGCTGGGCAACTTCAGTTACCTGTCGAATAGCGTCTTGTGGCAAAGCCGCCAATTGCGGCGCGATAACAGAAATTTGAGGATGATTTAACTCAATTTGCTTTTTAAACTCCAGCGCTTTGGCAGAATATGGTGATGAATGAAAACCATGTAAATAGAGAATTGAATCCATGCTTATTAACCTAATTTACCTTTTAAAGACTTGGAAATTTATAATGAGACAGGCGCTTGAACTAAAGGGTCTACGCCACTCGCTTGATGATTGACAACTAAGTTTAACCAGTCTTTCAATAACAAATTAACTTGAACCTTTTCATCTTTATGATGCAACTTTGGGTTTGGATAAGGATTGTTTGCTTTTATCCAGTTTTGCTTTTGAAAACCGGTAACCTCAACCATTTGTGCGTCATGGTAAACACGAAAATCGATATTTGTTTTCATGTTTACAGGTAACTGACTATCCACTTGTAAAAGAGTAAAAGATTCAGTGTAACGGCTAATATCAGTGACCGTTAACTCAAAGGTCAAATTTTTTGATATGGATAACACCCAAGTTTGGTTCAAGTTATATTCCATAGGTAAAAGACGCAGCAATAAGCCATAGTTGCGGGTGCAAGTATGTTGCAGTTTTTTAAGGTTAGGGACATATTTTTGGCCAAACCCGCGGCGCACAGCTGTCATTTTTATATTATTTAAACCTTGTATCTATTTTACTTTTATTTAATGCCAACCATTGAACACAAATTACAGTCGATGCATTATCGATAACACCTTGATTAAACAAATCCAACGCATCATCAAAATCCATTACATGTACCTTGATGTCTTCTTGTTCTTCAGCAAGACCATAGATGCCACCCACTTCTGTCGTATCGACAATGCCTAAAAATAGGTGAATTCGTTCCGTTGTGCCACCTGGACTGGATAAGTAGTTTAACATTGGGATCAGCTCTTCGACAATCAACCCAGCCTCTTCTTCGGCCTCCCTAAGTGCAACTTGTTCTTTTGTTTCATCTTTATCTATCATGCCGGCAACGACTTCCAATAACCAAGGCGACTTATTGTCATTAATCGCGCCGATGCGGATCTGTTCGATAAAGACCAATTGATTGGTTTTTGGATCATAGGGTAAGACGGCAACTGCGTCACCACGTTCTAAAATTTCGCGATAAACAACTGCACTCTCACCACCGGCAAATAGGCTATGCTGGAAAGAATATTGTTCTAGCTTAAAAAAACCTTGATAGATGGTTTCTTTTTTAAGGTTTTTTACGTCAGAATGGTTGAATTGTGAAGTAAATGGCTTCATTGACATATAAATTGTCCGTTTTAGAGTAAAAATTATTTACTTATATTAGAGACTTCTAATACAACTTGATTATAATAAAGAGAGAAAAGCACATATTCTGTTACATTTAGCATTGTTTTATTACGACTAAAACGTTACTTATATCAATTAGAAACGTTACAATGCTGACAATTAACCCAATATATGTATTTGGAAATTCGCTTTCAACTAAGGAAACACGATGAGAAAATCATTTTTAACCGCATCTTTAGCGATATTGTTTACAGCTGCAAGTTTGCCAACATCTGCTACAAGTCTTTTAGACGCATACAAAGATGCAATGCGAAATGATCCTGCCACTTTAAAGGCAAAGGCACAATACGATATCGCAAGAGAATCTGAAAAAACCGCATTTTCTGGTTTACTACCAAGTGTCAGCCTGACGGGTTCTTATACATTGTCAAATTCTGAATCAATCGATTCAACTACGTTTGCTGTCAATGACAACGAATATACAGATTTACAATACGGTATTTCTTTGTCCCAAGCCATTTTCAGAATGGATACCTGGTATTCACTTGATGCTGCTGAAAAGCGTGCATTACAAGCGCAGGCGGGTTATGACTTGGCGAAACAAGCGCTAATTTCTCGCGTTACTAAAGCCTATTTCGATATATTAAAAGCCAAAGATAATTTGGAATTTGTACAGGCTGAAAAGAAAGCCATCGAACGTCAACTTGAACAAACCAAACAACGATTTAACGTTGGATTAACTGCAATTACTGATGTACATGAAGCGCAGGCCAAATATGATAACTCAGTCGCTTCTGAAATCCGCGCAAGCAACAGCGTTGAAATTGCAAAAGAAGCCATCCGAGAAATTACCGGTAAATATTATGCCAAATTTGACGGCTTAAATACTGAACGATTCTCTGCAACATTGCCAAAACCATTAAAAGTACAGCAGTGGGTCACTAAATCTGAAAATAATAATTTAGAACTTAAAGCAAAAGAATTAGTTTTAGAAGCGACAAAGTTTGATATTAAACGAGCTCGTGCTGGTCACTACCCAACCTTGACGTTAAATGCGTCAATAAGCTCACAAGATACTGACTTAAGTACATTTGATACTGAAGCGCTAAATAGCAACTCAATCGGATTAACGCTTAACGTGCCTTTATATTCTGGTGGCGCAACCTCCAGTGCAGTTCGTCAAGCTCAAGCAAATTATGTGTATGCCAGCGAAGACCGTGAAGAAACGCACCGTGCTGTGGTTCGCTTAGTTCGTACATCTTATGCAGACGTTACGGCACTAGTTTCAACGATCAAAGCATTAGAACAATCAGTCATATCGGCAGAGAGCGCATTAAAAGCGACTCAAGCAGGTTTTGAAGTGGGTACACGTACAATCGTTGATGTATTAGACAGCACACAAAATTTATACCGTGCAAAAAGCCAGCTATCTTCTACTCGTTATGACTATATTTTGGCCATGATGAACCTTAAACAAGCCTCAGGTTTGTTAACAGCAGAAGATGTTAACGCTGTTAATTCAGGGTTAAGCGCGAGCTAACCAAAAACTAATTTATTAAAAGGAGCGTATCGCTCCTTTTTTTATGTCAAATTAAAGGTTATCAATACCCCACGGTTGGGGTAAAATTCCCACAACGTTTTCAATTGGTAATTGTTTTGAGTACAACTTCTGTATCTAAAAAGTTTCAAGCGCCAAAGTTTTCTTTGTCATTGCTTGCGCCTAAATTTTGGCTCACGTGGATTGGCATTTCATTTCTCTACTTGTTGAGTTGGTTGCCTTTGACAATTCAATTTCGTTTAGGGAGTGGAATTGGTTCTTTACTTCATAAATTAATGAAACGTCGTCGCGACATAGCGCTAACAAATCTGCAACTTTGTTTTCCTAATATGCCTGAGGACGAGCGTAAGAAATTGGTATTAACTAATTTTAAAAATGCAGGTATCGCTTTATTTGAAAGCGGGATGTCCTGGTGGTGGCCAAAATGGCGAGTGCAATCGATTGTCCACGTCAAAGGGCAACAACATATTGATTCCGCGTTGGCTCAAGGAAAAGGCATTTTTTTATTGTTTTTCCATGTTTTACCCCTCGAAATGATGGCGCGCGTATTGGGCGAAAAAGGCTATCCATGTGTTGGTTTTTATCGACCACACAATAATAAAGTGCTCGAATGGGTTCAATATCGCGGACGCTGTGTTTCAAATAAGTATATGGTGGGTAAATGGGATGTTAAAGGATTGCTAAAAGCATTATCAAAAGGTGAAGTCACCGTGTATTTGCCCGATCACGATTATGGTAAAAAACGCAGTGTATTTGTACCGTTTTTTGATGTTGAACAAGCGGCGACAACGACGGGCACAGAGATATTTGCCTCACATAAAAATGCCACGACGATACCGACAAAATTGAAAAGATTACCCGGCACTCAAGGGTACGAAATCGAATTTTTACCGCCACTTGAAAATTATCCAGGTGACGATGCTGAAGCCAATGCGACATTAGTCAATCAGTGGGTTGAAGAAGCCGTTGCGGATAACATGGAACAGTATATGTGGGTTCACCGCCGATTTAAAACCAGACCTAACGAAGCAGATCCTTCGTTGTATAAATAAAAATAGAAAAACAATGACGAATAAACCAGTTAAAAAACACTCGGGATTGATGGGAAAAATATTGTTCCCAAGTATTTTATTGTTACTTATTGTTGGATTTATTTACTGGGGCACAGACGCCAGTAATCAAACAAGTGAAAACCCTGTGGCTAAAGGTGTCGCAAAGTTTTATGCCGAAGTCCGCAAAGCAATAAAACCCGGTGGCAGTCGATTAGACGACTTTACAATCGAATTACCTAAATCGCCACGAAACGCGACAGAATTGTTGGAACTGCGTCGTGACGAAGTATCCCCAGGCTCGCCAGTCTGGGAAGGCGAAAACAAAAAACGTAGTTTTAAAGAAAACGAAACGATAAAAACCGTCCTAGAGCGATTTGCTCAAGAAGAAGGCGTCGCGGTTATTTGGGATTTAAAATACGATTACATTATTAAGCAGCACTTTACTGAGTCAGGTAACCTGAAGTCATTGGTGGACAGCATAAGTAAAGTTGTTGCTGGTGACTACGGTGGTCATGTTGATTCAGTCTACTGTCCAAAAGAACGCACGATTGTTCTGACGACAAACAAAACCGAATACATGTCGAGTTCTTGTGTCTTAACCTTATCTTCTGCTCAGTTGCGCAGAGATCAGGAAATGGAAAAAAAGTATAGGCAAGAGCGCCGTGAATTAGGAAATTAAATTAAGGAATATCAATGTTTAAACGTGCAATTTTATTATCTTCTCTGGTATTAAACATGGCCTGCTCAGGCAGTGATGATAAAAATAGTGAACTTGCAGGGACAGTCTCTGTAGCAGGTGTCGTTGAAGGTTTAACGGGTGAGATCAGTATCTATGTCAATGGTAACTTAGAAACCATAACGAACAATGGTGCATTTACATCCCCAACTCGAATTGAAGAAAATGCGACTTATTCCGTCACCGTTAATACCAGCAGTGACAATTTAGACTGCCTAGTTACTAACGGAAGCGGCACAGCTATCGGCAATATCAATAATGTTACTATCGTGTGTAATGGCCTTGCAGAGAATTTTAAAGCCTACAACCTTAATGCCCTAGCCTTCCAAGAAGAAGCGCCTTCAGTGCTAACCTTTGCATTTCACCTAATCGACCGTTTTACTGGTACTGCAGTTGACTCAATAGACAAGTCAAATATTACCGATTACTTAAACGTCCTTGAGAATGGTTCAGTTATCTCTCCACGAGAATCATTTTTAGAAGTGGATAAACTCAGTAATTATAATGCCGAATACCAAACTGTATTTGTAATCGATGTCAGCTCTTCATTGTTTAACGATGAATTAACGTCGATAAAAAATGCCATTAAAAATGTCATTGCCGATCCGGTTACACAAGAATCAAAGTTATTGCCAAACCAGTCAATTACTATCTTGTCATTTGACAGTGAAGTTGACGTAGTTATAGAAAACAGTCAGGACCCAGAAGCGATTATCGAACAGCTCGATGCAGTGCAAATTGGTGGCAACTCAACCAATCTATACGGCGCAATTAAGCAAGGTGCAGAAGTATGGCAAAATGAGATATCCCTTGAATTACTGAGCTACGGGAGCTTAATTTTGTTTACCGATGGTGTCCATAACTCAGATAGTTCGTCAACCAGCGCTGCTTTAAATGCGGCAAAAGGTAAAGACTTATATTTTATTGCTATTGGTGACGAAGCAGATACAGCAACTCTTAGTGAATTTACTGCAACGGATAACATCTATCAATTAGAAAACTTTGACGAGCTCGATGGGTTATTACAATCAACCTTTGCCAAAATTAAAACATACGAAGATGGACTCTATGTTATGTCATATGCCACGCCTAAACGCAGTGGTTCACACACTCTAACCGTTGAGGCCATCGATGACTATCCATGTACTATGGCAGTTACGCCAAGTGAAGAAGCACAACTTGATAATAGTGGTTCTTTAGATAACTGTAACGATTCGTTTAGTGACGACTTTGATGCCACTGGGTTCACCGACATTGAAGCAGTATTAACATTGAACGGCGCACGCACAACATTAGTACCAGAAATGCTATGGCAAGCTAAATTACGTTGGTCGAGAGAAACGCCTATTTTCAATTGGCAAATAAAAGCGTGTAGAGGCGGACTTGAACATCAACTTTCTGACGATAACGCAGCCATTACATTCACTCGAACTGACCCTGACTTTGCAATTGGTTATGTGTCACTAACTGAGGAAATTACTGGTGCTACAACAGATAGTTATCTCATTATGGCCAGTAAACAATCGACCATAAATAATAAATTCTTATTTTCTAAAGATACCTTAGAAGAAATCTGCGGTAACTAGCGGCAACGACATTGTAATTGGGCGGTCAACCTGACAAGGTTGGCCGTCCCAATAAGAAAATTCAATACTGCTATTTTTTAATTCTATACATGACAAAGATTGAGTATTCGCCTCATCTCGATGCATACAAATCGAATACGTATTGCCCTCTCCCGCTTTTATCACATCACCATTAATCGCTTCACATTTATGTTTTTGACTATTCGGCAAATTCAGTTTCGCTACATCTGATAAATCAGGTTTATGCCCCTTAAATAGTTGCACTAACTCCTCAACACTGCTTGCTTTAGTACGTTGCAGTAGACTGTGGCGAAGTTTAACAATATTTTTAACATCAGGGTGAGCCGAGGAAAACAAAGCGCTTGGCAGTGTTGCAGGCGTGATTTGAGACACCAAGCCATTGTAGTGCCAAAACATTTGCTGCTGGGCTGCAATAACACCGAGTTGAAATGGTTGGCTTTGGGATAACGGCCAGCAAGCGACTTTTTGTTTTATCGTTTGCCAGTCTCGACAACTCGCTAATGAACGAATTAACTGGCCCCGTGATATTAAGGTTTGCGGTGGCTTTACTTGCCCTTGATAGTCATTCAGTAAGACAAAAACAAAACCAAATTCGTTTGCTGCAATCCAACTTCCATCACCATCGGGGTCTTTTGGCATTATAAATCGTACACCGTTTTCAGTGTAATATTTAGGGTGTTGTGCCTTGCTTCGTGTTGTTGATTCATCACGATTAAACACCACAGTTAATGTATCACCAAACTGTTGCCAGCTAAAACTGCACATTCTTTTCAAATTTTTGAGTGGAAGCCGCTTTACCAAAATAACAAGGTAAAACAATGTTGTTATGTATTGCGAGTAAACGAATTATTGCCATATGGTGAGTTGTATGCGAATGCAGAAAACATAATTCTCGATCATAGGCACTGTCAACGGTAGATGAGGGACCTTCGACATTTGTGCTAATCACAACTTTAACCGAGTCACTTTTTGATAAGTCAGATAACTCGGAACACAGTGCATTTAATATATCGCCCGCATAAGTTGCGTTAATTTCAATATTCGCGTCTCGTTCTCGTTGGTCATAATTGACAACACCACCGTCGACTAACACACTTAAATAATGATCGATAATGTGCCTAACGTGGGCACCAATACTGCCACTTTGCAGCTGCTCGTTAGGTAAACTATATATTGGACTGGCCTGTTCTTGAACGAACTGGGCCAATTGGTTTAGTAATAAAATATTATCGTCGACAAGTTTTTTTGTCTGATTTTCCTGCTCAGGCATAAAATACAACTTCCATAAGTTTCCCGTCACTACTGACATCACTTTAAAAATAGAACGGGAAATCGATAAATTAATTTCAAACTTTTAAAAGCATAGTACGACTGAGCAAAGTATGACAGTAAATCGGGTCGGAAAGCCAAATCTCGGCAACGTCTTATTTAGTACTGTGTCATCGATAAGCGCAACAAGATCAATTGACAGAGTGTTTCATCATACGTTCTTTTTGACGATTCCAGTCGCGATCTTTAATGTCAGTCCGTTTATCATGGCTTAATTTACCTTTAGCCAAATGAAATTCAATTTTGACCCAATTCAATTTCCAATACATTGCGGTGGCAACCAAAGTGTAACCTGAGCGTTCTACAGCACCGACAAGTTCGTTAATCTCTCTGCGTTTCAATAACAACTTACGAGAACGATTCGGTTCGCAAACAACATGTGAGGAGGCCTGATTCAACGGTTGAATTTGTGAATTTAATAAAAACACTTCGCCATTTTTTAAAAATACGTAGGAGTCAGAAATATTCACTTTTCCGTCACGAATACTTTTCACTTCCCAACCATGAAGTTCAACACCTGCTTCAAACTTTTTGTCGAGGTGATATTCATGACGTGCCTTTTTATTCAAGGCAATCGTATTTGAAGAAGATTTTGATTTTTTGTTGGACATATTCTTATCTTAGTATTAATGAACCTCGGATTATAACCATTTATCCGCCATTTTCTATCCAAGTTTGTTAGAATACCGAAATTCTCTTAATTATCATCTCAACCAGTTGTTATGGCTCAAATTTCACGCAGTGCGCTCGTTATGTTTAACGGCCAACAAATGTTCGACTTAGTGAACGACATTAATGCATACCCGCAATTTATTCCAAATTGTGCAAAGGCATCGAGTAAATACATTAATGATAACGAAATTGAAGGTTCTTTGTTGATTAAAAAAGCCGGGATCGAAAAGTGGTTTACCACGCACAATAAACTACACCCTGGTAAATCCATCGAACTTTCTTTAGTTAATGGTCCATTTAAGTTCCTAACGGGGCAATGGGTGTTTACAGAACTCGATAGCAATGCGTGTAAAGTCGAATTACAATTAGAGTTTGAATTTTCTTCTAAAATGATTGAATTGGCATTTGGCAAAATATTTAACCAAGTTGCGGTTAATATGGTCAATGCTTTTTCGCAACGGGCTAAAGTTGTTTATGGATAACAAAATTACTATCGAAATTGCGTACGCAACACCGGAACAGCAAACCTTATTGGAGCTTGACGTCCCTGCTAATTTTGACGTCGAACACGCGATTAAATTCAGCGGTATCCTTGCCAAACATTCAGAAATTGATTTGGCTAATAACAAGGTCGGGATCTGGTCGCGAACTTGTAAGTTAAGCCAAGGATTAGTGGCTGGCGATAGAATTGAAATTTATCGCCCTCTAATTGCCGATCCAAAAGAAGTTAGGAAGCGCCGTGCGGAAAAGGCAATTGAAGAAGGCCGAGCTGACAAAGTTACCGGCGGCAGAGTCAATCCAAGGAAAAAACAAGCCGAATAAAAAAGGTGGCTAAGGCCACCTTTTTTGTGTGTATTTTTTACCATTTTTGGTCATTGATAGCCAATAGAATTAAGACTCTAGCGGGGTTTCAAATTGTTCTGGTCTTTTGTAATCACCTTCAATTTCAAACAACTTACCGTCTTTGAAGATAATAATAAGCTCACGACGTATCGTTATATCTGTTTTACCCGACTTATTGGTGTGGATATAGTGCCACTTGTCTGACGAAAAAGGGTTTTCCAGAACCGGAGTTCCAAGTACATACTTAACTTGCTCTTGCGTCATTTCTACTCGTAATTTATTAACATCATCTTGGTTAAGAAAGTTACCTTGTGTAATGTCATATTTGTAGACCCACGTACTGCAGGCTGAAAGAGCTAGTGATATAAAGATTGCGAGAAAAATTTTCATGAAAATACTGCTGTATGAGTTGTAAACAATTGTCTAGTTTGACATCGTTAATGGAAAAAGTTCCGTAATATTAGCAGAATCAAAATTTAATCTGTACCACAATATTCATAAATCGCACGATTGTACTTGGCCAAGTTATAATTAGGTTACATTAAACAACTTTGCCATCGGGCTAGCGTACTTCTCATGCAAACTTTCCAGGTTTTGAAACTCAAAATTAATACCAATTTGTTGATTATAATTTAAGATTTGTTGCGCGGTTAATACTTGGCTTTCAACCATCAAATTTTTAATTGCCTGAGTTCGTCCTGCGAGAAAAATTTTAGTTTTTAAATCCGGACATTCTTTTCCATTAATCAAGTTGCTTTGAATAGGAGCTGGAACGTTAATACAGTCAAAAACATGTGGCTTTACAAATTCATCGAACTTTAAAAAACTCAACAAAATATCACCGTTTATTTGATACGCGTCGACTTGTTTTCGCTCGGCAAAATTTTCGATTGGAATTAAATTAAGGCGCTCCTGTTTTAAACTTTGCACGGTGCGATCAAATAATCGCAACATAACATAAGTAGGAAACCCATTAAAAAAGGCTAAGTTATAAAAATCATCCGCACTGACTGAATGACCTTCTTCTTCACAGATAAGCTGTGAGTAATGTACAAACGAACGAGACAAATTGACTAACTGTATTAACAATTGGCGGCACGGTTCACTTAATTGTAAATAATAATAACGCCAACAAATAGAGTTAATCACCTCACTCAAAGGATCGCCTTTTTTATGATCTAAAACATAAAATTCGACATCTGTCGGCAAATTCAACTTAATTTTTACGTCTTTAAATGCCTGAGCTAACCAATAATTATCGGTTAAAATAGCGGTGAGTTTAGCTTGCGTTAGCTGCCCCATGTGAAGCATTTCAATAAAATGGCTAAACTTATGATTTACGGTATCTAAACTTGTTAAAGACGCGGCCCAATTTAGCTGCCTTGCGAGCTTGATCTCTAACTTAGCGTCGAGTTCAGCTTCCATTTTGTTCTTTGGGTCGGCGTCACATCTAGAAAAATGGGAGTATACTAAACTACGGTAAAATACATCCGTTACGTCATCGAGAACGATGGCGTCTGCTAGTTCAGTAATGTTAACGTTTGTTATTGGCACGGCTCGTCCTCCCATTTCCAATTTATAATATGGAATTAAGAGTACATGGAATATAGGGGGAACCCTTAATTCGCTCCCCCAGAGTATTTAAATGGTTAAGTCTATTTAGCCGCTTTTTCTACAGCACGCCAAACACGAAGCAAGTTACCCGCTAAAACTTTCTTAATTTCTGATTCGCTGTAACCTCTATTCATTAAGCCCTGTACTAAATGTGGAAAATAAGACACATCTTTTAAGTCACGAGGTAATGAATCGCCAACACCGTCAAAATCGGAGCCAATACCAACATAATCAATACCAACCAAGTTTTTAACATGGTCAATATGATCTAACACCGTTTCTAAATTTGCATACGGATATGGCGATGCAGCACGATACGACGCTTCAATTTCTTTTGCTTTCGGCTCTCCGTACGACGTGCCTGCGGCTTTATATTTAGCGCTTAACGTATCTCCCCACATGCGGGTTTTAGCAGAGACAAAACTTGAACCGAAGTTAATTTGAATAACGCCGCCATTTTTGGCCAATGCCTTGATCATATTATCATCCATATTACGTTCAAATCCTGGGGTGAATTTACGTAAAGAAGAGTGTGAGGCAATTACCGGTGTCCGTGTGATTTCTAATGTTTGATAAAATGCGTCATCACTGACATGAGAAATATCAATCATCATACCGATGTCGTTCATCTCTTTAACAAGTATTTTGCCAAAGTCACTTAGCCCTTTCCATTTACGACGAAGGTCATAACTTGAATCTGCAATGTGATTCGCAAGTGAATGAGAAAGCGTGATATAGCGAATTCCGCGATCATAAAACAGCTTTAAGTTGTCGATATCACCTGCCATCGGCGAGCCATTTTCCATTCCCATCGGCAATGAAATCAAGCCTTGTTTGAAGTGTTTTTCAATGTCGCTTGTTGAATACGCAATGGCAAATTTATCCGGCGCTCTAGCGGCGATTGCTTCGACGGAGTCAATTAACTTATGGGCTAATTGTACGCCAAAATCTTTACCATCAGCTTCAAGCGTTGCAGGAATATATATCGACATAAACGGTGCATTTAAGCCGCCAGACTTAGCTCTAGGGTAATCAAAATCTCCCCCTTTGGTCGCAACAGTGACATCTTCCCACTTTTTATTAATTCGATATGGCACATCAATATGGCTGTCGGCAATAATGGAATTTTTGGCAATATTTTTCGCCTTTTCCGATACTTCAATTGCCTGCAACGAAAATGAAGACAAACTGGATACTATTATCATGGTCAGCACTGGACCAATGGACTGAAAACCTTTATTCATGACGATTCCCTTGTAGGTTGCTATGGCCTATATATTGCTTACAACATTATGGTTGTTGTTTTTTTCGAGTATGGATCAAACTATTGGTCAATCACCAATGACGAAATAAGAAATATAACAAGCCCGACAAACGCAATTCTAGCTTAGTGTTTATTGATTTTTTACATCAACTAGTACGCTATATTGTCAAATGAGTCATCGATGATGACTTAATAACGATTTACGAAGCGAGTTTGAAATTTTGCAACGTTATCGACGTAAACTAGCCATATAATTGGCCTTAAGTTCATAGTTATTAAAGCACTTCCGGATAGGTTATGAAACTACGTTTATTATTAATAAGTTCAATTTTAGGTCTCGCGGGTTGCGCTGCGCCAAATTACCATGCGGAACATTATGCCAATCGATTTAAGCAATACGGTTATGGTTTCACACCAGACGTATCGATGGAAATGGGTACCGATAACAAAAACTTGAACGCTAAAATTCTTAAAAAATACGCTGACCGAATTGCATTTGAACTTTCTCAACAAGTTGATATCAATAAGCTTTCGTCCGTGTCTGTCGCATCATTTGTCGACTTAGATGACAACTTAACAAACACCCATCCGCTAGGAAATAAAATAGCAGAGGACTTACTTGTTTCACTGCAAGAAACCGGGTATCGGGTTGTTGACTTTAACGTTTCCGAACAACTTGCCTTATCACCTCAAGGCAGTTTTATATTTAATAGAAACAACAATCTCATTACGACTCAATATGTCATTAGCGGCATTATTAATTACTCACCAAATGGCGCGAACATAAACGCCCGACTTGTTTCGACAAAAAGTGGGGCAATACTTGCCGCCTATACGTTATCTATGCCCGCATTTGTCCTTGAAAATGCGTTCCCTACCGTTGAAGGGCAGGACATCGTAATCCGCGGTCGCTAATTGCTAAAAAAAATTACTAAAGATGTTGTTCAATCGTCCGATAAGTAAATATTAAAGTACGTAAACCGTATGTTCTCGCGAGCAACAACCGTATATAGATCTGACTTAGATCCAAAAGGTAACTGATTATGAAAAAGAATTTGTTAAATAAAGTATTTTTAGGTGCAGCGCTTGTTATCGCCCCTTTATCTTCAACGGCGGTTACAACGTCATTTACGCTAGCGTTCACAACGGTGCAGGATCTTCAAATTGTAGAAAACAATCCGTTAACCTTTGGTGTTGCCAACGTATTTGGTAAAGCCGCAACCTCTTGTACAGTAACAACGGCGGTTGCAGCAGCGTCGTCAGCGAGTGTCGGCGTTATTGCTAATTCTGACATTCAAGATTCTTTAAGTAGTGGTGATGGCGGTTGTATTGCAATAACTTCTGGTACTGCAAACAATTTATCAGGTGTCTATGAAATCACTGGCGTGGCCGGACAAACGGCAAACGTAACGGTGTCTTCAATTAGTGGCGGCACTGATTTTAATTTCTCACCAAGCGGCTTTGTCGTGCAAAACGACTCAACCGTCGATTTTTCTTCACCGGTTGCGATTATCGCAGATAACCCAGTGAGCATAACTGTCGGTGACAATGGTTCAATTGTTGTTGTTGTTGGTGGTGTGGTAAACGTATTGCAGGACCTTACCGCCAATACGCCATATTCAGGTAGCTTCGACATTACTGCCACATACTAGTCAGCATATAAAAGAGTGGAACATCGTGTTTCACTCTTTTGTTTTCCCTCATTTTAATTACCTTCATCTAGCCTATTACGAGTTTTCATTGTCTGTTCGGTAATGCCATCACTGCAAAACTCAATGTCAATTGAGGCCCAGTTTTACACTTTCCCAGCGCGCTGCTCATGGTCTTATGTTTTTATTGCCATTATCTTTAAAAACCCTTTGATTTTACCGCTACTGGCACTATTCCTGCTTTATAGTTTATGAGCAAAAATGAAAGAAAAATGTGTCAAAACTACCATGCTGTTAAGCTTATTTTTTGTGAGTTTCCTGCTGTTTTACACTTTAGTTTCTTTTTAAATTTACCACGGGCCTATCACCCAAATTAACTAGAGCTTCAAGTAGGTATCAACATGACTGTATCGCCACGTTTTTTTCTTAATATTGCCATCGTCATGCTTGGCGTTTTTGTCAACTCGGCCAGCGCAGGTCCAAACATTCATTTCACGGATTATCGTGTACTGTTAACTGAAAAACAAAGTACCAAAAATTACCAGATATTTAATCAGGGCGATACCGATGCCTATTGTTACACCAATTTAGTCGACCATAACGTATCTCCAGAAGGTCAACTGACGGTCGCGACAAAAGACAATTTGCCAGCGACCAGCGCTCAGTCTTTACTTCGAATTTCACCTAAACGCGTTTTAATTCCAGCTAAGTCTAATCAAAAAGTACGGGTTTTAGCTCGAAGATTAGTCCAACAAAAAAGTGGGGAATGGGTCAGTTATTTAAACCTAAGATGTCGTGAACAAACTGATAACGCAACAGCGGGAATTAAAATTCAGCCAAACTTTGTCTTTAATATTCCGGTAGTGGTTCGCAAGGGGGAGCTTAAAGTCGAAGCAGCCATTCAACAAGCCCATATCGGCAACACTAACGAGCGTTATTTTGCCGAGGCAATACTAAGTCGTCGTGGAAAAAGATCACTATTTGGCGACATCTCCGTATCTGACGACACTGGCGTTTTAGCGGTTCGCAAAGGATTTTCACACTATTTGCAATCAGCAGATGTACCGCTGTTGCTGCCGTTAAAAGCAAAGCCAAAAGGCAAAGTGATCATCGAATTTAAAGAAACGCCACAATTTGGTGGCGATATTTCGCTAACCACTGTGATTAACTAACGCATCCATTACACGATGAAGATAAGTCACCTGTGTTTCACTTTTTTGCTCCTGTTGAGTTTTACTGCGACAAGTAGCGTGCAGTGGTTAACGCAAGATGAAGTCGACTTTGATATTTATGATCTGCGCTTAAATCGCGATTTGGTGCTATACGAAAGCGCGGATATTTATTACCACAACGACCAGGTACTTCTGCCTTTTTACGTCGTCACTGGTATGTTAGAGCTGAACCTAAATTACGGTCCTAAAAGCGGTCTAATCACTGGCAAAATCGAACAATCAAATGTTTTGTTTCAACTGCAACAGACACCGCCGTCTAAAAACGGCGTTACTGATTTAAGCAAATCAGAAAAAATGTCAAAAAGCTTTGCCGTACTTATCGACAATGAACTTTACTTAGATACAACGACCTTGGCCTATTTAATTAACGCCAACATCACCATGAAAACTCAAGATCTTGCCATTGAGTTTGTCTCTCAAGGACAGCCATTTCCAATACAAAAACGACTCGCTAGAAGCAATAACAAAGTTGTGCAACAGTCTGATCTGCAGGATCCAACATACGACTTTCTAATCGAAGATCAATATCGAATTTATACGCCCCCTAAAGGCCATGTTTCAATTTCCGCGCGTAAAAATCAATTAAATGACCAACTCAATCTAAATGTACAAACTTACAACGACTTGCTTTACCATGCGTCTCACTTGAGCATGGCGCAAAACACCGACAACCAACTTACCGCACGTTTTAGTATGCGGCGGAGTCAAACGGCTCCGGACAAAAAAATTCTAGGCAGTCTAAATCATTATGCTTTTGGTGATGTCTCCGCCAGCAATACCAGATTGCAATCGGGCTACTCTGGCCTAGGTGTTGTATTTGGCAGCGATCAGGCCAAATACAGTTCTTATTTTGGCAAAATAAACATCGAAGAAGATGCCCCTGCAGGATGGCAAGCTGAGTTGTATAAAAATGGTTTTTTGATGGAAACCGGTACGGTGGCAGAAGATGGTAGAATCATTTTTTCTAACATCGATACGACCTACGGCATAAACCGATTTGAAATAAAGTTGTACGGTCCATATGGTGAAGAACAAATTATCGACCGCGAAGTTATCGTTGGTCACAATATGCTGAAACCCGGTGAATTTAATTTCAATGGCGGCATTATTGATACTGGCAGTAGCCTGTTCAACAATCAGCAATTTAGTGAAAAGTCCTCATCCCCAGCTGCATTTATTCAGACCGAGTTTGGGCTAAATGCCAAAACAAGCTTAGGCTTGTCCTATTTTGTCCAGCAAAACCCAGATGATTCGCAATTGCATGAAGGTATCATTTCACTTACCAGACAATTACCAAATGCGCTGGCTGATGTGAATGTATTTATACAAGAACACGACAAATACAAATTTGACGTCAATTTGCTCGGTAATTTTGGCAATAACTTTCGATACTCAGCCGGGGCATTTTCAAACAAAAATTATGATAATCGAGATGCGACTGCACCGCTTGGCGAACAAAACGGCTATCGAGCTGGATTTACCGCAAGGCTAGGCGCAGTAGGACTCGGCTTAAATGGATATTCAAAATCAAATATCTTTGAACTAGACGGGGTGAGTGGCAATAGCCAGTTTGATGACCTTAACTTTGTTCTCTCATCTCGTTTCAAACAATTTAATATTACCAATACCGTTAATTACAGCTACAACAGTGCGTTAAACTCAACGGCCTATATCACTGATAAAATCGCAATTTCATCTCCTATTGGTGATAAATGGTATTTGCGGACAAGTGCCAATTTTAATATTGAAAACGGAGAAGGCCAAAAAACAGAACTCGACTCTATCGATTTGAATGCAACATGGCGAGCCCCAGCGCACATTTATGCTTCATTTAATGGGCAATACAATGTCGACAATCAATATCGAGTGTCTACTAATGTCAGTGTCAGAAAACAAAAATTCAATATGGTTTTTGGCACCAGCTATTCGAGTGAAACTAAATGGCAAGTGAGTGCCGGTTTAACCTTTAACATCGATTACGACTATCATAATGGCCAAGTCAATTTTCAGAGTGAATACTCAGCGGCATCGTCAACATTAGACTTGATGACCTACATCGATAATAACCAGAATGCACACTATGACGAATACGATGAACCGCTGTCGGGGGTACAATTTGGGGTAAAACCTTACTGGCGCGATATACGTTCAAACACTCAGGGTTTGACCTATCTTCCGGGACTAGGCCACAATGCGCCCATTAAAGTGCATTTTAATACGATGGAAACAAAATCCCCTGCACTTAAACCAGTTAATGATAATTTCAGGTTTTATACCCACGCGGGCGGTGTGACATCATTGGACATTCCATTTAATTATGCTGTCACGCTAGATGGAATTTTAGAAGACAAAACTTATGGTCAAAAAGCCAAATTTGTGCCGGTTCAGCTAGTGGATAAAAATTCAAAAGTCGTGGCTGAGACGTTAACTGACATCGAACACTATTATATGTTTGAAGACCAATGGCCAGGGCAATACGAACTCAGAATAGACCCAGCGTTTTTGGCCAGTAAAAAGCTATATGCCTATCCCAAAACCATCAAACTGACCTTAACCGGCGGCGACCAAGTACTTACGGTCGACACGATTACGATCTCAGATATTAATCGCAGCCAAGTTGACGAAAATTATCAAGGCGATATTGAGCCCAAAAATATCTCTGCTTCCCTGACAAAAACAAACCAAAGGACATCTAAGGAATTACAACGTGGTGAGTTTTTCTCGATTCAGTTTGGCGCATATGACGACCGCGAATATTGCCATATGCGCACGACTGATTTAAAACGAACGGGGGTCGATAAAGCGTTTTATAGTATGGGGACTAAATACTGCACGGTAATGGCCGGTGAGTTTAATTTAAGAGAAGATGCCAACCAATATTTATATCAGATCCCACCTAACGTGCGCACCGATGCCTATGTTCGAGTCTTTAGCACGATTCGTACTGTATTTGCCGTCTTGCTAGAAACTTATACCACAGAGCAAGAATGCCAAAGTTATATCCTACAAAGTGAATTAGTAAACACCTATGTAGAAAACGATAATCAACGATGCAGCGTCTATTTAGGTGACTTTTTAACGGAAGAACTTGCTCAAGACGCTTATAATGCATTGCCATACGTTTACCGAAAAGGAGCAAAAGTTGTTGAACTCTAACATGTCTAAAGCCAGTTATTTGATTGTTGCAACCGCATTGTTCCAGTTTGCGCCTGCGGCTTATTCGCTGGCGGATAGTATCACCCAACAAGCCCAACTCAGCTTTGGTGAATTGGTGCCTAAGTCAGGGTTTTGTGAACTAGACCCGATAAATGGCAATATTTCTAGCCCCGATAATATGTGCTTAGGCAGCGCCCAACTCGCCCACTACCGAATTCAATCGACCCCCAATACACAGCTAATTGTAAGATTTAACTATGTTGAAGATGGAGCGCAGGGGTTGTCATTCGCGCCAAAGGCGCGTCTTGTCAATGATCTTAATGCTACGAGCTTGTCACCTATTGCCGGGGCAGACACTTGGTTTATGACAGGCACCGACGGCACCATTGATTTATATGTGGGTGGTACATTGACTATTTCCAACGCGCTTAGCGGCCTGACATCGTACAATATGTCCTTTGATGTCGAATTTAGAACCCCCTAATTGCAATTCGACTTTTTAAAAGCCAACGGCCCCGTCTTGAATAAATAGACCAAAGATTAAGTCTCACTCATCGACAAACAGATAACCTAAGAGTTAACACTTCGCGTATTTATGTAAGGTGGAAATGATTTTTCTGCGCAGTTCTTTCACGTCTTAGTTCAGTGACAGAGGTCCTTAATGCGGTAATTTGTTGCGGTTATATTCAGGGGGGATGTAATTAGCACTGAGCCGGGCTGAAAACCAACTAGGCCATTAAAAAGCAGACAATATAGAGGATTAATAACAAGTGAGTGCTAACACACCCACTTTAATAGCTGTATAAAAGAAACGTTATTCTGAGTTAGAACTGTCTGTGTAGACTTCCACACCGTCTTTAATATTGCGAAAGAAAAAATCCGAAATAAAAGTGTTGTGCGTTCCGGCCACAGTATTTGATTTCAACAAAGTTAATGTCCCGTAAAGCACAAATTGATCTCCGTAACTATCAACAATGGTTTCTAAAATAACTTCATCGCCAGTAAATTTACCTTTTGGCTTGCGGCCATCATAGACATTAAAACCATAGTCTTTCATCTGGGCTGCAATCATCGACGTTATTAGCTCTTTACCGCCTTCAGGGTTTGCGACATCGGTGACTTTGAGTTTCATCGGTCTGACAACTAAAGGTGCACCATAATGCTCAGACGACAAATTTGAAATCAGATCCATAACAAAATGGCTCACGGTTTTATCTAACGATTTATACTGATTTTTAGCCGAGTTATTTTTAATAAACTGATGATTAAATGACTGAAAAACAGCGTAATCGTTTTCAACGCTGGTTTGCAGTTGACGTTGCTGGCTCATTACCGAAAACTCTTGCTGGGGAACGCGCTTTTCTCGATTTGCAGAACGTTTGGTCAAAGGGGTATTTGCCAACTGACGGCTTGACGGGTTACTGACCACCATAGGGTTTTGTGTTGCCTGGGGATCTTGATTACCTACCAAATTGGTACTTTGCGGATCTGGATTACCCACTATAGTACTGTCATTAGCTTTTAATTTTTTAACGTTGTCGTGTTCAGCGAGCAGAAACGTTTCAGGCTGCTGCAATGCGTCACCCATCAAGGCTTTGTCGTTGGCTTTAGCATTTGGATCAATTTGTAATTCTGCGTCACCACTTTTATTTACCAAAGCCTGTTGTTGAACACCAGGTTTAATTTCAGGGGCGAACCAGCCATCAACAGTTGCACAACCGGATAATGCCAGCAAGATGCTGATTTGAATTAACGGACGGATATTCATCAAAATTACGCTCCAGTTGTTTTACTAATCGCCAATCACAGCGTGTTTATCAGAACTCGGTATGATTGAATCTAAAACAAAATATGGGATAAGCTTTTTACTTGTCGATACGACTCGTTTGTTTTCGAAGTTAACCATTCTTGCGTTAATGATTAATCCTCGTTTGTTGTATGCCATAGTGCCGGTTAATACATAGGTCATTGTTCCGTCGAGCAGCAGTTCGTCTGAATTTCTGGAAAAGACAAAATCCCCAGTAGAAATCACGCGCACGCCCCCTGTGACTTTATAATCAATAACCGGAATGCCGTTTTGCTGCAGTTCATAAATGAAATTTTCTGCCAACATATTGCCAAAATGATTGACGGTCGACAGATCTTCAGAGAATTCAACAAATGACGTTACGCCGACGACCGCATCGTCCATAGGGATAGTTAAATTACGTAAAATTTCAGTGGCCATTTGCTCAATGTATTCACCCACGAGTACCGTATTATTACTGGCTTCTAACGGATGTGAGTAATGAATTGCTCTTGTATCTTCTTGGTATGGATCACCCTGAGCGTTTTGTAAATCCGGTTCATTTTGCAAATGGGTAACCAGTTGTTGGCAGTCAACTAATCGACCCGTTTTTGACACACATAAGGTATCGGCATGCGGTTTATTGGCCTGTTTAGCTTTTTGGTTATCCGATGTTTTAGCATCCGGAAAAAACTCACCCGATGCACAACCAGTAAGTCCCACCAGCAGCGTACTAGATAAAAATAAAGTTAAGAAATTTCTTATCATAATGGCCTCCGACCTATTCGCCAGCTGTCACTGGAATACCGTCGTTTAGATTGCTCGATATTAATGAGTTAATAACATTGCTAGGCAAAAAGCCCTGCGCTGACGCAACAACGGCTTTCGATTGCAATCCAATGACCCGAGCATTAACCATGTAACCTGCAAGGTGTTTGACTAACGTGCCAGTTAACGCGTATTTAATTGGCAATTCACCAGATAGATCGAGGTAATCTTTGCTCAATATAAAGTCACCATCCGGTGATACGCGAATATAATCCGTCGTTTTATAATCTAATACTGGAATGCCAAATTTATGGACTTCGTGGATAAAGCTTTCCGATAATTGCTTACCAATTAAATCTGCTTTTTCGTAGTCGCTGTCTAAAAAGACAAAAGAGGTAACGGCAATTGGCGTGGATGCATTTACATATTGCAAGTTCCCCACAAGATCATGCATCAAACCACGTACATAATAATTGATGTTTTTCATGTCCATGCTCTTCGTCGGTTTACGACTGTGCATGGTGCCAACTTTATTTAATAATTTATCGCGATAGTTTTGCTGAAACTTAACGCTCGCTTCCGCCGTTGTATCGTCTGGATTTGCGGCAATATACTCAGCCTGAGGCGTTTGTTCTGCCGCAACTTTGAGTTGGTCTTCAACCACTTCTTCTTGAGGGGCAGGTTCTTCAAACCAAGACCAACTTTCCATTGTTGCGCAACCAGATAGCATTAACGTGGTTATTACGCTTAAATATACTTTTTTCATTTTAAACTCCTAATACTCGCCACGGTACAAACGGCTGTCTTTTATCTGTACTTTGTTGTGGCTCCACATACTATTTAGCGGCAAATAATCGGTTGCTGCGGCAACTATTGTCTTATCAAAGACACGAATTAATCGAACATTAACGACTAAACTGTTTTGTTGCTGGGTATAACTGCCCGTTAACATGTAATCGGCACTGACCCGAGAATCTAAATCATTAACGTCTCTCGACATCATAATATCGGCATTATTGGTTATTTTAACCGCTGGTAAGGTTTTAAACTCAATGACCTTTAAACCGGCTTGGGTTGCAAACGTCGCAAAACTTTCTTGGATTTGAATGCCATATGGCACTAGCGCTGCATTGTTTTTATTATCGTAACGTTCCGCGGGTAAAAACGTGCCAACCACCATAGGACGCGATACGTCAAAGCCATTAGCAGTGTCGAACAATTGACGGGCAAGGCGTTCTACATGGAAATGCAATGACCCTTCTGAACTTTGTGGCTGATAACTTTTTGGTTTTTCATCCACTTGTTTTACGCCAGCTAATAATGGGTCAGACACCGACGAACACGCAGCCAGAAGCCATATCAGCAATAAGCTGGTCAATCTAAAAAGTGTTTTTAGCTGTGTTTGTCGATAATACATAGTCTATTCCGCACATCAGTAAACTGGGTTTATGGCTTTGATTAAAGCAATTTAGATGCCAATACCTAATTGACGCGTTTTGGCCACCAAGCGCTTTGATTAATACCCTCGTTTGGTCGCGTATTTGAAGGATGCCGGTGGTTAAAAACATTGTATATATTTAGTCATTGACGCCGCTGACATTTGCCACTTCATTATTAGCTATTGCAAATTCAACTTAATAAAGGTTAATCAAGCAAGAACAAAACGTTTATAATATTCTTCATTCAGGAACCTTATTTTGTGTTCCACAGTTTAAATCCAAAAGCACAACTCATGGAGCTTAAACTCGACTCAGTTTTCAAATTACTTTTAACAATTATAGGATCTAAACATGACTCAATTTAAAAACGTGGCTATCGATGTAAACGCCAATATCTATTTTGATGGCAAAGTGACAAGCCGCACGGTAACTTTTGAAGACGGCTCAACAAAAACACTTGGTGTCATGTTGCCTGGCGATTATGAATTTAATACAGCAGCTAAAGAGTTAATGGAAATTAATGCTGGTGAACTCACTGTGCTATTACCTGATTCAGAATGGCAAACAATTGTTGCGCCTGATAGCTTTTACGTTCCAGCAAATGCATCATTTAAACTTAAAGTGACTAAAACAGCAGACTACTGCTGCAGTTATTTATAATCCACACGATTTACTTTGTGTCGTAAAGTAACACCTAATAAGTGTTGCTTTACTCAAAAACTCGGCACCTGTAGATATTTCCATTACGGATCATTAACTGTTGCCGAGCTCCTCTAAAATAAAGTCAATGAACACTCTAATTTTTGCAGGTAAATGTTGCCGACTGGCATAAATAAGGTAGACCCCGATATCGGGCATTCCGTAGTCATTTAACATTGGTACCAGCGTGCCATTGTCTAACTCGTCAGTAAGATTAAATGTTGGAAGCCTAATAATCCCCTGCCCCGCAACACAAAGCTCGAGCAGCAATTCAGGGCTACTTGAGGTAACTGACGTTTTTAGATGCACCAGTTGCTCGCGCCCTTCACTGTCAAAGTAACTCCATATCTGTGGATGTTTCAAATAGCTATAGGTTAATACCTTGTGTTCAGCCAAATCTTGCGGTGTGGTCGGCATACCGTATTCTTTTATATAACTCGGTGCAGCGAGAGTTAACGCTTTAGCTGTCATAAATTTACGACAAACTAAACTAGAGTCTTGAAGTTGACTGGTCGCTCGAATAACCACATCAAAACCATCTGCAACTACATCCACTTTTTTGTCGCTCAAATCAACATTAATGGTAATTTGAGGGTACTTCGCCATAAACTTGGCAATTATGGGGCGAATGCGAGATAGACCAAAACTCACCGGGCAGCTAATTTTTAGTTCTCCTTGCGGCTCTGCTTGTCGGCCACTTAGGTCGTGGACAGCCTGTTGTGCGCTATCGATTATATGACGAGCTTGTTGGTAATAAATTTCACCTTCGTAGGTCAACCTAATCGTTCTTGTCGTACGTTGCAGTAATCGTACGCCCAGTCTGTTTTCTAGTTTGTTTATTTCTTTACTAATGTAAGAAGTTGAGTGACCACTGCGTTGAGCGGCTAATGTAAAACTACCAACATCAACAACTTCGACAAATATGACCATGCCGTCTAATAATTTACTATCAAATGCCATCTAACGATTCCTAGCGGTGCGGGTTACAAACATATAGTGCACTGAAAATTTGAACTGAAATACTAAAAGTGGCATTCACACTCACACTTTAATTGCTGGTTATTTTCTATAGCTATCAATTTTATTGAAATCAAGTTTGACCACCCAATTATCAATCCCATCTAACAAAAGTTGTTCTGAGACGATTTGGGCAACTTTTCGGTTGTTATATTCACCATATAGCAGTCTATAATATTTGCCATAGGTTCCCGTATATAAACTCGATATATCTAATTTTTGTGCTTTGACAAATAAACCTATCGATTCTACATTTTTAAAACTGCCAATTTGTACCGAATAGCGCATGTTTTTATCAGTAACTTTTTCACCTTTGCTATCTGATTCTTGAAATTCTTGTTGGGAATTCATTACAGGTGATGCCGCACTTAACACCGCATGCGGTTTTAGTTCGTTTTTATGTTGTTCACGCTCCACCCGGTGCTGTTTTTGTTGGGCATTTATTCCAGTTAATACTCGATTTTGGAACGCTGTTGGAGATACCTCGGCTATAGCTGCAGTTGAATTGTCTAGATTAGATTGTTGGCTTCCACTATCGGCTTCTCGGGTCACGCGACTGTCACTTGAATATCTAGCGGGTAACGAACGAACAACTTTGCCTAAACGGTAGTTTATGCCCAACGAAATTTGCTCACCATCAAACACTGAAGTGTTATCAATAATTCGTTTTAGTGAGAACGTAAACCGCCATCTATCATTGATTTCATAATAAGTGGCGATACTTATCTGACCCATTACGTCACCGCTGTCGGGGTAACTATCGGTTGCCGCAGCTGGTAATTCCGGTAATGTTTTAGTCGCCACGAGTAGATTAATTTGAGGTACAATTTGCCAATTAGACAAATACCATTGGTATCCCATTCCAATTTTTACAAAGCCAAAATTGGTCTCCTCAATACCGGTAATAGTAGGAACTTCTAATGCATCGAGATATTCAAATGAGAACGAACCGGTCATGCCATTTGTTTGCCATGGAGCATATTCAAATGACAAGTCCACTGCTTCTAGAGTGTTCGCTTGGTAGTGCGCCAGATTGATACCTGCAGACCAATTAGAATATAAGATTTGCTGCTCAGCGGAGTAACCAACCGAGACAAAACAACAGAATGTTGCCAGCAGGATGTTTTTGAGCATCTTAAGCTTATCTTTAAGCTCTAATTTTAATAACACAGTATTCATTTAATGGATTCAACTCTCGTCATGCTGTAGTATTTTATCGTCATATTGACCCAAAGCTTTAATGATACAAGGTTCAACAAGGAATATTAAGTATGGTTGCTTACGCCCAAATAGGAATTATTTTGTGAAAAGAATTAATAACGTATCAAAATTAAAGTTGGTTGAATTTCTAAATCGGGTCGATTTATTTAAAGCCCTCAGCCCTCGTGAACGTAACGAAATTGCCAATTTGCCTAACCTTGTGGTGATGATAGAACAAAACGAAATATTCATTCGTCGTGGCGAACACGACTCGAGTTTCTACATCTTATTAAGTGGCGACGTATCGGTTACGATAAATAAAAAGCACGTAGCGAATGTTGGCCCAGGTCATTTTATCGGTGAAGTTGGCTTCATTTGTAACGAACCACGAAGTGCAACAGTAAAAACACTTACCGAAATTATTGCGTTGCGGATCACCAAAGAGCTTTTCGACAAATTGCCGATAAAAGTAAGAGAAGGCATAAAAAGCAAAATCATCTCTGGATTAGTTGACCGAGTCGTCGCTCAAAATACCAAAATTGTTGACCTTGAAGAAAAAGTTCTTAAATACGAAACAGACGCCGCCGCAATAGAAGGTACCGATATTACGACGGAAAACGGTGACAATGTTAAAGGTCAATCAAAAGAGGCTGCTACTCAAAAAGGCTCACACCGATTAGATATCCCATTAAAAGATCGATAATGCCACAATAAAAAACAACAGACTGATTGGTTAACTTACCGCTGAGTATCAACTTAAATACGTCCGTTTTGCACCTGTTTGTTAGCTAAATTCACATCAAGCACTTTGATATGCAGCACTTTCTTAAGAAATGCTTAAGAAATGCTTAACATATACTGAAAGTCCCCTTCTTTGTCATAAATCGGTAGACATATAGCAAAAGCTTTTTTATGGTATGCCCGCTTTAATATAACGTTGCTGTTCGTAATTGTTGTTAAAACACTCTAATTATGCATTATAGGGAATAAAAAATTGAACAAAGTAATTTTGTTTTTTAAGAATACAACCGTTACTGCGAACCAAGTAGTATTTGCATCCTGCTGCTATATTGCGTTAATTTTAAACTTACCGTTTTTAACAAAAACATCGCAAGCTATTATTGAAGTCGAAAACTACAATGTGTTTTTTTTGTGCTCTGTTCCGTTATTTTTATTAAATTTAACTGTCCTTTTTCAAGCTCCATTAGCCATTAAATGGCTAACAAAACCAATCTTAATTCTTACAACAATGACCTCCGCACTGATCTTTTACGGTACGGTGTCGTATGGCATAGTGTTTGACTACGGTATGGTGCAAAACTCATTTGAAACCGATACCGCAGAAGCTCTGTCTTACCTAAATTTTTACGCTGTGCTGTTTTTTGCCATTTTTGGCCTGCTCCCCGCCGGTATTATTTATCTCGTAAACATAACGTATAAACCATTTTTCCAAGAACTATTAAGTCGATTAAAATTGCTATCATTAAGCTTTCTTTGCGCAACAATTATTGCGGCATTGTTCTACTCACATTACGCCTCAGTTGGCCGTAATAACAAAGATTTAATAGGTTATATCACCCCTTACAAAATGGTCGATGCGACTCAGAAATTTATTAAAAACACCTATTTTTATTCACCTCTCAAATTTAAAACACTCGACGCGACACCAACCTTTAATCGTGTTAATAAGAAAAAACACGTCACCGTATTAATTTTGGGTGAAACCGCTCGCGCTCAGAACTTTGCCCTTAATGGCTATGATAAACCGACAAATCCTTACACTAAGAAACTCGGGGTTGTGTCGTTTTCTAATATGTATTCGTGCGGTACCGCAACGGCAATTTCAGTTCCTTGTATGTTCTCCAGACTAAACAAAAGCAACTACAGTCGACGTTTGGCCTCGGCTCAACAAAATGCATTGGATATCGTTCAACAAGCCGGCGCAGATGTTGTTTGGATAAGTAATAATAATGGCAGTTGTAAAGGCGTTTGTGCACGAATTGAAACGACGAAGATCCCAACTTACTCAGACCACGAATTGTGTGATGGCGAATATTGTTATGACGAAATCTTATTGGAACCCTTAAAGGCAAAATTAAGTCAGCTCGACAATAACAATACCTTCATTGTATTGCATATGATTGGGTCTCACGGTCCCACCTATTACCGACGTTACCCGCAATCAAAACAAATATTTCTACCAGATTGCCAACGTAGCGACTTACAAAACTGCAACCACAAAGAAGTTGTAAATACCTACAACAATACAATTGCTTACACCGACTTTGTTATCGCTAAGACTATTGAAGAATTAAAACTGATTACTTCAGAAAGTGACATAGAAACGTCCTTGTTATACATATCCGATCATGGTGAATCTCTTGGTGAAAATGGTGTCTATTTACATGGCTTACCGTACGCTTTTGCACCAAAAGAACAAATCCATGTGCCAATGATTTACTGGAGCAATAACATGGCCTCATCATTTGATCCTACGTGCCTTACAAAGGTCGCAAAGAAAAAACTCACCCATGACATTGTGTTTGATTTAATCATGAATATTGCTGAAGTAAAAACCACAACTTACAACGCTAAAAACGACCCGCTTAAAACCTGTCGACTTTAATTCGACAGGTTTTCAATTTAGTGGTTTTATCCCCCCAGAGCTGAAATCAGTTAGCCCTAATTGAGCTTAATATTGCATTCAATAATAATTAATTGATTTTATTATCGTTTAAATGCCTAAACCTGTTTTATAATTGACAAAATAGAAAACAGTTTTTGTGATCTTGCGCATACTCTCCAATGCCTACAAAAGCCCCCAGAAATCGTACCGATAAGGAATGATCCGTTATGGCTGAACAACTACCAGACTTAATCGAAGAGGTAATTCTAGCCTCTAACGATGAAGACAATGAATTTATGCCTTCAATTGTTGCTGCTAAAGATGAAAATGAACTCGCTTTATTGCTGGAATCATTGCCTTTAGAGCAACGACTTGATGTGTGGAATAATATTCAGCCACATAAAAAACTCGATGTATTAATTGCTATGCGTGGCGATCCGCGCGAGACAATCATCAATGAAACCGATGAAGAAGATTGGGATAATTTATTTCTCGATATTGAGGCAGAAGATCTACTCGAACTTGCAGAGTCTCTACCAGACCAACTCGTCGAGCGTGCCTATGCGGCTATGGATAAACTGCAGAAACAATATTTCTTTGAAGCAAGTCAGTTTACTGAAGAACAAACTGGGCATTGGTTAAATCCAGACTATTTAGTGCTGCCAATCACGGCCCGGATCAGAGACTCGAATCGATTATTGCGACGGGAAGTTGGAGAGCATATCGACACCTTATTTTTAGTTAACCGGGCAGGAATGTTTTCCGCCGCTGTAAAACTTAATAAGTTGTTTGGGGTTCCGGAACATATTCCTTTGGTTGATTTAGCCGAAGAGTCCATCAATACACTCAACGCCAATGACGACTGTCAAAAAACGTCGTTAGAAGTACAAAATTCTGGTTATTCATCTTTACCGGTTCTCGATGATACTGGCAAATTACTTGGCCGCTTAGATGTGCGAACCGCAAGTGAGATTGTTAACGAGTCGTACGAACGAAGTATGATGGCATCAGCGGGTATGGATGAAGATGAAGATTTATTTTCTTCGGTTAAAAAAAGTGCCAAAGGCCGAGCATTGTGGCTTGGGATAAATTTACTTACCGCATTTCTAGCCAGTGCATTTATCGGCATGTTTGAAGCAACATTGCAACAAGTCGTTGCATTAGCGGTATTGATGCCTGTCGTGGCCAGTATGGGCGGGATTGCGGGAAGTCAGACACTTACCCTTATTATTCGAGGGTTAGCTTTAGGGCAAGTCACCAGCGCAAACGTAAAGGCACTATTAATCAAAGAACTAAAGGTAGGTGGGCTTAACGGTGTAATTTGGGCCGCTATTATTGGCTTAGTCTCGTTTTTATGGTTTGGTGATCATTTACTTGGCATTGTTATTGGCATTGCAATTTTATTCAACATTGTGGCGGCGGCATTTGCTGGCGTATTTGTGCCGGTTATTTTAGAGAAATTAAAAATAGATCCCGCTTTATCTGGCGCGGTCATTCTCACCACCGTCACCGATATCGTTGGGTTTGTTGCCTTTTTAGGGCTCGGCACCCTATTTTTGATTAATTGATGATACGTGTTAGAAAAGCGGTTGGTTATTTTGTACAAGTTACCAACCCATTCCTCTCGCTTTAATCAAACGAAACCCGCTGGAAATGTGGATTTTTGACACTCACCTCTAGCGTTGAAATGTTGTCTAACACAACCAACCTATCGGCATTATTTACATGTATTTTTATGCACTCTTGCTTTTTCTTATTGAGCGCAGTGTCTAATGCAATTCCGTTTATCACATCGCCTGCTTTCATTACAACCTTAATGGGGTAACGGTTCATACAAGCAATTTCGATATAATCGTAGTGATTACAACTGATCATAAAACTGACTTTTCCCTAATATAAGTAGCGCGATTAACTAAGGACAATTTAAAACTATGCATAGGTGTTCAGACCGATTGCTCGTAAGCTAACGTTAACCACTGAATAACGTCATTATCTATGTCACTTAGACAATGTAATTGTATTCTATGGGTACACATAGTGCCAAATGGCCCGGAGTTTTCTAACTTCCCTTGAACGTCAACGCCTTTTAGTTTTAAGCCTAAATCTATTCTTGATTTTGTCGCCGGTTTTATTAAAGCAAACTGCCTTTTTCGAATTAAACTTACGCTGCCTTTTTTAGGGGTGATAACAATGTCAGCACCAAATTTTTCGACGAGTGTGATGAGTTTGTCATACATAGGCTTGAGTGACTCTTTACCTTGGTATTGAGTCAAAACTAAATCAACCTGTGGTTCATTTTTCTCTTTTGCTAAGGTCACTATCGTATTAGCAAAACCATGGGTTACTCCATGTTCTGTTTTTAAGTATTTAACCGCCTCTGAGTGTTTTTCAAATGTTTCATTGGCCAAAATATCTATCCACTGCTCGAGACTTTTACCTGTTTTTTCAGGCATATTGTTGATCATTGTTTGAAGTGCATTATCCATAGTGTTCACTTTTAATTTTAATCCCGTAAGTTACCTAGCAATTTATTTCTATCTAAATCGCTTTTGGGGGTAATTGGTACATAGCTAAGCTTAGTCAACAACTTGACAATTGAAAATGATTTTGCAAATGATTAGAAACTAAAATCACCTTTTTATAGATATAAATCAGCATTGTCCACAACACGTGATTTATACATTTATGTAAATTACTATGCTATAAAAGCAGATAAAGGATTATACCAATCCTACTAAATTCTAAATAACGGCCTAATATGACTAAAAGTACTTTTTTGGGAAAATTCCTTACCGAGTTGCGTCGTCGTAATGTGATCAGAACAAGCGTCGCATACCTTGGTTCTTGCTGGTTGTTACTTCAATTTCTCGATGTTGCTTCACAATTAATGATTATCGATGTCATTGTCGGTGCCTTCATGTTTATCTTCATGTTGTGTCTTTTCCCAGTGGTTATTTACATCTCTTGGCATTTTCAATTTACTAACTCAACATGGGTACGTACTGCTACAGTTGATTTTGACGAAGACGGCGAGCCCGTTATCCCCCCGCCTCTTGGTTGGGGAAGTTGGGTCGGATTAGTCATGATAATTTCACTTAGTTTGGGTATCGGTTATCAATATTTTCATGTCGTAAAAGACCGCCAAGATATAGAAGCAGATGGGTTAGTTAAAATAGTGTCTGCCGATTCAATTGCTGTATTGCCGTTTGTTGACCAAAGTGCCGACAAAGACCAATCTTATTTGGCCATAGGTTTGGCCGAGGAACTCACGAGTTTGTTAGGGCAAACCGACGGATTTCGAGTGGCCGCCTCAAGGTCGTCGCAGGTTCTTACAGATAAAGGGTTTTCCCCTGTTGATATTGGTAGACGACTTAATGTGCAAACCGTGCTCTCAGGTTCGGTGGTTAATGTCGGCAATCGAGTCAAAATTCGGGTAGAACTCCTAGACACTAAAAACGGTCATACACTTTGGACAGAAAATTTTCTGAGAGAAATGAAAGATATATTTGATCTGCAGTCAGAAATAGGTCGCTCGGTTGTTAATTTATTACAAGACAAATACCTCGAATCTGGTTCATTGCGTTCGCTTTCAGCGACCAATAGCACTGACGCTTACGTCGTCTACCTTAAGGGTCGCGAAGCCTATCGACTGCAAACCACGGAAAGTTTCAAAGAGGCAAGAAAGCTTTTTGAGCAAGCCATTGCGCTAGACCCTGAATATGCCCAAGCCTACGTTAGTTTGGCGGATACTTTGGCGCTGTTGGGAGATGGTTCGACACAATATGGGGTTTTGGCCAACGATGTTGCCGCAACACTTGCCGAGCGTAATGTCGAAAAAGCCCTCGTGCGTCAGCCCAATATGCCCCGAGCTTATGCCGTAGTAGGGTATATCGCAATGATCCGAGATGAGTTTGAAAAGTCACTAGGGGCTTTTGACAAAGCCATAGAACTTAACCCAAGTTTAGCCATTGCATATATGTGGAAGTCGCGTGCTTTAGCTGAACTACAACGTTTTGATGAGTCATTTGCGGCTCTAATTAAAGCGAACGAGCTCGACCCCCTATTTCGTAGTGCAACTTATAACTTAGGTGTTGAGTTAGAGATACGTGGCAGATATCAAGAAGCAGAAGACATTTATAAACAACTGCTAATCGATTATCCAGACTTCCCTTCATCTCATTCAGGGCTCGCGGGAATTTATTTTAGTCAAGGCAATTATAGCGCTTCTATTCAAGAGGCTTATCTTGCTCATAAGCTTTCTCCAGAAAATGAAGAGCTTAAAATCAAGTTAATTGGCTCTCTTCTTCAACTTAAATTAACAGATATCATAAGAACGTTAACAGATGATCCAATCTACGATGCAACGCTGTTATTGATAGAAAAAAATTATCAGCAATTGTTTAAAAATATGGATTTTGAAGTTGCAGCAAACCCAGACGATTATTGGGTTGCCTTCGAAGCAGGTTGGTACAACGCCATGGTGGGAGATAAAAGCAAAGCAGTCACTCTGCTCACTGAAAAACAAGCTGGTCTTTCAGAAACCGATAAATTTTCAATGCCATATTGTTCACCGGCAATCGAGATCGCCTGGGCTCATAAACAATTAGGTCAAATAGATCAATTTAACAAAATTCACCAACAATGTGAGTCGTTGAAAAACGATCAAATTGACTCTTCTATTAAGTATTTTGAACTCGATTATCTAGCAGCCCGTTTAGCGGCTCTCAATGGTGATCCTAATTCAGCGCTAAGCAACCTTGAGACTGCCATAAAAAACGGCTGGCGAGAATGGTGGACCCACATAGACCCATTGTTAGATAGTATTAAAGACGAACCGAAATTTAAGGAACAGATGTTGTTTTTAGAAAATGAGCTTAGTAAGCAACGTCAAGAGGTTCGAGAGTTTTATAAAACGGTAGAATAGCTTTGACCAAAATCAGAGCGCGCTGTCAACACGCCTTTTTGCTAATCGCTTTAGGCCGTTACAAATGATAGGCCATCTCCACAAAAAAGGGCATATTCATAATATATGCCCTTTCAATCGTATGTTATCCAGACCCACAATGACTAAATGTTATTGTTATTCCGCTTGATGCTGCGGCGTCTCAATAATATCCCGAGCCCCCCGATTGCAAATAAACTAATTGATGCAGGTGCATTAACATCAACTGGATCAGGTGTCGGTGCGTTCTGATTGCTCGATGGCAAGATACGCAGTGTTTCAAAGTCTGACCAAAAGAAGGTAGGAGTGCTTGCATATTCAAGATAAGGGTTATTTACATAAACATAGTTTGCATCATCTACTTCCCTCGCACTGTTATAGCCACAAATCTCACTGTCAGGTTCTGGGTTATTGTTTAACCAGGCATTATAAGTTGCATTGTCACTAATTTGAGACATCGCATTAAAGTCATCTACCCAAGTCCCATGGAGTGGGTTATCGATACATAACTCTTGTATTTCAACTTCATCGTCGGTTTTATTTGTGGCGTAGAAAAACTGACCGTCAACTGACGACATACTAACTTCAACGTTAATTTGATAATCCCCTGGCAATAAATCTACTGGTGCTGCCATGTTTAACATAACTGACCCAAATTCGATTGCCGCGCCCGGGTCTGACGGGTCTACGAGCGCCGGATCGGTGTTTATTGTGCCAGCAAGGTTATCCCAAGTTTTTCCTTGTCCTATAATATTCCAACTCACATCGTAATTTACTTCTGGGTTATTAAAATAAAGGTTAAAAGCGCCCCACGTAAATAAATCTTCTCCCTGTTCAAACTCCCAAACACAGGGGTCATTAGCTATTATTGCTTGTTGTTCAGCAAGTTCTGTATCATATTCAGCTTGGGTGATGATGTTGTTCTGTAAATCATTTTCAAGCCTATCTATAGCTGCATAGACATCCGCTTCATCAAACCTCGAAAAGCCATTAACGCATTCGGATGGAACGGCGTCTAATCCCTCTGCTCCGCCGCCCCTTGAAACAAACGGAGCGATACTGTCGACAGTTTGGCCGCTATTAATTGCCGTCGTTAAAATACCCACATCATTTAAATATTGGTTATTGACGTAAAAAAATGTTTCTGAATAAACATCGGCACGTTCAGCCCTGCCCGAGCTTCTAAATAGTCGTGCCTCTGCGACTTCTACCCACAAAAACATTAGGAGAAAAACAAACAATAAAAGTTTCGGCCGAGCTGTAACTGTCATAATAGCTTCCATTTAATTTATGTTAATTAACGTTAATCAAGGCCTAATGACCTAGTTTACTCATACTGGTTCTTGGCAATGTTTTACCATATTCCTCGAGTGCCACTTTGTATTCAAAATGAAGCCATGTGCACTCAGTACTTTTTATGTATTAAAATTTTATCACAATGCATATTTCAGTCCGCTTGAATATATTGACTAAAATTCAATCAGTTAACTTTTGATGTATTTTACTAAAACTAAATGTGTAAAGTTAACTGACACATTTCACTACAAATATTGTTGTAACAATTGGTCTAAACGAACTTGTTCTTTTCGCGCGGTTAACGGGTGTTGGCTAATGCGGCGTTGGGCGAGTTTGGTTTGATCAGTTCGAAACAAAACCTCAAAGTAATTCACCAATACATCATCTGGTAAACTCCCCTGCACTAGATTATACGCCTCAGTATAATGTGCTAATGCTTCATCAAGTTTGTCTAATCTAAGCGCTATTTCTCCAATTGTATCTAATACGTCTATGTTTTTAGGTCGGATCTGCAACGCGTTTAACGCAAATTGATAGGCTTCTTCAAGCTGTTTATCTTCTAAAAGTAAGTAGGCAATATTATTAAGTGCTACAAAATTATCTGGTTGAAGAATAAGGGTTTTGCGGAAATAACGAATCGCTTCCTCATTGTCTACGCCAGTTTGTAACTGCGCATAATATAAAGTATTGATGATGTCTTTTGGGTGTCTTTTAAGATGTTCTTTCAAAAAGTGTAAGGGCTTTAAGGCATTCACTTTATCGTTGTGTGATATGACCTTAAAATGAGCTGCGACCATAAAACCGGCGTTTTGTGGAGTTGGGTTTGCTTCATAAGCAAAGGTAATGTTTTCCAATGCTTCTGATGCTTTCCCTTGATGAAACAACAACTGCCCTTTTATTCCTTTCACAAAAGGTAATTGCTTTATGCTATCGGTTAACGTGGCGTAATATGTTTCGGCTTGCTCAAATTGTTGCATTTGCGTAAGCAGTTGTAAGTACATTAATCGTATCTCTAAATTACGACCGCCAAGTTCATATAGATACCGCTGGCTAAGTTGCAACGCGCTTTCGAGCTCCCCTTTTGTTTGCAATACCTGCAGCAGCCCAATTATTGTCTGCGGGTTATTTGGACTGGCAAGATACCATGTCTCATATAGCTGCATTGTTTTGTCGTATTGTTGATTTGCTGAATAAGCCATCGCTAAATGTCGCCAATAAGACTCTGGTTTATCTGACTTTATCTGCTCAAATAACTTTATAGCCTTCTCAGCTTGTCCTTCAAATAATTGAATTTTTGCCAGCGTAATCACAAGTTGTTTGTGGTTTTTATTGTCATTAATTCTGGCTTGCAGATGATTGACCATTTTGTCAGGTAGGTTGAGTTGTTTGCTCAACGTATAATATTGGATAATCGCCGGGATAAAATCAGGGTGCTGATTAATAATCGATTGCACTTTGTTTAACGCCGATTCTGCGACACTTCTGCTATTAAGTTGTACCGAATTGACGACCGCTAATTGAATTGCTGGGTTATCTGGTGTTATGTCCAATGCACGCTGATAGGCTTGCTTAGCTTCGTTAAACTTTTTTTGCTTTTGATAAATTTTGGCACGAAGCAAAAACTGATGTTGCCTTAGTTTATTGTTATTTTGCCATTCATCGGCAAGCAAAAGTGCTTTGTCATAGTGCCTACTATTAAGGTATGCCTGCGCCAAAGTGAGTTGCAATTGTTCCGCTGTATGTTCATTTCCTTCAAACTCAAACTTTGCCACCGCATTCTCCAAATCCAGCAGACCGCTTACGTCTCTGAGGGACAACTTAAGTAAACCAACATTAGTTAGCGATTTTGGTGAGACGATATTGTCTGGTTGTTTATCCAATATTGTTTTTACTTTATTAATCTCACCTTGCTTAAGCAGCGCTTGACCAATTTTGGAAAGCAAGCCCGAATCCTCATCAGACAGTGTTTTAAATTGGCTCGCCGTATCGTTCGCATCGAGTGACATCCCTAAATAAAGTTGGCTGTCGGCTAACAATCGTAAAGCCGGATGTTCAATTGGTAAAAAACCAGCAATGAGACTGAGGTGTCGATGGGCGTTTTCTTTATCGCCATTGAAATAGGCACTGATCCCCGCAATAAGGCGAGCCGATGTATCTTCAGTATCAAGTGTTATTGCTTGTTCTGCATAATAATATGCAATTGAGTAGTCTTTATCGTTTAAACGAGCTGCTGCTTTCAGTTGCAATAATAATGCGACATTAGAATATTTATTTAGCAAGTCATCTACAATGGGCTCAGCTTGATTGGGTAAATTAAAATCACTGTAAAGTCGTGCTAGCGTCAGTTTAACTTCGTCTGCATCCGGATAAACATCGATATATTGTTGATAGACAGCGACCCCCTGTGCAACTTCCTGTAGGTTTAGGTGCAGTTGCGCCTTAAGTAACAAGGCGTCTTTCTGATTCGGGTAGGTTTCAAGGACTTGCTCCAAATGTAAATTTGCACCTTGTAAATTATTACTGAGCACAAGATCGTAAGCTAACGCTAATTGACCATATTCATTTGAATTTGGCAGGCGCTTTATTTCATTAATTAATGTAAATGCCTTGTTGTGTTGCCCAACCCGAACATAACTTTGTAATTGATAAAATGTCAGTTGCGCTAATTGCTTAGGCTTTAATCCCTTAGTAAATTTACTCAGTGAAAATAAGGATTTATCGTCCCCCATTCGTTGATACAAAACCGACAGTAGTGGCACTACTTGTTCATTTGGGTGGTTGTAATCTAATGCCCGCTTAAACTCTTTTTCTGCCAGATTTAATTGCCCTAACGCCAAATAAGCTTGTCCGAGTAAAAATCGCGGTTCTCCTTTTTGGGGAGACTGACGCACTGCATTTTTAAACTCGATTACGGCAATAGCATATTTATTTTGTGCCATCGCAGCATTACCAAGTGCAAGGTAATTTTTGTCGGTATTACGGTCACACCCTGATAGGCAGATCAGTAACAGTGCAATAAACAGTAATCGCATATACACTCAATTTTTAATAAATGGTTACGGAAATTCACTTTGCTTATATAGTAGCCAATGATGACAGTGTTCGCTATACATAGGTGATCTATGAACATTGTGGTATTTGTAAAATTTCAATTGATAACACCTGATACAACAAAAGACGTGCTATCTTTTAACTACAGGAATATTAAAGTGATATCTATATGAATATAATTGAACACCCGAGACTCTATAGATTACTCACATCGATGGGCGATTTAAGTCCCAGAGAATGCGGTGATATAGAAGAAGATTTATGGGCTATGTTTGGTCAAGACGCTACCGTGTTAGTCACTGACATGTCTCATTTTTCTAAAGTAACGCAGCAGCACGGTATCATTTACTACCTTGCGATGATCAAGCGTATGCAAGATGCCATAGCCTTGTCAGTCGCTAAACATAAAGGGCTGGTCATAAAATTTGTTGCGGACAATTCATTTTCAAAATTTGAAGACGTCGACTCTGCGCTTGCCTGCATAAAAGAAATAAACCATAAAATGAAGGCAGAAAATGCTAAAACCCCAGATATATGGGATATCGAACTTTGTTCAGGCATTGACTGCGGCAAAATACTAAATATCAATAACGCAGATATGTTTGGCGACCCAGTTAATGTCGCAAGTAAGCTTGGAGAAGACACTGCAAAACCCTGGGATGTACTTGTCACTGACCGAGCGAAAAATCAATCGTCGGACAAATTTCAATTTTCTGGTAAATTTGTCGCTGAAAAAGGCATTTCGATTGACACTTGGTATTTATCACCTTAGCCATTTATAAGCTAATTAGTCCACCAAAGTGGCAAACACGGTTGTTTTTAAAAGCTTTTTATTACAGAAATTTAGTCATAAACATACTGTAAGGATCTTCGATATATTGCCCAAAAGGCGGACATTGTTTAAACCCAAATCGAAGGTAAAGCTGTTGAGCCGGTATAAATGCTTCCGCCGTGCCCGTTTCTAAACTTAACTGTTTGTATGACCGTTGATTGGCTTCGTGGATAAGATGAGTTAATAGTTTTTGAGCCATACCTTGCCTTAAAAAATCAGCCGATGTGCGCATCGACTTGATTTCACCATGTTCTTTATTGAGCTCTTTTAGTGCGCCAATCCCCGCCAGTTTATTGTCTATCCATAAACTCCAAAAGGTTACGTCCTTTGCTTTTAATCCGCTGATATCCAACGCATGGACACTTTCAGGTGGCGAGTGAACTAACATGTCGCCGTGGTGTTCTTGTAACAATGCAATAACGTCTTTATGTTCTAACCCACCGACTCGTATTACCATATCGACCAATACCTTACAGATTGTAAATAGCTAACATTAGGTCCGGTTTTGAAACTGATTTCGGACATTTATTACAGCAGTTAGTTTTAGGAACAGACTTGATTGCTACGATGATTTGCAGGTCGCCATGTCTTTTGACAACTCAGTAATATACTGACCATTTTTACCATGGTAGCGATAAACCATAATAACGCCTAGACCAATAAAACTCTCTAACCCTTTATTCGCGCATAAAGTATTAATTACGGCTTCTTGAATAATTGGGTTTAATAACGTGACATCTAATTGTGCCGCCGTGTAATTAACCATAGTATTATTGTAAATAATGAAGTTTCTAAATGTGGCAGCTGAATCTAGCCTGGTTTCTGTATCAAGTAATTTTGGCCCTTCAGCATTTATTTCCAAAACGGCCTGAGTAAGTTCTTGAGACAACGATCTTTCTCGTGGTGTCTGCGCAGCACTGCTAACAAATGATGAAGTGAAGGCCATCAGCAATAACGTATTTTTTAGTTTCATTTGGTGGATCATCCTTTCGTTTTTAACTGTTACTAAGTGGGCATCTCTAACTTCACCCTCAATTAAAAGCACACCTATCACTGATGTTAATCGCTGGTTTTGCTTTTTTGTTAATGATTAATTTACGGTGTAATAAGCTAATCCGCAATAGGTTCGTTAATGTTCAATATAGTATTGCTTTCTAGTCAAAAGAAATCGATATCACTATTAAAGTGAAAATAACAAAAACACCGGTTTAACCTTTTCAGTTGTCATTAACAAAAGGACGACTATTCCCCCTGATGAACTCGTTATATTTCACCGCGAATGTGCTGTCTAACTTGCTCTTGATAAAACGTTTGTAACTTAGCGCTTAGTACTTGTGACAATGGTGGCAAGTCACTAGTTAACGCATTACTAATCACTTGCTGTGACGAGCTCGCGCCCGAAATAACCGTACTGACTTGAGGTTGGTCTAACAACCATCGCAGCGAGCACTGCAGCAAATTCATGTCACTTGGGAGCATGGTTTTCACTTGGTCAGCTAAATCAACACCAAGTTCAAATGGCAGACCATTGAAGGTTTCACCAACATTAAATGCGGCGCCGTCACTGTTGTAGTTACGGTGATCCTGGGCTGAAAAAGTACGATTTTTTTGCATCCGTCCACTTAATAAGCCACTCGCTAATGGCAAACGGGCAATAATGCCGATATTCTTCTGCTCGGCTATAGGCAGTAACTTATCAACAGCGTCTTGTCTAAAGATGTTAAAAATGATCTGCAACGTTGCTAAACTATCGGACTGACAACAGACTAAAGCATCTTCAATGGTTTCAACACTTGCGCCGTAATGTGTGATCAACCCTTCCTGTTGAAACGCTTCCATCCAACTAAATATCTCACCGGTTTTTAACATCTCCGGGGGAATGCAGTGCAATTGCACCAAATCAAGGGACTCAACACCTAATCGAGCTTTTGAACCTTCTAGGCTTTTTCGTACGCTGTTTTTGTTATACCCATCCGGAAACAAGTCACCACCGCGACCAACTTTAGTGATCACCACGGGTTTAGTTTTTTGGGTTTTTAGCCAATCCCCAATGCGTTGTTCGCTGACCCCACCGCCGTAAACATCGGCAGTATCAAACAAGTTAATTCCCTGCTCAGCAGCCGAATCCAATATTGCCTTTGCTTCACTATCCTCAACCGGGCCAAAGTCATTGCCTAACTGCCAACAGCCTAAACCTATCTCAGAAACTTCAAAACCGGTTTTTCCTAACGTTCTTTTTTTCATAATGTGTGGCCCATCTAATGTGTTTTTAATATTATTAACGTCGTATTTATGTTCGTATTTAATTGGTATAAAGCTCCTTGTTTGGCCGCTAAATACCCGACCTTGTACCTAAAACCAACTGTTCTATTGACTTGTTACCAATTCCATAATGTCCCATCTTCAAGGCGATTTACCGGCAGACAAGCACGTTTATATGGGTATTTTTTGGCAATTGATTCGTCGATATCAGCGCCGTGCCCAATCGCCTCCCCTGGAGTAAAATAGCCATCAACGTAACGGTAATCTCGGGTGAATACCGATTCCATTTTTTCACTGTGGGCCATATGTTCTTGAATACCAAAATTTGCTACCGAATAATCAAAATGCAATGCCGCAGCCATGCAAATTGGCGAAAGATCGGTCGCCCCGTGACACCCTGTTTTAACATGAAACAAACTGGCAAAGTCGGCGATACGTTTTAGCTGCGAAATACCACCGGCGTGCACAACGGTAGTTCGAATATAATCAATCAATTGGTTTTGAATAAGCTCTCTGCAGTCATGAATTGAATTAAAGACTTCACCAACCGCAATAGGGGTCGTTGTGTGGTGACGGATCAATTTGAAACTTTCTTGGTTTTCAGCCGGAACCGGATCTTCCATCCAAAACAGGTGGTAAGGTTCTAACTCTTTACCTAATCGCGCCGCTTCGATGGGCGTTAATCTGTGATGCACATCGTGCAGAAGATGAATATCATCACCAAACTGCTTTCGCACCTCGGCAAACAACTTAGGTGCATAGTTTAAATACTTTTCTGTCGACCACGTATCTTCCGTAGGTAAGTCTGAGTCTGCGGGTTCGTACTTCTTGTTGTTTTTAGAAACCCCATAAGTCCCTGCCACGCCTGGGATCCCAGATTGCACACGAACCGCTTTGTATCCTTGATCTATGGCTTTTCCCACTTGCTCAAGGGTTGATCCGAGATCAAGACCGTTGGCATGGGTATACACCATGATTTTATCCCGGCTTCGACCACCGAGCAGCTGATACAAAGGCATATTGGCGGCTTTCGCTTTAATATCCCACAGAGCAGTATCTACCGCCGCTATTGCCGTCATGCCAATGGGGCCACGACGCCAATACACGCCTCGATATAAATACTGCCATATGTCTTCAATTCGCTGAGGATCTCGGCCGATTAACATTGGAATAACATAATCTTCAAGGTAAGAAACAACGGCTTTTTCTCGCCCATTCAAGGTTGCGTCACCCACCCCATACAAGCCTTCGTCTGTGATAATTTTGAGGGTCACAAAATTACGTCCTGGACTGCAAACGATGACTTTTGCATCTATAATTTTCACAACGTTTTCCTCTGGTTAAATTTAGTTTGCCACTAACTTAGAAAAATAAATTAGGTAAAAATAGAACGACTTCTGGAAAGATTGCTAACAACGCAATTAACACCAGTACCGCACTGAAAAACGGCATCGCTTCTTTCACATAGTCATCGGTCGGACATTTTAAAATGCCGCATACGGTATACATCGCTATTCCTACAGGGGGAGTCGTACCGCCAAATGACACCATGAGCAACATCAAAATACCAAAATGCACTGGGTCGATACCAACTGATTGGATCATTGGCACTAAAATAGGGGTAAGGAGTAATACGGTTACTGTGCCTTCCATTATCATGCCGACAACAAACAATAATACGAGGCACAGCAATAGTACGATTCCAGGGTTTTCAGTGACTTGAGTTATCGCTGTGGCGAGGTCAACCGGCAATTGTTCATAAGCAAAGAGGTAGCCAATCATCCCCGAAAATAGAATAATCGACATGATCATGCCGATGTCAGAAACACTTTCAACAAGTGCGTTTTTGATACTCGATAAGGTAATTTCATCATACGCCAGCCAGCCCACTAATACCGCGTAGATAACTGCAAAAGCCCCGGCTTCAGAGGGCGTGAAGATACCAAAACGTATTGTGACCACTAAAATTAGCGGAAAAATCAGTGCCCATTTACAATCCTTCATGGCATGCCAAATTTCTTTACCACTTGGTTTTTGACTCGACTCCGGCGTGTAGCCTCGTTTTTTTGCGACTATGTATACGGTCAACATTAGGATCATGGTCAGTAATATGCCAGGTACTATGCCAGCAATAAATAACTTACCAATTGATACGTTACCAACAAAACCATAAAGAATAAGGCCAATGCTCGGTGGTAAAGTCGCTGTAATTAAAGCGCTTATCGCGATAATCGCGCTGCTAAAGCCATTACTAAACCCAGAATCAATCATAGGTTTACCCAGAATTCTTGATTGCATGGCGGCGTCGGCGATTGCCGAACCAGACACGCCTCCCATTAATGCGCTGAGTACAATTGTTACGTGGGCTAAACCGCCGGTGATCCAAGCCACCAGCAAGTTTGAAAACGAAATAAGTCTGCGGGTAATTCCTGACTTATTCATCACCTGCCCGGCGAGGATAAAAAACGGTATGGCAAGTAAGGGAAAGCTCTGACTCGCTGCAACAATACGCTGAACCCCAACGAGAATTGGTATATGTTCAGATAGTGTAAAATAGCCCAATCCGGTCAATAACAAACTAAATGACAAGGGCATGCCGACAATGAGTAAAAGAATAAATATCGCTAATAGGATCATTTATTTACACCCATTTGTCCGAGGTTAGCTTTTTGTTCGTCTTCTAACTCACTGAGCAGGTAACTTGGTAGCTTAACACCATCTGAATTGATGTTAGCCAGTATTCCGTGCTTCAACCTAAATAACGCTCGCCATTGCTGTTGCACTGTATTTAGCATTAATAAGGCGCCAACAGGTAAAGCCAATGTCACCAAAGAATATGATAATCCCGTTGTACCAAGTTCGCGTTGTGGATTTAACAGTACCAGTTTAAGCCCAAAAATAAGCAATATGACTAAACCGATAAACATCAAACTGAACAACACTAAATCGAGTTTCACCCTGTGTTGCCAACTCAGATGCCGAACAAATAGGTCAACCCCAACGTGTTCAAAATTGCGCAGTGCTTGGTCCGCACCCAGCATGGCAAGCCACGCAAAAAACAGTTGCGCAAAATCAACCGACCATATAATTGGTGCGCCAAATGAACGCATCACAGCAGCCGAAAAAACCAACAGCACAATCGCAACCAATAAACTCGCAGCTAATCTTTGTTCAAACTGAACTAACTTGTCACTCATCAACTGACCCTGCGCCAATTGCATGGTTTTTAATTGAGAAGCATTCGATTAAGTATAATTTCATTGTTTTAAACTCAACTTAAGCTTTGCTCTAAGTTCGGTATAACCAAGTACGTCATAGGTTTTATTGGTCGCTTCGATAAATGCGCGTGTATCTACTTCATGGATCACAACGCCATAATCGCGCATTTTTGTTTCGTATTCGGCTAATAAATCAAAGTTGAGTTGCGAGGCAAATTCCCCTGCTAAAAACGCTTGTTCAGTGACTATCAATTGATGTGCTATCGAAAGTTTGTCGAACCAAGTTGCGCTGCCCACAAGGCCCGATATTAGGTTGATATGAGCTGTTTTAGTGATGTAGGTGATAACTTCATAAAGACGCGAACCCCATGTGCCCGGATGTTGAGCTTCGGCACCGTCAATGACCTTTTGTTGCAATGCGCTATACACTTCAGTCCAACCTAAAGGCGTAGGCGTAGCACCGAGCGCACGGATTGTCTCTAGCCAAACGGGGGCGCCAATGGTACGTATTCTAACGCCAATCAAGTCATCTGGATGGTTAATTTCTTTGTGTGTTAACAAGTGCCGTTCGCCCTGCCACCAGTTAAAAGACAATACCTTTAACCCCGCGTTTTGACTAAGTTGCGCAGCCCAAGCGTTAAAGACTGTTGAGGTAACAATTTTTTTGACCTCCGCCAGCCCACTAGCCAAATAAGGGGCACCTAATATGCCCATTTCATTTTGATAAATTGCCAACCGGCCACCGTCGACCAGAACCGCAACGTTCGCTCCAGCACGCGCCTGTTCTAATATATCGTTGTCGCTGCCAAGTTGTGACCCTACAAAAATCCTAACAATAATGTCTTTATTTGTTGCTGTTTCAACGCCCTGTTTGAACTTGAGCAAACCTTGATACATAGGATCAGAGCTACTAAGCGAAGTGATCACATTTAGCTCATTTACAACCCCATAAACTGGACGAATAAAAACTAAAGTGACGAGGATGAAAATGAGTAGTTTCATTTTAAATTAGTCCACCCACATGCTCTGCTCTGGGCCTAAATAGCTCTTTTTAAGTCCGCCAGTATTTACAATGACTTTTTGGATAACGACTCCAATATCCACCATATAAATCCGTAGCTTATGCGCTCCCGGCTGTTTTACATTGTGATGACTCACCGCATAGCGCACACCATTTTTAACAGACTCCTGCCAATCGTTTTGCTTACTATTCTCTAAGACATCAACCATTATTGGCTCTTCATCATCAAATCCGATGGCGAATCTTAAACCACGTGTAGGCACAAAGTTTAGACTCGGCGCGACTAAGGTTTGGATCTCCACGGCCCCTTGGTTAAATAGAAATAAATCATATTCTAGGTAAGGCGCGTCTTTATAATTTTGAATGCTTTGGTCAATATTTTTTGACATTGCTGACATCGACGATTGCGTGCGTCCATGGAACGGGATCTCTTGCCAACTTGCATTATCAGTAGAACCAAGTGCCTGTGCACTAACGGCTTCTAAAGCAACATAACCGTCCGCTTCGACAAATCCGCGCACCACAGTATTGCCTGGATTAAATGCACTGATGTTAACAGTCGCACCGCCCCAACCGGTGCCTTTGATAAATACCGTTGCACTTAACTCACCTTTAGGAGCTTTTGCCCAATCAACACCTACTAAAATGCGTGTATCGTTTGTTAACAACCCCTTGTTATGACTTAACGTTACCCATGTTTTGCTGGCTGTCGCGCTAAACTCAAATGGCATTAACCCCTTATTAAAAACATCAATGTAACGCTGTTTTTGCCCAAACGGACTGAATTGGTCTAGCACTAATCGGTCGATATGAGGCCAAACATTGGCAGTGCCTTCTACAGCAACCCCCATGTCAGAAACATTAGCAGGCGAGCTTGTTGCCAACCAGGGCATTACGTCTGCTGGTGGATTATTCCAATGGGTATAACCAATATGAGTTTGATCCATAAAATGCGCCCAGCGACCATTATTTAATTGATGGTAAGTTGCTTTTAAAGCGGCATCTGTTTCAAAGTTTTTTTGGGCAGCCGCCGCATATTTATTTGCGCTGGCGCGCCCTTGGCTGGCGTACAACCTATTTTTAGCGACGTTATTGTATAGCTCATAAAGATTCGCCGTTGCTTTTATTGGATGCAAAACCAATTGGAAATAAGCCGATTTTTTATCGTCAGATAACGTATTATTTATGCGCTCAGCTAGGTCTACCGCATCGGATAATTCAACCGAAATTCGGTCGGCTTCATTGTAATTAAACTGACTATACGTAGTGACATCCATGAGTTCTGGTTTTCTACGACCATTATGACGGGTGTATGTCGTCAAAATACTTGCTATTTGGGTCGCATATTTATCACCAAACTGCTGTTTCACCCATTCATGAGTATATTCTGCTAATTTTTCTTTTGGTATTGCCTCGGGATCCCACGCATAGGTAAGGAAGAAATCCGTTGGGTATTCCATCGGCTTTAAGTCGCCAACATTAGTGAGCCAGATTTGTTTTGCGTCAAACTGGTAAGCGAGCGCCATTTGCTCCCAAATTTTTGCAATAGGTGTTGTATTTATCCAGCGATAAGAACGTGGACCGCCAACATAGTCAAAATGATAATACACCCCTGCCCCGCCTTTTCGCTTGCGCTCCTGCGGCGTTGGTAATCGGCGTATATTGCCCCAATTATCGTCTGACCAAAGTAAGGTAACATCGTCAGGCACACGCATGCCCTTTTCGTAATAACTTTGCACTTCTTTATAAAGCGTCCAAACCTGCGGTACGTCACTTACCTCCCTGTCTTTAAAGACATTTGAGAGAATCGTTCGCTGGTCCGCCACGATGTGTTCTAATAACTCAATATTCTCATTTTCACTCATTGGCGTATCGTGTTGACCACGCATACCTAAGGTATAAATGCTTTCAAACGGCTTATTGCGCTCGGCGCACTTTTGCCAAAATTGATATAGATTTTCGGCGTTAACGTCGTAATCCCATTTGCCTGTGCCACGACGATCCCACTCTTTATCAGCGCACAACATGGGTTCATGGTGAGAATTGCTCATGACAATGCCGTATTCGTCGGCTAACACCATATTTAAAGGATCGTCATCACTAAAGGCATTGTTCCACATTGCAGGCCAAAGAAAATTGGCTTTTAGTCGCAATAATAAGTCGAAGATGTGTTGGTAAAATTGATGGTTATATTCACCAAATTTGGCCTTAACCCAATTAGTCAGCGCCGGGGCCTCGTCATTAAGAAAAATGCCTCGGTACTTTATTTTAGGCTGAGTTTGATAGTACGTATTATGTTTGACATATAGCTGCTTACTTTGTTTAACGGGCACATCAGCCCACCAATACCATGGTGAAACGCCAATTTTTTCTGCTAAATCATAAACCCCAAAGGTTGTTCCCCGCTTATCACTCCCAACGATGACTAATGCTTTTTTTGTTGATGGGTGTGATTGAGGAAACGGGTTATCAATAACCTCAATTCGAAACGCCTCCCATTGACCTTGTAAGCTTTCAATATCCAGCTTTTGAGTGCGGACAAGTTGGTCGATTAAAGCGCTGCGGCCAATCGTACCGACAATGATAAGTGCAGCGTTATCAGGCGTATGATTTGAATTTGAAACTGTGGCGAGCTTCCCCGTCACCTTTTTTATATCAGCTTGCAGATTGTTTACTGCTCGTAATACGCCCTTATGGTCACTTTTATCAACGTAGATATCAGCAACCCTATCGTTTTGAACAATGCCAAAGTCCGCATTCAACGAGTTAAAGAGGACATAATCGCCGTCATTTGCCTGGCTTATCGAAGTCGATAAGATGCAGATGAATAACGCGACTATTGTATTACCAATAATAGAAAACGATTTCATCCTACTTATCCGTACTTTCGATTCGACTATGGATGCCTAACATAGTGCCGACAAACCCCTGAGCAATCGCAGTACTAAGTATTTTGCCATCCAAGTTCGCCGCTAACGTTATTTTTTCACCATCCGCAATTTGGTATGCAAAGCTGATATCAGCCTTGTCACCACTTATTTCTAAAACGAGTTGCTGGTCGTTTTTAGCGCTGATTTCAACTTGCTTGATTATCTTTCTTGGTTCAGAAGCGTTTTTATCCTTTGTTCTTTCCAAAAATAGTTGAAATTTGCCATCGCCGATCTTTTTAACTCCCAAATAATAATGGTAAAACTCGTTTTGAAATGCCACTAACCCAGCTGAAATATCTGTAGATTGAGGGAGCGCTAAGCCTGTTGTGACTTGATAAGTCATATGCTGCTGGCGACGACTCAAAAAAACCGGCTGCTTTAATGACGTTAAATCAATTGGCGCAGGTGTGATGTTCATTTTGCCATCGGCTAACTCATACCATCCACTATAAAAACTGCGTAATGTATTCCAATTTACATTCAGTTTTTGACCGTCAAATTCATCACGCCAGATAAAATTGCCCGTTTGTTTTTCATCAATATCAAGGGAATTGTTAATGGCGGGTTTAGGTAAGCGGTGCGGAATTGCTTTGCCTTGTTCAAGAATATGTGGCCAGCCATTATTCCAGGTTACGGGTAATAAAAATGACTCGCGCCCCGTGTTATAAAACCGTTGATCATAAGCACGAGTTGCCAAAAATATCGCCCACCAGTCGCCTTGTGGCGTTTGCACTAAGTCGGCGTGGCCTGCCGTTGTAATTGGGTTTATTCGATCATCAGCTAAGTCACGCTGAGTTAAAATCGGATTACCAGAATATGGAATAAATGGGTCGTTTATGTTTTTCGCTCGAAACACAACTTCTGAATGCTGATCCGCAGTACCACCTTCAGCACACATCAAATAATACCAACCATCTATTTTGTATATGTGTGGTGCTTCAATCCAAATCGGTTGTTTTGCTAAGTCGACGCCGCCATTTACAATAACTCGGCCTGAGTCTTTGATGACTTTTTTAGCAGCTAGGTCATATTCCCACATCCAAATTGCCCGGTGACCTTCATATAAAGGTTCACCAACAGGTGCATCATTGTGCGCGATGTAAACTTTCCCGTCGTCGTCAAAAAATATGTCTGGGTCAATCCCACCAATTTCCGGTAACCAATAAGGTTCTGACCACTCACCCGCAGGATCTTCGGCTGTGACAAAAAAGTTTCCGCCACCATATACCGCAGTTGTGATCATATAAAATAATCCGTCATGATAACGGATTGTCGGTGCGTAAACCCCCTGCGATACTTGATTACCTCTTAAGTCGAGTTGCTTTTGATTAGTTAACGCATGACCCACAAGCTTCCAATTCACTAGATCGCGACTATGCAGAATTGGTACACCAGGGTTGTAGGCAAAAGAAGATACAGCAATGTAATAGTCGTCCCCTTTACGTGTGATGCTCGGGTCCGGGAAAAAACCAGAAATAACAGGGTTTTGATATTGCCCTTCCGGCATAGGTTCAGAAAATATTTCATCCATACCTTGGTATTCAAACCAATCAAATTCGACGGTTTTGGGGTTTGGCGTTTGGCCGGTTAACCCTTCAGCCATGCCAACAAGTGCAGGTTTATTTTGAAACTTCTCATTAAATAATAAAGGCCAATCTGCGCGTTTTCTAAACCCTGGGATCCAACTATCGCTATCGCTGATCCCCCAAAGCGTTATACCTCCTCGTAAATGTTCAGGAACCACATCCATATAGGCATCAACCACTTCAGCGTACCGTTGGCGTTGTAACGTCGAGACTTCTTCGGTTAACTCCGAATATTGTTCCGATTGGTTTACAGCAATGTCCAGCTCCGAAACTCTAACCTTAACCCCTCGTTTTACGACTTTTGAAAATGCCTCTTTGATATTTTTTATGCTTGGAGTGTCGGTATCTATATGGACTTGAAAGCCTATGCCATCAATTGGCACATTGCGTTGCTGAAAGTCTTCTAGCATTTTGACCACACGGTCTATTTTGCTGTCATTATTTACTAAATTGTAATCGTTGTAATATAAATCGACTTCAGAGTCAGCTTCTCTTGCTAACCTAAAGGCCATTTCCAAATACTCAGGACCAATATTGTTATACCAAATAGTTTCTCGGTATTTTGTTGGGTTACTCGCTGTGCCGTCATCTAAAAAAGCTTCGTTTACCACGTCCCAGCTCGCTAGTTTTCCAGCAAAATGGCCAGCAACAGTCGAAATATGATTTTTTAACAGTGCTTTGAAATCGTCTTTTGAACCTTGATAATCGTTCATCCATTTCGGAGATTGCGTGTGCCAAACCAGCGCATGGCCATGCATTATCATATTTTTTTGGTGTGCATATTCAACCAAAGCATCGGCATGGGTGAAAGCAAACTTGTTTGGCTCGGGCTGCAAAAACATCATTTTCATAATATTTTCAGCGGTCAGACTATTAAAGTGAGTTTCAACGACTTCTTGGCGTTCAGAACTGATTAATAAACTATGAGCATATGGATCTGCAGGGACAGCAACCCCAACAGGGAAGTCGACTAACGATTTAAGCGGAGGGACTGAATCGATGGAAAAAACATTCGATTTTAGAACCTGGGATTCGTTTGGGACGTTTGTGATTGCGGGGCTACACCCCATAAGTAGCACACTTGCTAATGTTGATATAATAAAGCGATTTGACGGTATTTGGGCTAATTTGAGCATAATTATTTTTATTATTATTTAGGCTAGTATTTCTTGAGACTACTACCTATCCAAATTCCGTGCTTTTATTGCTTGTCATATTTAAGTTATGAAATTTACCTATTTGTAAACGCTTACAACAAAAATAACTCAGTCGGTTATTTCAAAGTTCTTCTTCAAATGGAAAGCTGAAATGGCGACGCAGGCAGCCCATGAACATTAATTAAATTCGCCTTGACTGGATTATTTGCCCACCCATAGCGGACCGTTACAGGGTTGCTGATTTGGTTGCTCCACACTTTTATTTTGTCTCCGACAATAGTGGCATTGGCCCACACAAACTTACCATCGTTTCCTGCGAGACTGAATCCCAATAAATGGGCGTTCTCGTTGGCTTTATTTCGAATCGCTAGTTTGCTACCAAACAACTTAAAACTCAGCCAAACGTGATTGTCGACCACTTTACCCTTGCTTATTTCTGGACCTGAGTACACTACTTCATTGTTGCCATAAGCCAGCTTTTGAGCCGCAAGGAACAATCGTTCACCAACGTCTTTTTTATTCAACGGGTGAATGTCATTCCATTCACCGATATCAATCGTCACTGCCATTGCCGTGTTCGGCTCGGCCAATGCCAATCGTTGCGCTTCTCGAGTTTCTGCCCATTGGCTTTCTACAGGTTTATTGTTTTCTGCCATAAAGTTAGCTAACTGAACAAAAATAAAGGGGAAATTACCCTGTTGAAACTGTTTGCGCCAATCTCGGATCATGGCAGGGAATAAAGTTGCGTATTCAGTTGGTCGGTCAGTATTTGATTCACCTTGATACCAAATTGCACCTTTGATCTTGGTCTTCAAAATAGGCGATAACATCGCATTGAAAAAACCAAGTGGCTGTTTATATTCCTGAAAACTAGGACCCGCAAGTGGTAACGACTCTGCTCCAACTCGATAGCGCCATGGACCATTTAGATCAATTGTCCGACTTCCAACATTGAGCTGATAAGGTTTATCACTAACAAACCCGCCCTTTCCGGCACTGCTAATCACTCGAACCACCACCACATTTTTACCCGCCTTCAAAATGTTTTTATCAACGCTATATCGACGCGGTGGATACTGGTAAGTGGTATTACCTACTTTCCGACCGTTGATAAATGCAGTGTCAGCGTCAACAATACGACCCAAAATCAGTTTCGCAGGTAGGTTGGTTTCAGCTTTGGATAATTCAAATTCCTTTCTAAACCACACCACACCATTTTTTGTGTCAATGCCTTTGTCTTGCCAAAATGACGGTAAAACCGTGGTTTGCCACATCGAAGCGTCATAGTCGCGGTCAGACCAAGTCAGGTTTTTGTCATTGGGTTTCAGCCCTAAATCTTGAGCGTTTAGTTGGTTGTACCAATCGTCATTCCGTTTATGATCGCTGGCTATCAAATTAGCGAGATAATTTTCTTGACGGTATTTGTTAATGATATCGAGGTAATGTGGAAACTGCTCTAGGGCCGATTCACTAAGCCAAGCTTCCGCTGGCGAGCCACCATAACTACTATTTATAATGCCAATCGGGATCTGGTGATTTTCTGCGAGACGGGTTCCAAAAAAATAGCTGACCGCAGGAAACTGTCCTAAGTTTGAGCTATCTACACGCTGCCACGACCCCGATGTAACGTCATCTTGAGCCTGCGCAAAATCATATTTTCGTGGGACTTTAAATAAGCGGATATTTGGGTATTGGCTTAAAGTAAACTCTTCGGGGTATTTGACTTTAACTCGCGCCATGGTCAATTCCATGTTTGACTGCCCAGAGGCTAGCCACACATCACCAAACGAAACATCCCTTATTGTTAATGTATTATGCCCACTAATAACGATTTTGTGGTCACTACCAGCGATTTGAGGTGGTAAATTTATCGACCACTTTTGGTTTAAGGCGGTGACTGTGCCTATCAATTTGCCGTCTAAACTTACTGAAACTTGTTCGTGATTATCCGCCCATCCCCATAGTAGATTGTTACTGTCTCTTTGCAGAACAACCCCATCACCAATCAACCGAGGTAGACTTATATTTGCGATTGCCGACGCACTAAAAAATAGCAAAAAAGCGCAACAGCCTAATGCTCTGCTGATTAAATTAAACATAAAGACAACCTCTAGGAATCGACAAACAAGCCACGATTGTAATCACTTTTAGCCATAAGATTATTATCTAAAACCACAACAAAGTTATGATTTTATTTAGTGTTGAGCTTTACGGTTTTTTATTTGATATTGTTTATAGGCAAACAAAAATGCTGAAACCGCTTATATCAACATAATAATAAGAATTTAAATGTAATGCAGTTAACCCAAAACAATTTGGATCGTCTTAGCAAAGACATCCTAAAACCAAAATTCGACCGACAACAAACCCAAATTGGTATTGTACATTTAGGTCCTGGCGCTTTTTTCAGAGCACATCAGGCTTGGTATACTCAACAAGCACTTAATGTAAAAGCTGGAAACTGGGGTATTTGTGCTATTGCATTAAATAGTAATCGCGTTAAACAACAGTTAGAACCACAGCAGGGTTTATACACCTTAGTTGAGCAGGATAACACTACACAATATTCAATTATTGGCTCGGTCAAAGAGGTTCTCGCGTTACAGGAAGATTTCAGTCAAGTTGTCTCTCGTCTCACGGACGCAACCACAAAAATAGTGACGTTAACAATTACAGAAAAGGGCTATTGCCTTGACGCCAAAGGTCGTTTGGACTGTAATCATCCCATAATTAAACGAGATTTGTTAAACGCTGAACGTCCTGAGTCGGCAATTGGTTTGTTATTCCTTGCCTGTAAAATACGCCACCAGCAAAACACCTCCCCCTTAACCGTCATTAGTTGTGACAATTTAAATGATAACGGCGTCAAACTAAAAGCCGCCTTGGTTAACTATGCACAACTTGTCGATACAACATTGGCCGACATAATTCAGACCGCTGTAATTTGCCCCCGCACTATGGTTGACTCTATTACCCCGGCAACTGACACCGACATGGCGGTGCAAATCGAACAACAGTTTGGTTACAAAGACAATTGGCCAATTAAACGTGAAACCTTTACCCAGTGGGTAATCGAAGACATATTACCCGATGATATTCCAGCCTGGGGCGACGTCGGTGTGACATTTACGCACGACATTGCAGGGTACGAAAACGCCAAACTCAGAGTGCTCAATGCCACACATTCAACACTTGCCTATCTAGGCCACTTGCTCGATATCGAAACGGTATACAGCGCGATCAACAATGAAGTGCTGCATACATTCATCTCCAACATGCTAAAAACCGAGATCAAACCTTCGTTAGTCATCCCTAAGGAAATGAACTACGAGTCTTATTGTTGCGCAATTTTACAACGTTACCGTAATCCGGCAATCAAACATCTGTTGTCACAAATAGCCTGGGATGGTTCACAAAAACTGCAGGTACGAATATTGCCAATTATTGTGCACAACATAAAACATCGAATCCCGATCAAAAGTTGCTGTTTTGCTGTCGCGGCTTGGATGCGCTTTGTCATTATTAAATCTCGCAACAAGAGTGAGTTGATAGACCCACTAAATCATCAATTATTAGCCATAAGCTCTTATTGTTGTGATAGTGCAGAACAAGATGTTGCGCATTTTATGGCACTCGAATTGTTTTCAGGTGTCGCCGACGAGCCCGACTTTATTGCCCAAGTGACCCAAGCCTATCGGACGTTATGCCAAGTCCCCGCTGCGATATTGTCTTCTTTAGTAAGTACAAACTAATGCCTTACCAATATTACGACTTTTCAGCGAGTTACCTATACAACAAAGGAATTCAAGACACAGTCTACGGACAACTTGACGTAATACCCCTCAATTTTGGAGCCCAAACATGAAAGTTATAACCGTTTTATTGTTGTTTTTTTACTGCGTCGTCAGTGGCAAAGCATGGAGTAATGAATATGACCAAGGCGATGACGGTTATCGCTTGTGGTTAAACTACACTTTCATCGAAAATGACACACAACGCTTATTATATTTGCGCCAGATTGCCAATGTGCAACTTGTAGGGCAATCCGACACCATCAGTATTATAGACCGTGAGCTAAAAAAGGCCCTACCTACACTATTGGGAAATTCAATTAACTGGTCGACGAATGTTCCGCAGAGCAACGGATTAATCATTTCAAAAGCTAACTCAACGTTGCGTCATAACTATAAATTAGATCACAGTTTAAAGATGATAAACAACGAAGGTTTTATCATTAAAACCGTAACAGACCAAAAGCAAAATCAACATGTTTTAGTCACGGCTAAATCTGATATTGGTCTACTATATGGCACCTACCGATTAATTCAGTTAATGCAAACGGGCAAACCGCTTTCGGATGTTAACATTGTTGAGTCACCTAAAATTGCCTTAAGAATGCTTAATCACTGGGACGACCTCGATAGGCATACCGAACGCGGATATGCAGGAGAGTCGATTTGGGACTGGCATAAATTACCGCAATACAAAGAACAACGTTATTTCGACTATGCTAGGGCCAATGCGTCTATTGGTATTAACGGCACTGTCGTCAACAATGTTAATGCAAACTCGTTAATTCTAACGCCAGCTTGGCTTGAAAAAGTACGTTCACTTGCTGATATATTTCGCCCTTATGGCATCAAAATCTACCTTTCAATTAAATTTAGCTCGCCGCAGCAGATTGGTAATTTGTCCACGTCGGATCCTATAGACCCTAACGTACAAAAATGGTGGCAAGGGAAAGCAGCTGAAATATACAAGCTAATTCCAGACTTTGGTGGTTTTTTGGTAAAAGCAAATTCAGAAGGTCAACCGGGGCCAGGCGATTACGGGCGCACACATGCTCAAGGGGCGAATATGCTTGCTAAAGCACTGCAACCTTATGGCGGCAATGTTATCTGGCGTGCTTTTGTTTATTCACATGAAGAAAAAACAGAACGCTCTCTGCAAGCCTACAATGAGTTTGTGCCGTTAGATGGTCAATTTGAAAAAAACGTAAGTATCCAAGTCAAAAATGGCCCGATTGATTTTCAACCTAGAGAGCCTTTTAGTCCAATGTTTGGCGCAATGCCAAAAACACCGCTAGCAATGGAATTTCAAATTACCCAGGAATACCTCGGATTTAGTACCCATTTAGCGTACTTAGCAACGTTATATAAAGAAGTGCTCGACGCCGATACAAGAGTTAAAGGTATAGGCTCTACAGTAGCTAAAATCATCGACGGCACGTTAGTTAATAAAAATATTACAGCCATCGCCGGTGTTGCCAACATTGGCAGCGACAGAAACTGGACTGGTCATATTTTTGGCCAGGCAAATTGGTATGCCTATGGCCGTTTGGCCTGGGACCATGATTTAACTGCCGACGAAATAGCGCAGGACTGGATAAAGATGACACTGACTCAAGAACAGAGCAGTGTTAATAGCATCACCAACATGATGATGAGGTCCCGTGAAAATATCGTTAACTACATGACACCTTTAGGGCTGCATCATTTAATGGACACTGGCCATCACTATGGACCAGGCCCATGGGTAGATAATTTGGGCCGTGACGATTGGAATCCGGTTTATTACCACCGAGCGGATGACTACGGCATTGGATTAGATAGAACCAGTAAAGGCACTAACGCCGTGTCACAATATGCAACATATTGGCAAACAAGGTTTGAAGACCCAGCTAAAACACCGCAACCGCTTTTACTTTGGTTCCATCATTTACCGTGGGATTACACCATGCCATCTGGCGATACACTTTGGAATGAGCTCGTAAAACATTACTATCGAGGTGTCGTCGCTACCGAACAGATGGAAAAAGACTGGCTAGCACAAAAAAACCATATCGCCCCTCATCAGTTTAATCAGGTTAAGATGGCACTTGAAATTCAAGTTGAAGAAGCAAAATGGTGGCGTGACGCCTGTGTGCTTTATTTTCAAACCTATTCAAAACGCCCACTACCTAATGGGTTAAGTAAACCAGACAAGTCGTTAGACTATTTCAAATCGTTAACATTTCCATACGCACCAGGACAAGGCTAGTTATGACTAATTCAAAAAAACTAAAGTGGGGTATTCTAAGTACCGCCAATATCGCTAAAGGCAAACTAATCCCTGCAATTCATGCCTCAAATTCATCGATGGTTTATGGCGTTGCCTCTCGTAATTTAGCGCAAGCTGAAAAATTTGCTCAGGAAACAAATATTCCAAATGCGTTTGGGAGCTATCAAGCGTTACTTGACGATCCAAGTATAGATATTATCTATAACCCACTGCCAAACCACTTACATGTCCCTTGGACCATTAAGGCCATAGAGGCTGGTAAACATGTATTGTGTGAAAAGCCAATTGGCTTAGATGTGGCCGAAGTCGAGCAGTTAATTGCAGTTGCAGATAAACATCCACAGTTAAAAATTATGGAAGCGTTTATGTACCGTTTTCATCCCCAATGGACACTTGCTAAACAACTCATCGAGGCTGGTGAAATCGGAACAGTGCATACAATTGATGCGGCATTTACCTTTCACAACGTTGACCCAGAAAACGTTAGAAACATGCCAAACATAGGTGGTGGCGGGATGATGGATATCGGCTGCTATTGCATTTCCGCAACCCGCTTTTTATTAGGGAAAGAACCTAAAAAAGTCATGGGATCATTAGTTATGGATACTAACTTTGGCGTTGATAAACATGCCAATGCCATTTTGGACTTTGGGGATGTCAAAACCTCTTTCTTCTGTTCAACCCAAAGTGAGTCGAGTCAACGGGTTTACATAGTTGGTGAAACCGGAAGCTTAACAATTGAATATCCGTTTTATCAACCAGACGATTGCCAAGCCGAACTAACAGTGCGTCATGATCAAGTTAAAACTGTCCATAAAGTAGAAAATTGTGATCAATATGTATTTCAAGTGGATGCATTAGCAAATGCAGTAAATAACAAATTAGCCACTCCAACGCCATTAACTGATGCGCTAGCGAACATGAAAGTAATTGACGGAATATTTGCCAGCGATAAGAAACAAAATTGGGTCGTGCTATAAGCTGTGACTAAAAATATAAATCCTTGTTGAGATATTAAAAATATCAATAATATTTCAACAAGGACCACATTAGCTCATCAAAAAGCAGTAAAGCAAGGGCTTAAAAGAAAGTGTGCGCCAACTTACTCATCTTCTAATTTAATATCACTAATATCTAAATTGTCGGGTTCGCTGACGACGCCTTTTGCATCATCACGATATTCACGCGGCGTTTTATTAAAGTGCTTTTTGAATATCGCATACATATATTGCAATGATGGGTAACCACAAACACTGGCAATTTCACTGGTTGTTTGGCTAGTATTTTTTAACATACTGCAGGCTTTTCTCAGCTTTTCATGATGAATTTCATTATGAATACTATGCCCACGTTCCTCTTTAAACCGTTGCTCTAAATTAGAACGAGAAATTCCCACGTAATCTAAAACCTGATCAACTTTAATTCCACGACACGCCTTTTGACGAATGAAATGCATCGCCTGCATGACATGCGTATCTTTAATCGCCTTAAAGTCCGTAGACTGGCGTTCTAAAATACCAGCTGGCGGCACTAAGTGGGGTTTAGTTGAACACTTTTGGCCGTTGAGTAAACGATGTAATTTTTTGGCGGCTTGAAAGCCCATTTCAAAACAACCTTGGCTCACCGAACTAAGTGTTACACGACTAAGAAATCGAGCAATTTCGTCATCATCGATACCAATGACACATAATTTATCAGGCACTAACATCCCAGTATGATCGCAAACCTGCAACAAATGCCTGGCACGAGCATCAGTAACGGCAATAATGCCTATAGGTGTTGGTAAAGACTGTAGCCAATCTGACAAACGCTTAATGGTATCTTGCCAGGTTTCAGGCTTAATAGGATGCCCACGATAAACTTGGCAATCGTAACCATCCGCTTTGCAAATACTAATAATGGCTTTTTCACGCTCTTCGGACCAACGATGATGTTCGTCTTTTGGTGTGCCATAAAAAGCAAAACGTTCTATGCCCTTTTGTCTTAAGTGCTGATAAGCGGTATTCACCAGTTCATAGTTATCGGTAGCGACATACGGCACATCTGGATAATCGTCTGGATTGCTATAAGAGCCACCCACGCCAACAACCGGAACTGTGGTCTTCATGAGTGCTTCTTGAATTTCCGGATTGTCAAAGTCAGCAATGATGCCGTCTCCCCCCCACTCATCAATATTATCGAAGCGTGCTAGGAAATCTTCTTCCAAATATAAGTCCCAATCCGTTTTAGATGCTTGTAGATAATGACCTATTCCTTCAATCACTTTTCGGTCGTATGTTTTACTCGCGTTTAATAACAGCGTAATACTATGTTTATTTTCAAACATATCGCCCACCCCTTTGGTTTAAAACTCTCTATTTATAACGTTACTACTTAAATTCATCTTATACGAATTAATAAAAATATTCGTATAAGAAATTTCATAATCAGAATTACGTTTTATTTGTTTTACATTTAATTCGTAGATGGGCGAGTTAAATACTTAGCTGTGGAACATGTTATAAATTAGTGCGTTTTGAGAAAGTTATGATGTGAGTCTCCCTGGCAACAAAAGGGTTTACACACGATTTACTTAAGTAAACTCAAAACCACCGATGGCTGAACAAACCCACTAAACGCCCGCAAGCATTAGTGTTTGTGGATTCAGAAAAAGCATAATACGTTATTGTTTTTTTGCGTTAATCGTAACAAATGATAATAACAAAATTTAAATTCACAATACTCAAACGCCTTGAAAGCATTAGAATGACAAAAAAATAAGAAGAATTATAAGACTATGACAACAGAACTCGATACTGCAAATTTGAATAAACCAGACTTGGCGATGGAAAAGCTATCCGTCACAGAAAAAGTTGGATACAGCTTGGGCGATCTTGCTGCCAACTTGATATTCCAGACATTTGTCACTTTTATAGCGTTTTTCTATACTGATGTATATAAAATACCAGCAGAAACCGCGACCTTCATAATTTTTGTGGGCGGTATGGTTGGTGCTTTCTTTAGCCCAATCATGGGCGTAATTGCCGATCGAACCAGTACACGCTGGGGACGTTATAGACCCTGGATATTATGGACATCTTTACCTTTTGGTTTAATGGCCATTTTAGCCTTTAGTACACCAGACATTGGCCCTCAGGGTAAAATGATTTACGCCTTAGTGACCTATGTCGGGCTAGTTATCATCTATTCTGCAAACAATCTGCCTTATGCCGCCTTAAGCGGTGTTATTACGGGCAACATGTCTGAAAGAAACAGCATGTCTTCTTATCGATTTGTCGCTGTTATGGTCGCTCAATTTCTCATCCAAGTAATGTTATTGCCTCTTGTTCTAATTATGGGTGACGGCGATAAAGCCGTTGGATTTGAAAATACCATGACCATGTTTGCACTCGTGGGCATTGTTTTCTTTCTTATTACCTTCTTCACGACAAAAGAACGCGTGATAACCAAAGCTGAGCAGAAGTCTACAATTAAGCAAGACCTCATTGATTTAGTGAAAAACAAACCTTGGGTGGTTATGTTAACGCTTACTATTTTGGTGTTTGTCACGCTCGCGCTTAAAGGCGGAATGTACATTTACTACTTCCAAAATTATGTCAGCGAAAGTCACCTTGCTCAATTCCAACAAGACATCGGTTTCAACAGCTTTATTAGTCGCCTAAATAGCATGCTCACTAGCATGGGATTTGTTGAGTTCTTATGGCCTAAAGATGTCGCGATATCAGGCAACAGTATATTTAATGCCTGTGGCATTATCTTTATGATTATTGGTATCGGCTTCTCCAAACCACTGGCAGACAAATTTGGTAAACGAGACGTATTTGCCGGCGCATTATTTATATCGACTCTTTTTGTCATGATGTTCTATTTCTATGAGCCTGAATCCGTTGCCTTAATGTTTGGCACGCAAATATTCCACGGTTTCTTCTACGGGATCACAACCCCTATCCTTTGGGCAATGATTGCCGACGTTGCAGATTACTCTGAATGGAAAAACAGTCGCCGAGCTACAGCCATTGTCTTTTCCGCAATGTTATTTGGACTCAAGTCTGGCCTCGCAATTGGCGGGTCTTTAGTCGCCGGTATTTTAGCAAGTTACCATTATAACGCCGAGCTGGTGACCCAAACAGCAGAGACAATCGAGGGCATTAAGTTTGCCGTTAGCATCTACGCCGCTGTGCCATTTTTGATTGGCTGCGCAAGTTTATTCTTTTATGAGATAAACAAAAAAATGGAACTGCAAATCGAAGCGGATTTAAGAAAATCTAGAAATTAATACAATTTACTAAATAAGAGTTTAAAAATGTCTGATACAGAAAATGTAACTATTGAACAAGTAGATTATGAACAACTTGAGAAGAAAGCGATTTCTCAACCTCTCGTTAAACATATTTATACCGCTGACCCTTCGGCCCATGTTTTTAACGGTAAAATTTATATCTACCCTTCACATGATATTGAAGCTGGCATCGAGTTTAACGATAACGGTGATCACTTCGCGATGGAAGATTACCATGTAATCTCCATGAACGATGTTAATAGTGAAGCTGTAGATCACGGTGTGGCGCTGCACGTTGACGATGTAGACTGGGCCGAACGTCAAATGTGGGCACCAGACGCAGCCTGCAAAGACGGCAAATATTACTTATATTTTCCGGCGAAAAAAGCCGATGGTATTTTTCAAATCGGCGTAGCGGTAAGTGACTCACCTACAGGGCCATTTATCGCCCAACCAAACCCGATTAAAGAAAGTTATTCAATCGACCCTGCTGTTTTTGAAGATGATGATGGCCGTCATTACATGTACTGGGGCGGTATCTGGGGCGGCCAGTTACAAAACTATCGAAACAATGTCTATGATGCATCCAAAGGTGAACCTGCGGACGATGAACCTCAGTTAGGGCCTATTGTAGCGCGCTTAACTGACAATATGCTGGAATGTGATGAAACACCTAAAGAGCTAAAAATATTAGATGAAAATGGCGATGTATTATTAGCCGGTGATCACCAACGTCGATTTTTTGAAGCGTCTTGGATGCACAAACATAATGGCAAATACTACTTCTCTTATTCAACAGGCAATAGCCATTTGATTTGTTATGCCATCGGTGACAATCCATACGGACCATTCACCTATCAAGGACACATCCTAACCCCTGTAGAGGGCTGGACAACGCATCACTCCATTTGTGAAATCGATGATAAATCGTATTTGTTTTACCATGACTGTGTGCTTTCAAAAGGCGTAACACATTTACGGTCAATTAAAATGGCAGAAATTAATTACAATGATGATGGCACCATAATTCCGATTGCGCCTTACAACAAATAACCTGTAATCCATTGTGGCTAATAGAAAATAAGTGAGCCAATCACTTATTTTCTATTTAAAAAATGACTTACTTGTAGATACCTGGTTCGAAATTTCAACTAACCACGCTTTACAAACACATGTTGAGACGAGCCTGAGTAAACACCAACGTAACGGCAGTAAAGTCGTGAACAATTTACATTCACATCAGGTTATTTGACTGAAAAGTCATAGACCAAACACCTGTTTTTTTTGAGAGTGAGGAATGACTATTTTGACATTATTCATATCCAATATAGCAATCCAAAAACGCTTTTAACCATCATGTATTCTTTCTATTTTGTGACGACTCAAAAAACACCTAAAACGGGTGCAGTTTCGTCTGGACACATGAGTTTAAAACGACAAGCCAAACTAATTTTCAGAAACAAACCAAATTTCAACAAGGAAAGTAAACTATTGAAATATAAAAACAAAAAACAACATAACGAAAAACCAAAATCTAATTTGCGGATTAACATAAATGGAATGTTTAATTTAGTATTATCGTTAAAAAGCGATTTGTAATAGATTACTAAATGTCCATATGTAACCGCTTACAAATTGGGTTGTATTTGTGCGAATGATGCATTTTTTGAGGGAAAGTTGTCCGGGAAACAACTCGCTCAAGGATTGAGGGATTAAAAATGTATCTTTTGTTATTCAGTCATGAATATAAATGGACGAACACTTAAAAAAATCACAACAATACAAAGTGGGAATTAAAATGAAACATTTACAATCACAGCGTAAGAATCAAACTTTTGCAAAATCACTACTAGCCGCTAGCATTGCATCAAGCTTCTATGCGGGTGTCGCAATTGCAGCCGACGATAACGCAGCAGCGGAGGCCTCAATTGAAGTCATTTCTGTTACTGGTATGCGTTCAAGTATTCAAGAGTCAACGCGTTTAAAACGAGATGCAGAGGGCGTTGTAGACGCAATTTCATCAGAGGATATGGGTAAATTCCCAGATACTAACTTAGCTGAATCACTACAACGTATTACTGGTGTTTCTATCAGTCGTGTAAACGGCGAAGGGTCGGAAGTTACTGTCCGTGGTTTTGCGGGTGATAACAACATGGTGACTTTAAACGGTCGAATGATGCCTGCGGCAACAACTTATGGTGCCGGTTCAGGTGCTGATGGAACGACTCGAGGCGGTGGTACGCGAGCATTTGATTTTGCCAACCTTGCATCAGAAAGCGTAAAGTCTGTTGAAGTTTATAAAACAGGTAAAGCAAATATTGCCACTGGCGGTATTGGTGCAACAATCAATATTAATACAGCAAGACCACTCGATACCGTCGGGTTTAAAGCCAATGTAGGCGTTAAAGCTGTAGCAGATACAACAAACAGAACTGGCAGCGACATTACACCTGAACTTTCAGGCTTGATCAGCTATAGCGATGACGATTCAATTTATGGTGTTAGCTTATCAGTCAGTCACCAAGAGCGTGATTCTGGTTACACTGGAGCGACCGTAAACAACTGGAACATCGGATACTGGAATGACCTAAATAACCCAGGCGGTTTGTATAATAATACCGGAGACATTTATCAAAATGAACCTGAAGATGGTCAATTATACGCTCGTCCAAATGACATCCGTTATGCATTTTCAAACACCCAACGTGTTCGAGATAACGCCCAATTAACATTACAATTTAGACCTACCGATAGAATTACCGGTACACTTGATTATACATTCGCTGAAAACCAACTTACTGAGCACCGTGGTGAAATCACCAACTGGATGCAGAATGGTGACAACGTACAACAAGTCATTTTTGACGACTCTGCGGTAGCAACACCAATTTATGCTAAAGAAGCCTATTCTGGCGGTTCGGATGAAGGCTACGAGCAACAATTACGTGAAAACTTAAATACCCTCACCTCACTAGGTGTTAACTTTGAATTCGAAGTTAATGACAGCTTGATTTTACGACTTGATGCCCACCAGTCAAATATGCACAGTCGCGGTGTTGGCCCTCGTAACAGTGGTGAACTTGCTGTTGGTCTAGGTGCTCCAATTAAAACACAAACAGAATGGTTCTGGGGCGCTGACTTGCCAACGTTTAGCAACGTTTACGATGACAGTATCCGTGGCGCAAATAATAACGGCATGGTAGACGCAGGCGATGTTGGTTCGTCTATCGCTCGTATTAGAAATGCATCACAAGAAACAGACATATCTCAAGTTAAGTTTGATGGTACGTATGAGTTTGATGACGGTCGCTTTGACTTTGGTGTGGAAGTCAGTGAAATGGATTCACTTTCTATGCAAACGGCTGGTAACAATATTGCGCTTGGTAACTGGGGTGTTGCAAACCCAGGTGAGTTTGGCGATATACTTCAGCCATTTGACTTAGCGGGCGAATTTAACGATTACCCAACGTCATCTACCCCAGGTTATGGTTTTATTGGTAGCCCTTCTGCAATATATGATGCAGCACTTAATCTGTATCCAGGTATCCCGACTGAATCTGAAGCATCTTTGTCTGCAAGTAACCGTGTTATAGAATCAACAACGGCTGCTTATATGCAAATTGCAGTTGGCGGTGAACTAAATGGCATGCCTTTCCACGTATTGACTGGTCTACGTTTTGAAAAGACTGAAGTTGAATCGAGTTCTTTGGTAGGCACAATATTTTTCAGCTGGGAAGATAACGATGACGTAGTACCTTATGTAGACAGTAACATTCCTGCTGCGCCATTTTCGGCAACAAACAGCTATGACAACCTTTTACCAACATTTGATTTCGATATTGATATCACAGATGATTTAAAAGGTCGTTTCTCTTTCAGTAAAACAATCGCTCGCGCTGGATTAGGAAGCTTAGGGGTTTCTGCTAGTAACTTTGGCGGCGGCGGTGGTTCAACACTACTTGGCGCAAAACCAACAGCTAGCGCATCTAACCCAGGCTTATTGCCTTTAGAATCTTCTAACGTTGATTTGTCTTTAGAATGGTACTTTGACGAAGCAAGTTACATTTCTACTGGTTTCTTCCAAAAGAACGTGGCTAAATTTATTGGTAGCAAGCAAGTTGACAGCGGTCACTTTGGTATCTTAGACGTTACAGGCGGAGCACGCGCAAAAGCAGCAGCACAAGCTGTAATAGACGGTGGTTGGGCGCTAGACGACAGTTCATTATATAACATGATGGTATTGTTAGAGCACCCAGAAGTATTCCCGAACGGCGCAGCGGATTATGATGGTTCTGATGCTCAAGCAGCACAACTTGCAGAAACTCCGGGATGGGATCTAACAGCAGTTGCTGGCGACCCTGAAATGATTTTCCGCACCAATACACCTGACAATAACAAAGAAGCTAAGATTTATGGTGCTGAATTTGCGGTCCAACACTTCTTTGGTGATACTGGCTTTGGTGTACAAGCTAACTATACGTTAGTTCGTGGCGATATTAAGTTTGATAACGAAGCGGATCCAGATGTATCTCAGTTTGCGTTAATTGGTTTGAGCGATACAGCTAACGTTGTCGCGATGTACGAGAAAGATGGTTGGCAAGCTCGTATTGCCTACAACTGGCGTGACGAGTACTTAGCGGAAGTTAACAAAGGTAGTTCAAATAACCCGCGTTACGTTGAAGCTTACTCTCAAATTGACCTTAACGTAAGTTATGAAGTGAACGACGACTTAACCGTATTCTTCGAAGGGATTAACCTTACTGAAGAAAACAGCCGTTCGCATGCACGTAACAAAACCCAACTTTGGTACTTAACAGAGTTAGGGGCACGTTATCAAGTGGGCGCACGTTACTCTTTCTAATACGTAATCTAATTACTTAGAAACAGTTTGAACGTATAGAAGGCCGCTAAATTTAGCGGCTTTCTTTTCCCAACAACGAGATTAATGCACGCGGAATCAAACCGATTTGCCCTATAAATACAGGAATAATAATAACAATGGCCAACCATGTATTGCTAAACAACGTAACCCACAAAGATTTAAAAATTGATCCTCGCTATAGCGCTGCTCACGGCAATAACATTGCGAGTACAATTATCTTCCCTAATGAGATTGAAGACATTCAAAAAGAGTACCCTATTTTATTTCGCAAAGACCCTGAAACTAACCAGTTCCTATCTACCGTTATATTAGGCTTCGAAAAAAACGAAAACCTGTTTTTAGACACTACAACAGCCACTGGATGGAATGCAGAATATGTCCCGGCTATTATCGCCCGTGAACCCTTTTTAATTGGTTATCAAGACCAATCAGCCGATGGTGGTGACGAAAAAGCACCAGTGATCCATATTGATATGGACAGCACACGAACAAATATTTCTGACGGAACAGCCTTATTTTTAGAGCATGGCGGTAACAGTCAGTACTTGGAAAACAGCGCAAGTTCATTAAAGCGAATTACCGAGGGCGCGAAATTGACCAATGTCATGTTTGCGGCATTTGAAGAGCTCAGTTTAATAGAACCCATTACAATTGAATTTACGTTAGATAACGGTGAAAAATACCAACTCAATGGCAACTACACAATTAGTGACGAGAAACTCCAAAACCTCGATGGCGCAAGTCTTGAAAAGCTAAATCGGTCAGGCTTTTTACAAAGTGCCTTTTTAATCATTGCCTCAATTTCTAACATTCAAAAATTAATCAATTTGAAAAACCAACTAATAGAATAATTCGGCAGCATCTATTAATTTCGATGTAATAGAACAAGACTTGTGGCAAGTTAGGGTATGCAAAATATAACAAACAAAACAAACAGCATAGATGTCGGTACTTCAGGTCAAATCCCTGAGCATATACTGAATTCCTCCGAGCCTGTTATTTTAAGAGGATTGGTTAACAACTGGGAATTATATAAGGCGGGCCAAGCTTCAAATAGCCAAGCAATAGATTATTTAAAATCTGCGGACAATGGCAAACCCGCCATTGCATGTATTGGTAGACCCGAAATCCAAGGTCGTTTTTTTTATAATAACGACACTAGTAAGCTCGATTATCAATCTCAAAAAATGCCAATTAGCGAGGTTTTAGACTTGATAATGGCAACTCTGAATGCCCCTCAAACTCCGTCGTATTATATTGCCTCAAGCTTTGTTGATAAACACTTACCTTCGCTCAGGGAAAATAACGATCTCGATATTTCAAAACACATCAACAGCGGTTTGATGTCAAAACCCGAGATGAAAATTTGGCTCGGCAATGCCACCCTCGCCGCTTGCCATTATGATACGTCAGACAATATTGCGTGTTGTGTTGTGGGTAATCGTCGATTCACATTATTCCCTCCTGAACAAATACATAACCTTTACCCAGGCCCACTTGAGTTAAACCCAGGTGGTCCTGCTATCAGTATGGTTGATTTTAACGAGCCCGACGTTGACAAATACCCACGTTTTAAAGACGCCATTGCAGCGGGACAAATTGCTGAATTGACCCCCGGGGATGCCTTGTATTTGCCCCGTATGTGGTGGCATCAAGTTGAAGGCTTAAGTAAGTTTAACGTACTTATTAACTACTGGTGGAACAACGTACCTAACTACTTAGGTGAAGCAATGAACGTATTACAACATGCCCTACTCAGCATTAAAGATCGACCATTAACAGAGAAAAAGGCATGGCAGCAAGTCTTTGATTATTATATTTTTTCCGAGTCAACTCACGCGGGTGAACACCTGCCAGAGCAGGCAAGAGGTTCGTTGGGAAAAATAGACGAATTACAGGCAAGAAAACTCAGAGCGCAATTGTTAAATAAGCTTAATCGATAACCCGAGCGAATTTCCTAACTTTGCTAACATAGGTTAAGTTAAAGCTCACTTTAAACGTTGGAACTCATTTTGACTTCGTATAATAAAAACATGGCAACAAAACCAATTAAAAAAGTCGTCATCGCAGGTGGCGGAACCTCCGGATGGATAGCCGCAGCAGCCTTAACTAAACAACTTGGAAAAGTACTCGACATTGTCCTAGTCGAATCGGATGACATCGGCACGATAGGCGTAGGTGAAGCGACCATACCGCCCATGAGGACCTTCCATAAGTTTTTAGGTATCGACGAACAGGAAGTGATGCGAGCCACGCAAGCCACCTTCAAGTTAGGTATTTCATTTGAAAATTGGGGCCAAATTGGTGATAAATACATACATTCATTTGGGATCACAGGTAAAGACTTTTACTTGGGTGAATTCCATGACTTTTGGCTACATGGGTTAGAAAAAGGCATCAATGCGCCATTTGGTGACTATTGTTATGAATTACAAGCAGCCAAAGCAGGCAAATTTGCCACCTCGGCTAAGTCAAAAATAAACTATGCCTATCATATGGATGCAACTTTATACGGTCTATTTTTACGAAAATTCAGTGAAGATAGAGGTATTACTCGCATCGAAGGTAAAATTGTAGATGTACTGAAAGACCAAACAACTGGCGGCATAAGCGCTATTACATTGGGCTCCGGTCAAGCCATCGAAGGTGACCTATTTATTGACTGTACAGGTTTTCGAGGTTTACTCATCGAAAAAGCGCTGCACACAGGGTACGAAGATTGGTCACATTGGTTGCCATGTGATAGTGCTGTCGCTGTGCAAACCGCGTCGACAGGTCCTGCAGTTCCGTATACGCGGTCTATTGCACATAGCGCGGGCTGGCAGTGGCAAATTCCATTACAACATAGAGTAGGTAATGGATTAGTGTTTTGCAGTCAATATATGTCGGATGAAGAAGCCGTAAAACAACTTTTAGATAACATTGATGGACCGCCAATTACCAAACCCAAAGTGATCAAATACCGAACCGGTCGACGACGGAAAAATTGGAATAAAAACTGTATTGCAATGGGACTTTCCAGTGGGTTTGTTGAGCCTTTGGAATCAACCAGTATCCATCTTTTTATGATGGCAACCATTCGCTTAATGAAGCTATTTCCCTTTGGTGGCATCACAGATGAAGTTATTGATGAATACAACCAACAAGCTGCAGTGGAGCTTGAAAAAATACGCGACTTTATCATTTTGCATTATCACGTAACGCAACGTGACGACAGCCCGTTTTGGCGTTATTGCAAAGATATGGAAGTACCTAAGACCTTGTCACACAGGATTAATTTATTTAAAGACGGTGGTCGTGCGTTTCAGTCAGACGGTGAGTTATTCAGAGTCGACTCTTGGGTTCAAGTGATGTTGGGGCAAGGCATAGCCCCTAAACAGTACCACCACATGGTTAAAACGATGAGTGACCAAGAGCTAGAAAAGTTCCTGACAGGGTTGAAGCATTCAATTACATCGGCAGTAGACCAACTGCCCACTCATCAGGAGTTTGTTAAACATTATTGCCAAGCACCAGAAATTAAAAACTAACTTATGCCATTCCTAAATGCAGTCACAATATTGCAACAGGATTAGTCTAAATAGACATGCCCCCGTTACTTGGTTAAGTAAGGCAATTATGAGCCACAGTTATTTAATATAACCATCGAAAAGATGCCGTCTTTACGACGTAAAGTAATATTGACAAAAAACAAACAACTAACAACTAACAACTAACAACTAACAACCGAAACTAATGCACCGCGTGTACTATTGACTAACTTCTACACACTGCCTAGTATAATTTTTAATGATAATAATAAAGGATTATGACTTTGAAAATACTATGGTTAATTGCAATTCCCCTGTTCCTTTTTGGCTGCTCCTCTGACAGTAAGCCGGACCAGGAAACTGATATCGATTCTGACAACGATGGCGTTATCGACAGTTTGGATCCCTTCCCACATAACCCTGAACTATCTGCCTATGCCTACCTCGCAGAGAATGGCATAACCATTGTTGCAGTTGACGAAGCAAGTGTGGGGAAAACTCAATTAATCAATGGGGTCGAATACACCATAGTAGATGACAAAACCATTCGAGACTATGATAAAGCCGATTTACATACCGTTATAACGACCAAAGTCACTAACTTGAAATGGATGTTTATAAATGCACAATACGTTCCTGATATTACATCCTGGGACGTATCAAATGTAACAAACATGTCGGGAATGTTCAATTCAGCAGATTTTAATCAAGATATTAGCGCTTGGGATGTTTCTAAAGTGACTGATATGAGTGAAATGTTTTCCAATGAAAGATTTAACCAAGATATCGGCTCTTGGGATGTTTCTAATGTGACTAATATGGAGCGTATGTTTTATAATAGTCAATTCAAACAAGATATTGGTGATTGGAACGTTTCAAATGTGGTGAATATGAACGAAATGTTTGCCTACTCAGCATTCAATCGAGACATTAATTCATGGGATGTCTCTAATTTGAAAAGTGCTAGCAGGATGTTTACTTCTTCACTGTTTAATCAAAACATTAATTCTTGGGATGTCTCTAGTATGACTAGCATGAAATTAATGTTCAACGAGTCAAGTTTCGATCAAGATATTGGCGCTTGGGATGTCTCTAATGTGACTGATATGAGTGAAATGTTCAAAGATTCTAAGTTCAACCAGGACATTGGGTCGTGGGATGTCTCTAATGTGGCGAATATGAGTGAAATGTTCAAAAACTCAGAATTTAATCAGGACATAGGCTCGTGGGATGTATCTAATGTGACTAATATGGGTGAAATGTTCAAAAACTCAGAATTTAATCAAGATATCGACTCTTGGGATGTCGCTAATGTGACTAATATGAGTGAAATGTTCAAAGAATCAATGTTCAATCAGCACATAGGTTCGTGGGATGTATCTAATGTGACTGATATGAGTGAAATGTTCAAAGGATCAAAGTTCAATCAAAACATAGGTTCGTGGGATGTATTTAATGTGACTGATATGAGTGAAATGTTCAAAGACTCAGAATTCAATCAAAACATTCGTCCTTGGGTTGTCTTTAACGTGACTGATATGAGTGAAATGTTTTCAGCTAGCCCTTTTGATCAAGACATCGGCTCTTGGGATGTCGCTAATGTAACTGATATGAGTGCAATGTTTTCAGCTACCCCTTTTAATCAAGACATCAGCTCTTGGGATGTCGCTAATGTAACTGATATGGGTGCAATGTTTTCAGCTACCCTTTTTAATCAAGACATTAGCTCTTGGGATGTCGTTAATGTAACTAATATGGGTGGAATGTTTTCAGCTACCCCTTTTAATCAAGACATCAGCTCTTGGGATATCTCTAATGTAGAAAATATGGGTGGAATGTTTTCAGCTACCCCTTTTAATCAAGACATCAGCTCTTGGGATATCTCTAATGTGAAATATATGGGTGGAATGTTCAGAAGCTCTGCATTCAATCAGGACATTGGAAATTGGGATGTCTCTAATGTAGAGCTTATGGCTGGAATGTTCAGAAGCTCTGCATTCAATCAGGACATTGGAAATTGGGATGTTTCTAATGTAAAAAGTATGGCTAGAATGTTCGAAAGCTCAGTATTCAATCAGGACATTGGAAATTGGGATGTCTCTAATGTGAAATATATGGACGGTATGTTCCAAGATTCTGTTTTTAATAAAGACATAAGCTCTTGGGACGTTTCTATTGTAACTGATATGAGTTCAATGTTTTTAGGGTCAGTTTTTAACCTAGACATCAGCTTATGGGATGTCTCTAATGTAAAATATATGGAAAGTATGTTTCAACGTTCTGTTTTCAATCAAGATATTAGTTCTTGGGATGTCTCTAATCTGAATCGAGCGTATAGCATGTTTGCCGAATCTAAATTCAACCAAAATATTGGTTCGTGGGATGTGTCTAGTGTCTGGTCTATGAATAAAATGTTCTGTAACTCTAGCTTTAAGCAAGATATCAGTGGTTGGGTGGTATCTCAAGTTAAGAAAACCGTACTCGGCGAACCCTATGAAGAAGGTGCTATGTTTACCCTTAGTTGCGGCACGCTACCGCCTGAGTTCAACCCCTTTAATTAACGTTAAGTTTGATGTTTATTGAACGCCTAACATCTGCCGTCAAACGCTTTGATGTTAATAAGTGAGTTGATGTTGGTTGGTTTATTAAACCTCTGATGCTGAGTATTGAACATAACGTCAATACTCAGCGAATCTAATTAAAAGCTATCTAGTTTGCGCAGGTTGGTGCGCCCTCAGGTAATTGCTCCATGCGTACATCCGCGATTTCAATTTCAAATGAACCGTCGGACGCGATCAATAATGGGCCATTTATTCTACTGGCATCAAGCCCCTGGGCGACAAAACAGTTGAGTGGAATAGGAAACGTCACCCATTCACCTTTTGGTAGACCTCTAAACATTTTTTGAATGTTCATTTCACCACGGCATGGATATCCGCAGTCTAGACCAAACTGGACGCTCTTTTTAGGTTTCCTGATGACTTTAACTTCCATCGTTAAAGCCACTGAATCTTGCAACGAAGATAGATCAATGTTTGCACCGTAAATCGCAAACTGCCCCTTGCCTTTTTTACGAGCCCACTTGATATTTATCGCATCATTAGCCACTTTATACGTTGCAGGTTTTACCGCTAGTTGCTTATCGGCTGATGACCCGGTGTTATTTTTGATGCCTTTTGTCCAGTCGCTGCTATCGCCGAGCACGATTCCCCATTCGCCTGTTGGTTTACCGTCGGTAAAATAAACATAATTACTGTTTACTGAGGAAGGATTGCTTTTTTGCACGGTTTTTACTGTGGCCTCAGATTTAGCTAATTTAACCCAAGCTGATATTTTATAAGTATGACCGCTGATTAGAGCTCTATTAAACGCGATTGCGGCCCCATTCCAATTATCGGTTCGTTGACTGACCTTTAAACTGTATTTACCATCGTTAACAATTGCATTTTCAAGGGCTAATTTTATATCACCATTTTTAAACCAAGGTGACACAGATCCGGTTTCCAAACCTGAATTATCGGTTAGATTCTCTGCCGAGCCAGATAGCTCTGAATTTAAATCTACCACTACGAGGCTGTCGATATAATAATTGATGCCTTTGTTGGGCCCTTCGATATACAGATACGGACTGGCAAGGTCTTTGTCGTTACTATGTTTATAGTGCCCTGAAATTAGCTCCCAGTGGTCTCCCGTAATACTTTTTGTGGCAACGTTGTTGTACTGGTCGCCATTTATTGTCTTGGTTTTTACCGTAATTGAGAAATCAGCGGCGTGCGCAGTTATTAAGCAAGAAATGCCAAACATTATAGCCAATGAAATATTTTGAGCTGCGCGCTTTAACTTTTGTTTGTATTGATTCATAAGATCATCTCTTCTCTTGATAAAGTAAAAAAACTCTTAATTTACTAATAAATTAAGAGTTTTTATGATTATGTATTAGGGCTAAATAGCCAATTGACTATTTAGCCACTAATTCAAAGTCATCGACGTAATAAACTGCGTCTGGCGTTTTACCTAAGTCAAAAACGAGCCTAGTCACTTCCTCTGTTGCGGTAAACTCCCAAACGACTTGAGACCAATCAGCGGTAACCATAGCTGTAGCGCCATATTGCGGCGTAGTTTCATTGGTAGAAAAACGAACTTCGCCATCAACGGTTCCTTTTATCCAAACCGATGCACTATAAGTAGTGCCTACAACTAAAGTGGTTTCATCACTAACAAGTTGCGATTGATACTCGGCGTTAAAGTCACTGCCATTAGTCACTTTGGCTGAACGTGCACCACTGTGAACTTCAGTAAGTTCTTGCACAATGCCATCACCATTGTTCCACTTGCCCCAATTATCAAAGTCATTGTCTGTACCTAGTTCTAAGTCACCGTTTAACAAGACTGTATCAGCCGATAACATGTAAGCCGGTTCGGCAGCAACAGGAATAAGTTCAACATCATCAATTAGATAAGTAACTGCAGACGCTCCTAAATCCAGAACAACTTGAGTTGCAACATCGTTCGCTGCAAATGTCCAGGTCACTTGTTGCCATGATGTCCCAATCGTTTCATCAGCACCATAAAGTGCACCAGCTTCACTGCTTGTAGAGAAGCGAACTACACCTCCGTCTTCTTCACCTTTTATCCACATTGAAAGCACATATTCATTGCCAACAACTGTTTCTACAGCGTCACTTCCTAATTGTACATCCCAAGGATTCGTGCCGGTACCAACCACTTTCACACCGCGGTTACCACCATGAACATCAGTTGTTTCAGCAGTAACATTTACTGAACCATTCCAAGCCCCCCAGTTTTCAAAACTGTCACCGGCACCCAATTCAAAGTCACCATTTGGTAAAATATTGGTTGGAACGACTACGGCCTCACCATCAATTTTTAGTGAGTCTATATAATAAGATGCTGTTGGAGAGTCGCTTTCAACATAAACAATCACTTGTGTTTCAGGACCATCTGACGCGTGAACATATTCGGCGGTTAATTCAACCCATGCCGTATTATCAACCGATGCATTGGCAATTGTTATGTAGTTATCGCCGCTGTCATCAACAACTTTTAAACTTAACTTCATGTTTTCCGCTGTCTCTTCGACTAACTTCACCCATATTGAAAAGTAATATGTGTCGCCAACAACTAATTTGTCTGTAATTGTATAGATAGGAGCATGCCAGCCTGAAGAACGACCGGTTATCAACGCACTAAAACTCCCTTCTTTAACTTCTGTCGGCTCAAGCGTTAACATCGCATCGCCTTGAGTTGTCCACGGGGCTTGAACGCCAGACTCAAAACCTGAGTTATCAAGTGCGACGCTCGTATCTACAGCGCCACCTGGTTCGAAATCATTATCGATAACCACTAACGAATCGACATAATATTCAACGCCAGCATCTGCACCTTCGATATAAATGTAAGGTTCCGCAGTTTCAGTTCCTATTGGCGCATGAGTATATTCACCAGTTAGCTCAACCCAATCGGTGTTTGTCGCTATCGTTGACCCTATACCGTTATAATGATCACCATCGTCGTCCGCGACTTTGACTGTCAATGAAACATTAGATGAGTCAACATTTGCCATTTTAACCCAAACAGAAACAGTGTAAGTGTGGCCGACAATTAGCTTGTCGCCAAAGGAAATAGCGGCACCATTCCATCCATCTGTTCTATCGGTTACTTTTAAACTAAATGACCCTGCTTTGACTTCAGTTTGTTCGATGGTCAACACAGCTGGACCGTTCCCGAACCATGGGTCGGTGCTACCCGTTTCCAAGTCTGCATTATCTAACGATAATTTGTCAGAGCCCGCTCCAGTGTCTACGTCATCACTAACTGGTGCAATAACCACATCAGCATAACGCGGGGTTACATTAATTTCCTCATCTTCCAATTCTAGAGAACAACCTGTAATTGACAATGCGATTAAAGAACTCAATAAACCAATTTTATAATTTGTACTTATCATTTTTCTACTCACAAATATTATTATAATTATGTCTTTTCAAACTATATAGAGATGAATTTAGAAAAGGTATAGCGATAATCAGGATTAAAAAAAAAGACAAGTTTCAAACTCAAAAACATAATAAATCGACCTAATTTTGTCGGTAAATTACATCCCTAGCGAGTGACAAAAATAAGTATATCTTGCGATATATTGTTTTTAATTTGCGTTTTCTTATAGTTCAATTGACTATTTGGTAAATAAGTACCTAAATACACCTAAGAAATTTGTATTAAAGGTTTATCTGTTAAGCTCTGTTGGGCGTTAGCGATAATTTGCTAAAAGCAGAGACAATAAATGTCACCTGCAAAATATGAATAAAATGTATCCGTCATAATAAATAATAAAGCTAAAATGTGGAGCAAAAGCATGGGGCACGTTGGTCGTAATTCAAAGGGTATTCAAAGACAAATACCTATATTTAAAAAGTCATTAATAGCGATCGCTATTATGAGCTTAAGTACAAATGTCTACAGTCAAGAAGAAGAGAAAAAAACAGAAGCTGAAGACAATGTAGAAGTCATCGAAGTAAAGGGCATGAGGAGCAACTTACTTAACGCGCAAAATTTAAAACGTAATGCTGAAACATTTGTCGATTCCATTACATCTGACGATATCGGTTCTTTACCTGACCGAAGCGTTTTAGAAGCAATGCAACGTTTACCTGGCGTATCGATTGAACGTTTTGCGGCATCAAACGACCCTGATCACTTTAGCTCTGAAGGTTCTGGTGCAGTCGTCCGAGGAATGACTCAAACTCGAAGCGAATTTAATGGTCGAGATTCTTTTACCGCCGACTCAGGCCGTGGATTAAGCTTCCAAGATGTTCCACCTGAAATGATGGCCGGTGTTGATATATACAAAAACCAAACGGCTGACATGATTGAAGGCGGCATTGCCGGAACAATTAGTTTGCGCACCCGTCGTCCATTTGACCAAGCGGGTCGCCAATTGGCGTTTTCTGCCGATTGGACACGTGGTGATATTGCTAAAGAAACCACCCCAACCTTCTCGGGTTTATACAGCGATCGCTGGGATAAAGGTGAACTTGGTGAATTTGGTTTTTTAATTAACTTTTCTAAGTCTCGATTAGAAGCTGACAGCCACGGCATTCAAAATAATGTATTTGAATTCAGACCGTTAAGTAGTTTAAACGGGATGGAAGTCGCGAACCCATATATCTATGACGGTTCGTTTGCCAAATATGCGCCAACCGGTGTACAAATTGGTGATGAAGGTGTCTTAGTACCAACAAGTGCTAACTTAAGCATGAAACAAGATACTCGTGAAAGAACAGGTATTGCAACAGCACTACAATGGCAAAGTGAAGATAGCTCACTTAAAGCAACTGTGCAGTTTTTGCGTTCTGATTCTGTCTTATCTTGGAATGAACATAACATAAATTCAGAATGGCAACCTGGCGATTATAGAGCAGGCGCAATTCCAGGTACTGAGTTTGAATTTGATGACGACGGTGTTTATGAAAGCGGCAGTATCACCGATACATCTGGTGGTTGGCGCGGCGACGCCGAACGTTCGCCTGGTGGTGAAGTTCAAAACTTTGGTTTCAGATTCAATACTGGTAACCGAATTAAGCAGCAACGTACAGAAGTCGACGACATTTCACTTAAAGTTGAATACACGCCGACGGACAACTTGTCACTCGTTTTTGATTTCCAACACATTGTTGCTGAAAAAACAGATGATGACATGAAACTTATGTTTATGACCCACGCGAATCAAAATTGGGACACCACTGGTAGTACCCCAAATCTTGAAATGATCAATCCTTGGTCAGCTGCAACGCAAGAAGAAGTGGATGCTATTGGTGTCGACTATCGTGGTGACAACTACTTTAATGAATTAACTTCATACCATTTTGCTGCGGCGATGGACCATTACGAACGCAGTAAAGGGGTATCAAATGCGCTAAGTATTGATGCAACTTATTCGCTCGACAGTGACTACTTTGTTCAATTGAAATTTGGTGTTCGTCGTGCTGAACGTGAACAAAGAGTCAAATACAGTAAGTACAACTGGGGCTCATTAGGTGCACTTTGGGCTAATCCGGTTTATTTAGATGATCCGCTAATTGATGATATTGCCGGTAGAGCACAGCTTGGTCAAGTTCATGAAGTTGTCGATTGGAGTAATTTCTTCCGCGGCGGTACTGCGACAATTCAAGGTGGAAATACTGCCCTTCATCCGGCAAATGCGATGACCAACAATTACGAAAATTGGGGGGTTATCTTAGAGCCAATGTACTCAGACCGTTGTGGCGACTTTAGACCAGCCGCATCTCGTATATACGAAGATGACTGTTCAAGCCGTTCATTAACGAACCAATTCTTACCACAAGAGATCAGTTATACATCTGAAGGCAATACAGCAGCCTATATTCGTTTAGATTTCGAAAATGACGACTGGGAATATCGTGTTGCCGGTAACATTGGTTTGCGTGCAGTTCGAATTGAAAATACCACTCGTGGTACTACGTCATTTCCTGAGCAGCTGACTCAATATCCTGCACCTGAAGGTTGGGATCCGTTAAATTATAATCCTGAAGATTACAATTTATTTGCAACAAGTTCTCGGTTCTTAGAACAAACAATTAACTATATGTCTGAAGATTTTAGAAACTTTGCAAATGGTGCATTAGTGCCTAATGAAGCATCACAAAGTTACACTAAATATTTACCAAGCTTTAACATTAAAGTTGAATTAACAGACGATCTACTTGCACGTTTTGCCGTGTCAAAAGCCATTGCATTGCCAGATATTGGTAACTTGAGAAACAATACAACGATTGGTGTTTTGGGTCATAACTTAGAAGCCGACAGATTGCCGGCCTATTGGAATGCAGAAAATCCGCATCCAGACGCCCCATCAGATTCTACAACCGGTTTACCGGTTGATGCGAGTGGCAATGATTTAGAACAAAACTTAATGATCGACCCTGAAAGTGCCCGAATTAACGGTTGGACAGCATCATCAGGTAACCCATTCTTAAAACCAATGGAATCAGTACAATGGGATGCGTCATTTGAATGGTATTACGATGACGTTGGTTCTTTAACCACCTCGTTCTTTTATAAAGATCTAACCAACTTCTTTATTAATGGCGGCACGGTAAGAGAATTTACCAATCCAGAAACAGGCGTTACTCAGCAAGTTGACGTAAGTGGCCCGACAAATGGTGGCAAAGGTTCGATGAAAGGTGTTGAAATTAACTATCAACAATTCTTCGATATGTTGCCAGGTGCGTGGAGCGGCTTAGGAATGCAAGCAAACTATACGTATATTAAAACGGAAGGAACGCCAAACGCTAACTTAGACAGCACAGATATTGGTGATGCTCAAGACCTTAACCAAGATGGTAAGTTAGATGATGCCGACAAACGTGATACAAACGGTGACGGTAACTTAGAGTATGTATACGGCAACGTAGGTAGCGAAAGCTATGCATTGCAATCGTCACTACCACTGCAAGGTCAATCTGAACATACAGCGAACTTAATTTTGATGTATGAAAAAGACGATTGGTCAGCTCGTGTTGCTTACAACTGGCGCTCTGAGTACCTTGTAACGTCGCGCGATACAATCAGTAAATTACCGGTTTGGACGGGTGACTCTGGGTATATGGACGGTTCGATTTTCTATCAAATCAATGACCAACTTAAAATCGGTGTTCAAGGTGTTAACTTGTTAAATACGCAAACTGAAACGTATATGCAAGTTGATAACAAGTTGAAACTACATCGCTCATGGTTAGTTAATGACCGACGTTACTCTTTCATTGTTAGAGGTACGTTCTAATTCAAACATTGAATTAGTTGTTCATGGAAGCACACCCTAGGGTGTGCTTTTTGTGTTATAAATAATGAAAAAATTCATTTAATAGAATTACTAAAGGTTTCAAACGTGTCCGATAAAAGAATCAAAAACATTATTATTTTAGGTGGTGGTACTGCAGGTTGGATGACAGCTGCCACCATGGGCAAATTACTAAAACAAAACTACTGCAATATCCGCTTAATCGAGTCTGATGATATTTCCACAGTAGGTGTTGGCGAAGCAACGATACCGCAAATCCAAATATTTAATCGGACTTTAGGTATCGACGAAAATGAATTTATTAAACGCACTCAAGGTACATTCAAACTCGGAATTGAGTTTGTTAACTGGGGTCAAATTGGCGACAAATATACCCATGCTTTTGGTGAAATTGGCCAGAACATTGACGGTATTCCGTTTTTTCATTATTGGTGGAAAATGCGCCAGAAAAACAAAGTACCGGATATTGGAGCCTATTCCTTAAACACCATCGCAGGCCATCAAAATAAGTTTATGCGGTCAATCGACGCTGGCAATTCGCCCTTGTCGAACATTGCCTACGCCTACCAATTTGACGCCGGATTATATGCGAAATTTTTACGTGAGTACTCTGAACAACGCGGCGTTATACGCTCAGAAGGAAAAGTGGTTGAAACACGTCTTCGCGAAAGTGACGGATTTATTGAGTCACTTGTACTAGAAAGTGGCGAAGTAGTAGCAGGTGATTTATTTATCGACTGCTCAGGCGGCAGAGCCGTACTGATAGAAGGAGCTTTAAAAACGGGATTTGACGACTGGAGCCATTGGCTACCCTGCGATAGTGCATGGGCCGTGCCGTGCGAACGTACTGAGCCGTTAAAGCCCTACACCTCTTCGACAGCCCATACGGCTGGATGGCAATGGCGCATTCCCCTTCAACATCGTACGGGTAATGGTCATGTATTTAGCAGTAAGTTTATGAGTGACGAGGAAGCGCTCGATATATTAATGAATAACTTGGACGGTAAACCGCTGGCCGAACCGAGACTATTAAAATTTTCCACCGGACGACGTAAAAAATCATGGAATAAAAACTGTGTTGCTATCGGTTTATCTAGCGGTTTTTTTGAACCCATAGAGTCCACTAATATTCATTTAGTGCAAACCGCGATTGCTAGGCTTATGGTCTTTTTCCCTGATCTCGAATTTAATCAACATGACATCGATGCCTACAACCAACAAACCGACTTTGAATATTGCAGTATCAGAGACTTTATCATCCTGCATTATAAAGCCACAGAACGTGATGACTCGGCATTTTGGAACCATTGTAGAACTATGTCGATCCCGGATAGTCTGCAACAAAAAATTGATCAATTTAGTGCTAACGGCAATATCATTCGCAATAATATGGAATTGTTTAACCCAACAAGTTGGCTTGAAGTTTTTCATGGGCAACGTATCCACCCTAAGGGCTACCACCCGCTTGTAGACTCAATTCCAGAGGAAGAACTTGAACGAAGATTAACCTTTATTCAAAGTGTTATTACAAAGTCTGTTGAGGTTATGCCAACACAACAGGAATTTATTCATCAGCACTGCTTGGCACCAAAAATGGACAACGAAAAATCATAATACTATGCGGGTCAAACGCAATAGCACTCTTACTGTAAATACGAAATCATGGAATTCAATCAACAACGCAGTAAGAGTTTATTCGTATGTTAAAAAACATCAAAAAGACGTTAGGTTTAGTTTCAGCCTCATGTTTGTTATTGGCGCTAAATGCCAATGCACTTTCAAAGCCACCAATCGCCGAGGGCAATGCTAAATTTCTAGGTAATGTCTATGCCGGAGCGCAAGTGCAAGACTTTGCCGACTACTGGAATCAAGTTACACCTGAAAACGCCGGAAAATGGGGCAGCGTAGAACGCACTCGTGACGTTATGAACTGGAACGAGCTAGATAAGGCTTATGCGCTGGCAGTAAACAACGATATCCCTTTTAAACTTCATGTATTAATCTGGGGAAACCAACAACCCGGTTGGATGGATACACTCCCTAAAGACGAACAACTTGCAGAGATTGAAGAATGGTTTGCTGCGTTGGCAAATAGATATAGTGACATTGATTTTATCGAGGTTGTTAATGAGCCGCTGAATGCGCCACCAAATGGTGACAACCCAAGATTTAGTTCGTCCCCGGCGGCAAATTACAGCGAAGCATTAGGCGGCGACGGAACAACAGGTTACGACTGGATCATAAAATCCTTCGAACTCGCCCGTCATTACTTTCCAGACAGTAATTTATTGATCAATGAATACGGCATTATCAATGAAACCAATCTCACAAAAGAATATGTAAAAATAGTTAACTTGCTAAAAGAACGTGACCTAATTGACAGTGTAGGCTTTCAAGCACACGCATTCTCAACAACAGGGGCGAGCTCAAATCTCAAAAATAACCTAGACTTACTTGCCGCAACCGGATTAGATATTTATGTCACAGAGCTGGATATAGATGGCACCGACGACGCTGTCCAGTTAGCGTCATATAAACGCCTATTCCCTATCTTTTGGGACCATTCTGCCGTAAAAGGTATTACCTTGTGGGGCTGGCGTCCAGGCTTGTGGCGTGATGCTGAAGGCGCCTACTTAATAGACAAAAGTGGTAATGAACGCCCAGCTTTACTATGGCTTAAATCCTATATCAACGACGATATCCCAACCATAAATGCCGACCAAATGTTTACCATTAAAGAAGATGCAGCAGCGTTAGCATCTGTCGGCCAACTCTCCTTTACCGACACGACAAATGTGATTACTGGCTTCACTATTAATAACAATACATCTCCATTTGTTATTGATGATGAAGGTAACATTACATTAAGTTCTACTGGTAGTTTAGATTATGAATCTACTAGCTCTTACACTTTATCGGTGTCGGCTATGGGTGACTTTGGCTCGACATTAGCAGTGACCGTTACAGTCAACATTATCGATATCACAGAAGCTGTGACGCCTGAACTAGAGCCAGAATCATCTTCTAGTTCTGGCGGCTCAATGTCATGGTCTTTACTATTATCGCTATTCTTAACAAGGCTTGTAATCACAAAACGTAAAGCATAAAAATAAGATGGTATTGCACCCACAAAAAAGCCGACGTAGGAAATCAATTCCTACGTCGGCTTTTTATTCTAACTGTCAAAACAGCTGGAAATTCACTGCCTAATTAATACTATTAAAACGGCATCTTCATACCAGAAGAAACTGGGGTTTTACTGAGTGCTGATAAGTGCTGAAAGCCCATGATTACTGGGTGCTAATTTTTCACATAATTGAGAAACATTAAAAAACACTGAATTTTTGACCCCTATTTGACCCCCGCTTTGTGAGAAAAACTTTGGCAAGCTCTAGGTTATACTTACCAAAAATTAAGTTTAGATTAATCGATTTTAAAAGTTATTCCAAAATGATCATACTAAAGAACAGAGAAATTGACTAACGAATAGCTCCTCGGACATTCAAGCTGTAAAACGCTCATCGAATTTTTTAATTTTAACTGATAGCCGTTATTGCTTAAAAATCTAAAAATATTTGTTAATGAATTCTAAAAAAACTCGCGCGCTTGTATAGCATGCGTAATCATGATATCCGCCAGACTTTTGCTCGTCACCAAAGTCACAGACTGATTTCATCGACACACATAAAGGTCTTGGTTCTTCAGTAAGTGCCGCTGCAGTATATAAAGCGTAGCTTTCCATTTCTAAGCCTACTAAATTTTTATGCTCATCTATAATCGAGTTAACCAAATGAGTCAGAGAGAAGATACTGGCTAAACTATAAAACCGTGGCCAATTTAACTTGACCACTTGTATGTAACGTTTCCTGGTGCATTATTTGAGTTAACTGTTGGCCCCTGATTGATGAAAAACGGGCTTAAAACGGTTTGATTTTACTTTATTGACCTATTTGCTTATTTACTGTGTATTAACTTTTAGCAAAACGATAATCTCTGAGATTCATACGTCAATAACAATTAAGTTATTGATTTCTTTTCATTAAAATATTTGTGAGATCATCTGTAGCATCATCACCTTTACTGCCACCGATATTGGTCAATGAAATGACAATGAGTTGTGATTTAGTGTTAAAACCTACCTTGGCATACCACATGGTGTTGGTTCCCATATGTGATAGATTGTTTGATGAGTCTACATACCAGCCCATAGCGTATCCACTATTACCGTATGGTTGGTGTAATTCCTCGAAACTCGAGCTGCTTAAATAGTTTTCATCGCCGTTCGCTCCTAACAAATGGGCATTAGTAAATTTTAATAGTGAAGATAAGCTCATATGTATTGTTCCAGCAGGTCCCATTACAGGTGGATTGTCAGAAAATTTGTCCATCGGTGCTACGGAAAAAATACCGCTTTTACTTAAATGACCATAAGGCTGGGAATAATTATAACCTGAGTCTGGAGCGCCAAAACCGGCATCATACATTTCAAGGGGAATAAACACTTCGTTCGTAATTAGTTGTTCCCAAGGCGTACCTGTCAAATGCTCTAACATGCTTGCTAAAACTACATACCCCGAATTGGTATATGAAAATTTACCGACACTTCCTGTTGATTCTGTTAATAAACTCTTTGTTAGTTCAAGTCTCTGTATGGTTATTTCCTGATTGTCATGGAAATAATCTCCCCAGCCACTCACTTTGGTAATGTCAGACATTAACCCAGCGTGGTGTGTTAGTAGTTGACGCACTGTTGTATGTCGATACTTTTGAGGAATATTCATTATCGCTGGCGAAAAAACGTCACTGAGAGTGGTTTCCCAAGATAAAACGTTTTGCTCTATTAACCTTGCTGTTAATGTTGCTGTTATTGATTTGGTGATTGAGCCTAAATGCCATAAATCATCAATTGTAACTTCTTCTGTACTATCTACACTACGAAGTCCTGTTACCCCCAGTTCTTGCATTGTACCATTTTGCCAAATTAAGCCTGCTAATGACGGAACACCGTGTGATGTTTTTAACTGGGCAAATAGTTCTTCTGTTGAAAGGTTCGCATCTTTACAGGTTTTACAAGTTTTTGGGGCTTGTTCATCAGCGCAACCAAATATCAAAAGAATGGTACTAAATAATATAATTTTTAAAATTAATTTATACTTGATCATAAATAATGTTCCTTACGCAAAAGAGTTTTGTAATCACAGGAAAAGAAGATTACTTTTAGCGAATAACAAAAAATAAGGCTTTGGCGTTAGGTGAGAGTTTTATGAGGAAATTATTAGTTGTTATAAATCAGTGAATTATCTTTGCCTTTTTGATGTCGGATTGCTTTTGTCTTTGAACAGAAAATATGGATGTATCACCTGAATGAGTAATCGAAAACAGCTCGTTGGTGTCATTAGGTAACTGAACAAGCTCTCTCGGTAAGTAATTATCAATAGAGGTTACTCGTAACGATTTATAGGGTTGAGTTTGCCTGAAATACAGCTTGTTATCTGCCAACACCCAATAGTCGTTTTTAGGGAAATTTTTAAATAATTGAGAACTAGTTTGGGATGTTATATCAAAGGTAAATAATCCTTCCATATGAGGCTTGCTATATAGCAGCGTGGACTCGTCTAGTTGTTTAACTAACCAAGCAGGGTGAGGGATAACAGGGCTTATGTTGGTTGTTTTTGATTTAAATGGCACTTGAAAGGTTTGCCAATCACCACTAACAATTGATGAAAAGTAAATTGTTTCGCCATCTAAGCTAAATGAAGGATAGAAAATACCAAAGTCAGCGATTGTTACTAACATTTTGATGCCCCTCTTTAGGTGATATGCTTCAATTTTATTTTGACTTGTCACTAACAACCATTCATTGTTAGGCGACCAAACGAGTTGCCTGTACTCAGTATATTCTTTGGTACTTGTTAGTTGAGTTTCCTTTTTATTGGTTAAATTTTTAAGCCATATTTGAGGTGTGCCCGTTTTATTTGAAACGTAGGATAATGTTTTACCGTCCGATGAAATAGTGGGGAGGAGTTCAGTATATTGTGTGGTTAATTTTTTTAACTGACTATTTCGGTTTATGATTATGTCGCCATAATTAGGATCTGAAACACTAAAAAAAGCATCAGTATTACTTTCTGGCGAAAGGTTGTAGTTCCAGCCGAATGTATTAGTTAAAAGTGGTGTCGATTGCTCTTTTTTAGGATCATAGCTAACCAGCACGTCATTACCTGAATTTAACCAGATTTGTTCTGAGTTAGGGCTAAAGTAAGCTTTGTAATAGCGAGATTGTATTGAGAGTAATGATTCAAGTTGGTTTGTCTGAAGGTTCAAGCTGACAAATTCAGTATTTGACCAAAACGAGTCTCGTAAAATAAGTAGTTTTTCTTGTGCTAAATCAAGGCTGATAAAGTTATCCCCTAAACCCTCTTTTTCTGGGGTGGTAAGTTGCTTAATTTTATTAGACGTTAAGTTTAATTTATAAACTGCATACTTATTATCGTCAATTTTATCAGTAAAATATAAAGTATTGGTTGCTTGATGATAGGCAAGACTCGTTGCCGACATTCCGTCACATTGGTGAAGTGTTTTGTGTAATGTCACCAGCGCTTGAAGCGACTGTAAATCGTATGAGTTTATTGTACAGCGGAAATCGTTGTTGTTTTTTTCGACTTTAACGGCAAATATTTTTTCAATGTTGTCTCCCCAAATAGCATTCACATAATTCGCCTTGTCATGGGTTAATCGGTGCACTGCATTTTGAGCATTTAAGTCTGCAATATAGAGTTGAAAGGTACTATCAGAAGTATTTGCTTTATGCCTAAATAGCAGTAAATTTCCTTCAGGAGATAATCTAGGATCTTCTTCTGCGCCATCTAAATTCGTTATATTTTGAATATTTTCTAACTTAGTTAAGCTATCAACTTGGCTTTGGAAATAAAACAAACTAAGCAATGAAATCACAAAAATCGTTAATATCAAATAATTCGTATTGATAAAGCGAGGTCTTTGCTTTGCTATCATACTCTGTGAAGAAGTGGGCTTTGTGTTTTCATCAACATACTTAATACTTACGTTGTTCATAACAACATTACTTTTAACAATATTGGGGGCGGGTAAAAATTGGTAACCTTTCTTTGGATAGGTTTTTATAAAGGTAGGCGCTTTGGGGTGATCGTCTAAAGCTTTTCGTAATTGAGATATAGCCCAACTAATAGAATTATCGGTTATTACTGAATCTTGCCAAACGTCTTTAATTAACTCATCTTTTGAGATAACCCGTTGCGGGTTTTGCAAAAAATACAACAATAAGTCTGCTACTTTCGGCTCTAGGTATGTTTCTTGGTTCGTCTGAATATTTAATAAAGTACGTGTCTCCGAGAAAAAGTGATAGTTTAAAAACTCATAGCAGGAAACTGACATTATATTATTTCTCTAGTTTAATTATTCGATATTATCTTTAAAGTCACACAAATATTCAATGATAGAAGCATTAAAGCGAGGCTAGACCCAGTACAAATGTAACGGCTAAGTAAGCTATTACACTGGTGGGGTGAGTGCAGAGTAGAAAATGCCTTTGCAGACTCTGATCAATGAACCTTTTTTCACAACGTCAGATAAAAATTTAGTGAATTTAGCGTCTACGGTTTTGTTCAACATATAAGCAAGCTCAGCGGTATCATAGACTGAACCACCAGCTTTATTAGACTTAGATATTTCACTCAATAGTAAATTTAGACTCAAACGGTATACACTTTGTAACTTTTTTAGTTATGAACTGTATACCAATAAATTGTAAATCCAAATTCTAATTCACTATGTGAGTTTACCTTCATAAGATTTGGGCTGTTGTAATACTAGGTTTGAATGCTGCTTCAGTTTTCAACAGAACTGTATGCACTTTCACAAATTATCCCTCTCAGCAAATACAACTTATATGTTGTAACACTTACCAAAAACAACATTTATGTTGTCAAATTGTAAAATACAATATATAAGTTGTACTATTATCTATAAACAATAATTAAGTTGTTTTATGAAAACCTTAAATGAACTAAGCGACTTTCTAATACAAGAGCGAAAATCTCGTCAATTGTCTCAGAAGGATATGCGTATGCTTATTGGAATGTCTCAGCAGCAATATCAACGCGTAGAGTCTGGTCAAGATCTTAAAGTATCAACCTTACTTCGTATTCTATCTGGTTTAAGCATGGAACTAACCGTTGTAGATCCTGCCGCCAATCAAAAAGACACAACAACCTCACTGCCGCCAGACACCGAAAGTATTTGGGCTAGCAAACATAAACACCTAGAGGATTAGGCTAGTGAATACAAAACGAATAGAACATGTTGAAGGTCTGAGTCTGAGTATTGGTAACCAAGAAATAGGAGTTATTTCTCATTACTCTGGTGGCAAGAACATTTTAGTCTTTTCCCCAAACTATATCGCATTACCTGCTAACAAGCGCAATACATTTACCATGTCGCAACTGATAGATGAGCGTCTCTTACAAGAGCCATTAATTAGTTCCCAACGTATGCCGCCTGTATTATCGAATCTGCTTCCAGAGGGAGCATTGAGAGAGTGGATGTCTCAATCGCTTAAAATTCATACCGAAAATGAGTTTCCTTTAATGGCTCATATGGGAGGAAGTTTACCAGGTGGTATAGTTGCATCACCGATTCTAGCAGGCCAGCTCCCACAATGGGCACTAGACCACCGTGATCAAGTTGAAGCCATACAAGTTAATGTTGAACACCAACAAAATAAGTTCTCTCTTGCTGGCGTACAGATGAAATTTTCTTCAGTCCGCAACAAAGACGGAAGATTCAATATAGGCGACGATGCTAATCACGACAGTTGGATCATCAAAACACCATCCACTGTTCACAAGTTTGTACCTTACAACGAATATACGGCGATGCGGCTTGCTGAAGCGGTAGGTGTTGATATACCAGAAATAAAACTCGTTGAGCTGTCAGAGTTAGATAATTTACCAGACATCCAACTCCCAAATGAGAAACATGCTTACGCCATAAAACGATTTGATAGAGAGAGTGGGCAAAGGATCCATACCGAAGATTTTGCACAAATATTCCAAGTCTATTCTCATGAGAAATATAAAAAGCATAATTATGAACAAATCGCCGACGCTCTATACTCATATAGCCATCAAGCCTTAAAAGACGTCCAACAAATGGCGCGACGTCTACTTGTAAACATATTGCTCGCTAATGGTGACGCACACCTTAAAAACTGGTCAGTGATATATACCAATTCTCAACGACCTAGCATTTCCCCTGCCTATGACATAGTTTCTACTCTGCCATATGTGAAAGGTGAGACCGAATTTGCACTCAACATGGCCAAAAATAAAAATTGGTATCAAGCAAATATGAGCTCATTTGAAATCTGGTCTAAGCGGGTTGGCATGCCTTGGCAAGCCATTAAAGTACACCTCATAGACGTCATGAACAACGCTCGAACTGAATGGCCTAAATTGCTAAAAGAGCTCCAAATGGACCAAGAACATAAGGACATATTGAGGCGCCACTGGTCACAATTGCATGACGATTTTAGACTATAAATATTTATAAAATGAGATGAGATATGCCAGCTAGAAAAGTAAAAGCGCTAACTAGAACTCTCGAAATGTTGAAGGTGGTTCCGGTAAGTCCAAAAGCACTCACTAAAAAAGAAATACATAATCAATTACTAGCATACGACCCAGACATTACGATTAGAACAGTTCAGCGAGATCTGATGGGATTAACGGATGTAATGGGACTTTCATTTTTTGATTCTCCAGATGGATACCTGTGGCAATTCGCGTTCGATTCACCAAATCAATTTATTCCAGCCATCACCAAAGAAGAAGCTCTATCGTTAAAGTTGGTGCAGAAATTATAAAAAATACTCATACCACTTGATTAGTTCACAACTAGCTTTGGCTTTCAGTAAATCTCGATTTTTTCATGTTGTTCTCCATCTAGGGTTACTTTAAATGGAAAACTCTATTTTTAACATTCTGATTTTATGAGGGGGTTACACAATGTCCGCAGGTGTGTGCGGCCAAAACGGCCGGGCATGAGCGTATCCAATTTATCTAATAATGTGATGGGCTGCAGTTTTGGATCCTCTTTAAGTAACGGCACTAAGTGTTCTTCAAATGCGCCTTCAAAAGGGTCTTTACGTGTACGATATTTTCTAGGTGGTTTTGAGACTAAAAGCTGACCTGACTCGATACGACAAGCGGAACGTTCTGAGATACCAGCTTTAGCGGCTGCTTTTACTTGCTTATGTTCCTGACGATAAGACATATATAAATTAACCTGTTGTTTGGTGATGGGTTTTCCAGAAATACCTTTCTCAAATAAATTAGATACGTTTGGAGCTTACCAAAACCGGTCAAGCTAATTGTCGCGAACCGGCCAAGTTAATTGTCGCCTAATAGTGCTTATTTCTTTTATATGAACAAGTCATATATTTTACTTATTATCATCCCACTGGTTTAAAAAATCAGCTAAAACATCGCCGTGACAATTGTCGGGTTTACAGAAACACCCCAAGCGTTTACCAGCTAATTTAAATACTTCTTTTTTCTCTTTTTTAGGAAACTTCTCAAAATCAAAGTCGTATTTATACTTTCTAATTACTTCTTCTCTGTCTTCACCCTCTTCAAACATTGAGTAAGGATTACCCCAGTATGACCCTCTCCCGATATACTCATAACTTGGTGTGCTTTTTTCTGATTGATACTTGGTTTCACGTTTTATATTAATAACCCTTGTTAATTTTATCCTTATTAATCTTATTGGCTTATCATTTAAGGTTAATAACTTTGTTTCTTCGGAAAATTCTTCACCATCGTCAAAAATAATGGCATGTGTTATGCTATCTACCGTCCAAGTATCCACTTTATTGCTAACAATCTGACTAGAGCTTTCAGCACATATTTTTTGTATAAATTGGTTGGGATCATCAGAAAAAACAATCTCAACTTCTCCTAAGTTAGAAGTTATTTTTTGCACCTTTCTTGTAAACTTTGAATAACAGTTAAAAAGGCTTGGATAAAGTATTAAGACACTGTTCATTAGTATAAATGTTTCACTTTTAGTTCTAAGTTTGAGTGCTCGTTAAGATAACGTATAACCAAGCTTCGATGACACAAATGAGGTTCATGCTCACTGCAAAGTAAGCAACCATCCTCTAATAATGTTGGCGTAATTAACTTTTCAATATTTCTCTGGCTCATGAGATTTAGAAATTTGTCTTCATAGACATTCCAAGACATTTCGCCTTTTTTGTATGCAGATAATATACCTTTCGTCGGAGCCAATTCTGGCAAATGAACGTAATCAGCTCCACAAAGTTCTTTTAAAAAAAAGTTAAGATCATCTCTTTTCGCAAAGCCTGCTAGCTGTGAGACATTGTTCAACCTAACGTCAATGAGTGTTTTAACATCAGATTCTCGCAAGAAAGTAAAAAATGTTTCCGCATTTTTTTTCGTAAAGCCAATGGTATATAAATTCATCATGTCCCCCTCAGAAAATAGTCGCAATTAATTTGTAGTAATTACCTTCAAACTCTTCTCCTAAACTAATACAAAGTATCCCTTTAATATCACCTTTATCTTGAACAAGAACGTCGAAACTTGGGTCAGTCACAGGTAAATCATACCCACAACCATTGTATATGAAAGATGCTCTTCGTTTATTAAACGGACTAACATACAGCCTTAAATTTCCCACTTGCACTAAATATAAGCTCTGAGAAACAACCAGTTGACCTGATTTGATAAGCTCATACCTTACCCTATCATCTTTCCCCCATAAATCTGATGGATGGTCTAAATAATTGATAATATGATGGTCGTCTAAGGTGTAGTTTTGCTTCCAAACACTACCATCAATCAAGTAATTTTCAGGTTGGTTTATCAATGGAACATGAGCTGAAAGACCGATAGTTACTTTTTGTAAAGGCTTAACGTTAAAGGTTCCATGAGGATTACGGCACTTAGCTTGGCTATGTGTTAATTCTTTTCCGTCACTGTCCGACACTGGTCTAACCCAACGCTTACCGTCTAATGTCTTGCCAGCAACACAATGCTGACCGTGTTTAATAGAGTTTGCAAAAATTACTGTTTGTATCGATTGTTGGTTCATTAATAATGGCACTCCGAAGTTAATAACTTCTTAAGCAGTGCCAAAATCAAACCAAAAACAAAATACCTATATAATTCAGATGGATACCAATATAACAAGCAGTGACGCAGACTTAAAATGGTAACAATATTTATTAAAAAGTAATTAATATTACCTAAACATTTACTAAAATACTAAACCTACCAGTACGCTCAAAGTCGTCTAACATATCACTATCTAAAACCTTATTTGGTACGACTTTTAATACTTTATTGCCATTCGCTTGTCGATTAACCTCCCATAAGTGATTACAGCTAGAGTTTCGAATTGCAAAGCAATTGTCATCTCTAGAAATCCATTGGTCTTCATCAGATTTTGCGCCACAACAAGGGCAATACAACAACTCTTCAAATCTATCTGCGGCTGCAGTAACGGCATCAACTGCCTGAACGATAGAGACATCCTGCTTATGCTCTTTATTAAACTCCAGTAGCTTAGGTTTAGCAGCTAGACATGGCTTTATTATGGTGATGCTATTATTCTCAAGCTTCCAATAGCCATTTGCATTCATTCGGTTTAACGTTTTTAAAAGCAATGATGGAGCTTTAGATACTGTAATTCCAATAGTTTGCAATGTTTGACTGATCAACCACTTCGAAATCAAAATAGCTAGCTGTTCTAATGAATAAAAATTGGTTGGTGCAGTACAAAGATGTTTTTCATTCATTTCTAGAGCAGAATCTAAAGAAAGCAATATCCTTTGACTGTTTTCCATCAACTCTGTGTCTGAGAGGTCAATACTATTGGTGAAACACGGAATAAAGAATAAATTATGTTCAGGTGTTTTTAATACGATTTCAGAGTTAGCTGTTACCTCAAGATAAATGGCCTGGTTTCCGTTTCTTTTGAAGCAGTTTGGTGTCAACTCATTAAAACCAAGTTCATGCAATGTTCGTTTCACCAAGTCACAACAATATTGTGAATATGCAACTGCAAGCTTCTTATTTCGTTGAAAAATTTGTTCGGGATCGAGGTAATTAGCTTGCTGGGTATCCAACCAACTATTCCATAACCTTGCTACATGACGATAATGCTGGTCATGTGACAAAACGTTGGTCATATTTAACTTAAGTGGAACATGAATATTATGAGTTAACGTTAGGTACAAACCTGAATGTTGTAATGTTCTTACTTTTTTCAACATCTTGGATAGCAGTTCAAGTGTTGCTATTCCGTGTACTGCAGCATCATCCGCTTGTTCATCATCAGAAAAGCCTTCTCCCCATAATGTAAAGATACTGTCCCGCAACTCAAAATAAATACCTTCCGCATTTTGAAAACTCACTGCTTGCTTGAATATTTCTTCTAATTTTTTAACTTCTAAAATGCGCTTAACTAAATATTGCTCAATATTACCTAGTAGTTTTACATACACTCGATTTTCATAAATATTGAGCTGATCTTCACTTTCTAAAGCGAGGATTTGTTTAGGGATTACACCGGTTAATGTCCGGGTTTGCCAACACTCTGAATGAGAGGCTAAGTGAGCATTGGCAGAGCCAGCTACTTTTTTAGCTCTGGAAACTGGAACAAGATGCTCCTCATAAATTAACTCCATTCTAGGCCGTCTGGCAATTTCTTGGAGATGCCCTTTTTTTAGAACATCGACTAGTAATTCCTCAAATTTAGTCAACTCAAAGCGAGCAAGTAATTTATCTGGTATAAGAAAAGAGCTATTTTTCCCCAACTCAACCGCTTCTTGATATGCGAGTATTGCACTCTCGATAATTTCTAATTCAGTCTCAAGTTGTTCCGACTTTTCATTATGAATAAATGAGCCTACCTGAGGTCCAATGTGAAACTTTTCAGTTCCATCACTAATAAGAAAATCATCTGTCTGGATATTTGAATGTCCATTAAAAATGCACGATTCCTGAGCCACATATCTTCCAGGCGCAATATTTTCAGGAAGCTGTTTTACTAACTTCCCGTTAAATCTGTCATACCAAGTAATCATTAAAGACTACTCTTTTTCTTCAATTCATTATTTAAGAGTTTCAAGCTCGCTTCAGGTTTGGAATTAAAGCCTTGAGTACGCCAAAACTCGTTTAATGCATCAATAAGGTTTGAAATATCTTCATGCTCAGTGTCATAACGGCCAGTCGCTTTACCCGCCCTTAGCACCTTAGTTGCTAACATATGATCTAAGGCAAAGCCCAAGTCACTGCCACACTCTAGCATGACGGGTATAAACCTAGTAAGATGCCTTTCTAATCGATTGCCCCAACTAACATTGAAATCTTCCTCTAGTATCATTGAAAGCTCAGAACCATCTAATGCTTTAATAAGCTTAGTAACCTGAGAGCTATGTTTGTTAGCTGCCGCTTCAAAAGCTGCCTCTAGTGATTCAAAACTGTAAGTCACTGGTTCTAGTTCTTTGTTGATTTCAAACGTATTCTTATGCCTTGGAAGCTCCATTACATGGGCACGGTCATAAGTTTTATCTGCGAACTCAAACGTTGTTTCATCATGGTTAGCAGTACCAATAAACCAAAGGTTTTTTGGGATTCTAATTTTTCTACCATCGATTAATTTTTCAGGCCCATTTGGTTGCCCTGTCGTCATTAATGGAAGAATTCTATCTTTAGGGTCTAACTCTAGCGCTGAAAGAAACTCTGCAAAATACTGCTCAGGTCTTGAAAGGTTCATTTCATCAAGCAGAATAATGTAAGGGCGATCACTGTATGCTGGAGATTGAGCCTCATATAATGCCTGAAGAGTTTCTTGTTCATAAAATTTCTTTTCAAATGCATTGAAGTGCCCTATCAAATCACCTTTATCACGCCAACCAGCTTGAACTGAAATTGTTTTGACTCCGCCACCTATTGCTCTCGCAAATGCTTTAGCCAGGCTGGTTTTACCAGTACCACTGATGCCCTGTAGAATATGTAAATGACTCATAGCAAGACCAGCAATAAACAGCCAAATATCTTCAAGGCGATAGTACAATTCTTTCTGTTCATGAGAGTCCCAAGCAATACGATGTTGAAGCACTTCAGCAAAGTTTCTTAGTGAAGGAATAGACTCAGTTATCCCCTTAGCTCTTAGTTTGCTATCAAGTTCTAATAGAGCTGGGAATGCGGTTTTAGCTTGTTGCTTATTAACTAAATCGTCAACATCAGCACTCAGTTGATCAACAGCTGCTTTTAATAATTGATTATGTTTTTCCAAAGTTTGTTTTTGCTTTTGAACTTGCTCCAACTCAATAACAGACATCCTACTTTTTGTAAGCTGAACTTTATTTTGCTGTAACTCTGCCTGAGCATTGTTGTATTCTTGCTCTAATGCTTCGTAGGTCTTTTTAAGCTCTTTGTAATATTGTTCAAGCTGTTCGCTAGGCTTCTCATCTAACTGTAAACGAAGTTTGTTTACCTCTTGTTTGTAATGATTAAGTTGCTCTAAAACCTCCTGTGGACTTGCGTCACCAAATTGTCTTTCTATGTCTTTAAATGAACTCAACTTTGCAAGTAACTGCTTTTCTTCTTTTCCATATTCAGTTATTTGCTTTTCAAGGTTTTCTTTTTGGTTTTCCAACGACGTTATTTTTTGAAAGAACTCTGTTTCAACTTCACTGCGCAGAGAAGCTTTATATTGTTGCGCTTCCTCCTCAGTCAGATTAGCCTGCATTCGCTTCCTTTCAGCAATCGCTAGTTCTTGTTTTATTTTGAAGTATTTCTCGTCTAGTTCAGCTTCTTTCGAAGAGATTTCCTGCAACTTTTCTTCGAGTAAGGCTTTTTCTGCTTCACTCAACGATTGTTTGGTTCTGGTTAGCTCATCTACTTCTTTTTCAAGATTTAGTTTTTTCCGTTCCAATGATTCTGAAAGCTTCTTTTGTTTTTCTTCGAACGTTTCAAGCATCTCCATGTGTTTTGCGGCAAACCCATTTTCAGCATCAAGCTCTTGCTCTTTTAGCTCTTCGAGCCTATTGGCAAGTTCAGCCGTATCTTCAGCATTTTTCTTTTTATTCGCCAAAAGCTCTTTGGATTGCTTATCTAGTTCTTTTTTTTCTGAATCAAGTTTCTTTTTAAGTTCTTCTACAGACTCTTCTAATTGCTTTGATCTTGATAAACTCTGTTTATTATCCGCTTCAATCTTCTTGTTTTGCTCTAATAGCCTTTTAAGTTCGCCAACCAAAGTTTGAATATCATTGCCGTAAGACTCAGAGGCTTCTTTTTTTTGCTCTTCACTCGCTGCATCATGTGACGCTTTTGCTAATTTAAGTTTCTCAGCCATTGCACCAAAAACCGAACCACTATCACTCTCGACTAAGTTGTCAACAGCAGCTAATGCACTATTAATTTTATCTTCTACTTTATTTGGAGTTTTTGATGCATTTGCAGCAACAGGCTGCTTCTTTGTTTTATTTCGTTTTGACATTATTTACTTCCTAAAAAACTTTCTAAAACTATCAATAATTCATCTACTGCGTTTAAATGCTCTAAAACACTATCCTTAGAAATATTTTCTCCTCCAGCGTGAGAGGCGAATTGATTTCTATCATTAGCTAACGGAATTATTAGATCTAACCATTCAGAATAGCGTTGGTTTATTGATTCAATTACATTTGGATACTTTAGTAACATTGCTGCAACTAAAGGTTTTAAAGACTGATTACCATGAGTCAATGCGCTTCTAATGCTTTTTGGTGCAACAGTAGCTAATTGATATCCCACTTCATGGCTTACTCCATCAACGCGACAATACATCTCTCTAAGTCGATTTCTGTTTTGTTGGTACTTAGGCCACTTGTCATCCCATTCAACAACCAATTTTTCCCATTCTGAGTTTGCTTTTTTTGGCTGGATAAATGTTTTTAACCAAGCCTCCAGAACGCGTTGTAATTCACTTAACAAGCTATCTAGTAACTCAAATCGTGGTGATGACTCATAATTTACTTGCATCTTAACTCTCAACATTCCAAGTAAATGTTTTTCGATTAACGGGTACTTTTGAACCCAAGGATATTTTGACAGCAACTCAACTTTTGCTAACTCTTCAAAGTGAAGCAATTGTTCTTGGTAACTAGATACATATTCTTCTTCAGCGATACCCATTACCTCATTAACTCTGGAAGCAAAATGCTTATTTGAATCCAACAACTGTTCGGCAACATCATTTAGCTCTGGAAGGGTTTCCGTTAGTCCTGTTGGATCAGATAAATACCACGAGCGCTCACCAGAAATTGTTGAAAATAACTTAGTGTGGATGAACACTGCAATGGGGTCCTGCTCAATAAACGCTATAGAATAAGTAACCTCTAGCGCATCGTCTGATATATAAAAGTCAGCTTGTTTTAACTGGTTCAATTCCCTTCGATAGGCTCTTAAGCAGGTGTTCATTTGCTCTGATGTTGGCACTTCTGGCTTAACGGTATTACTTATTAACAAAGGCTTTACTAACTTCCCTGAACCTTTACTTCGAACAAATTGAGGGAAATGCCCACTGAAATCCATGCCTTCTATGTGCGGTAATGTCGAAAGTACTCTCGGCATCAACTTTCCAGTGGTTGCATCTTGAAGTATGTAATAACTTGTTTTCTCGTTTGTAGACTCTTCAACACCTAAAAGTAACTGCGTGGCTTTGTCTGTATGACTCCAACCTTCAAGGTAACCATCATTGGTTAATTGAGCTAAAATGTGCCTGATAAGCTCTTTATCTAAATTGCTGTATCGGCATAGTGTTTCGTTGTTACGGCACCCAGCTAAAATAAGCTTTAACACCAACATCTGAAAAATATTTAAGCTTGGCTTACTTTTAGGTGCCGCTACTCGCCATAAATAAAACGGCCAAAAAATATCTTTTTGACTTTCGTAATACGGTTTTTTAGTTTGCGTACTTTTTAAGTAGCAAACATCTTGAATATCTCTGTGTGTAATCATGACTTGACCTCACAGAGTTCATGAATAAATGCCCATACTTGAGGAATGGCTTTTTCGGCTGACTCGCCAGAAAACATGGCTTTATCACCAACAACTTTAATTAAACTCTTAGCTCGACTAAACGCTACATTTAAACGGTTTGGTGTGCGAATGAAGCCATATTTTTTTCGGTATGCATTTTCATCTAATGCCGAAAAGTCATTAGAGCGAACCATTGATAGAATCACCACATCAAACTCTTTCCCCTGAAAAGCATCAACAGAGCCAACTCGAATTTTTTCTTCTCCCTCTTCCGTTGTTTTAAAGCCAGGCAGATACTCCCAACCATCATTTGATTTTTGGCAAATTCCTACTTGTGCAAGCTTATTTAAAATTAACTCTCGTTGAGCTGCAAAGAAGGTAATAACACCCACACTTATATTAGGATTCTCTTTAAACAGCTCTTGAACTTCACTAACAACTTTTTGTGCTTCGCAATTGCGTTGCCAACTAGTCCCTGAACGCTGCTCTTTACCAGACTGTAGAGGCAGGTCAATCCACTCGGCTACTTTATCTTTATACTTAGCAATACCGAGTTCGAAATGATCTTCGCTTAAGCCTGCTCCAAGTTTCGGTTCTCCTTCAGCTTCATAAAATGAACGACTAACAAACCCGCCGATATCTGGATGCATCCTAAACTGGGTATCTAGCATCACAGTTCGTTGAATCCCATCCTTGGCTTGGCGAGCTTTTAATTGCGTATATAATCGCTCGAAAAGACTCATTTTGATTGCTTTAGCAGTCTCTTGTTGCAAGTCACCTGCTTCAATCATTTCTTTTTCAATATCGGGTTCTAACATTTGCGGTAGCTGGAAGTGATCTCCAACTAATACGATTCGCTTCGCTGCCAGCGCCATTGGAATAAATAAATCAAGCGGGTTCGCTCTGGCAGCTTCATCTACGATGACTGTATCGAAGGTAAAGTCTCCCCCAACTTCATCCAAAGAAGCATTAATTTGCTCTTTATACTTTACAACCTCCTGACCCGCAGAACGTTGACACGATGCGCCAATTGATGTTGTGTAGTCCCTTACACTTTTTGCAAGGTAATCCGGTTGATACTTGATTATGTCTAAATATTCCCCGATAACATCAGGTATCCCTGCTGCACAATTCATTGCGTGCTTAGCGATAACCTCATTCAATTGATGGAGGGTTGATATTTCTTCTTTTGAAAGCTCAACTTGTAACGACTTAGGTCGGTAATCGGGGATTAAATAATCGAGTAACTTATTTTTAACTTCTCTGATTTTTTCAAAGTCTTCAGCACTGAGATTCAACTTCTCTATAATTTCATCAAGAACTTCTACTTCTTCTTCAAACCGCCCCGTTCTGCGTAAAGCGGATAGACACTTGAAAGACTGTTCATAGCCATCATCGTCATACGCTCGTTCAGAGGTACGTAAACCTCTCACTTGATTGAGTAATAAAGAGTTAGAAGTTGTTTTGTTTTCATCGACTTGAGTGTCAAACTGTTGCTCAAGTTTTGCTTTCAGGGACTGAGGTATGTCAAAACCGTGGTTTACCCTAAGATTATCAATATCCTCAAGAAGACTTTTCATCCGCTCGTGTTTTTGTTTTTTATCTACACGAGAAGCAAGAATAGTGGCAATATCCTTTCGAATGTTTTTTATAATTTTATAACTGCCGTCATTTTGAGCTAACTCATTCGCAACCTCAGTTAAATTACTTGTTTGTTTCTGGCTCCACTGCTCCAATAAATAAGGGGCACGGGTATTATCATCCGCTCTAATAGCCGGAATACCAAATGCCTCGGATCTAGCGATGACATTATCCACCGCATCATTTTGATAGCTGGTAAGTAGTATTTGCCCCGTTAAATTGCTCTTATGCTCTTCTGCCAACCTATTTTGCAACGCACTGATAACTTGGGTTTTACCTGTACCTGGTGGGCCGAGAATTAAGGCGATATCAGGCGTATTTAACGCGACATCTAATGCTTCTATCTGCTTTGCCGTTGGCTCACCTTTAAAGGATCTTCTCGCCGCAGAGGTTAACGGTTTTAATTTGTTTTTGGCTTTTTTTTGCCTAGAAATACTGAAATCTTGATCTTCAATTAACAGACGTAGGTCTTTCATTGGATTAAAAAATCCTGTTATTGAATCCCTTGCTTGCTCACGTCTTTGCATTTGCACAATTGAGCCACTAATCGACAAATAAATAACACCTTTTTCTTCAGGCTTACCGTAAGAGTTTAACTTGAGTGTTATGTACTGATTAGTATGCCCCGAAAATTGAGCTGCAATACTCTCAACCTTTTCATCCATTTCAAGCCCTAAATCACCAATATTATTCTCTAGCCAACTAGGCAAACGCTTGTTGATCTCTAATGTATGGTTAGGCTCTTCTTTTAAAATTGCGGCAAGCTGTTTAACTTTCTCTAAATCTTTTTCTTTGAAGTAAAACTTCCACTTCACACCATCGACTGAGTCCTCTTTATCGATTTTAATATAACGAACAAAGTCAGCGTTATTGGCGAGTTCCACCGATTTTTCTTTAACTTTTTGGTTGTATTGGTTCCATAAGTTTATGTATGTTGAATTATCTCGATTTAACTCCTCAAGCTTTTGCTTCACTAAAGGATCTTGAATTCGAGCTGCAACCGTATAGTCAACAAACGATAATTCACAATCGATAGAACTCAAATCGAACTTAACCTTACGGCGCAATTTCTTAACCGATTTCGCCCACATCCTTTGATCTGGAGTATATTGCACTTCAAGCACGCTAGTTTTACCTACAATCGTTAGCCCTCTATTATCAGCAACGCTTGCGCTGCTGATCGCTGTTAATACTTTCGATTGGTTATTAACATCGAGTACAAACTCGCTTTTTAGCCACTCTGTAACGCTATCAATGTCTTTGGATTTTAGCTTTGTGAGTTTAGCAACTTGCTCAATAATGTTTTCATCTACAGAAACTTGCAGCTCGTGAAAATCCAAATTATTTGGTAAGCAGGGGATCGCTTGAATAAGCACCTTATTTTCTTGTTTAGATATAGGTATCCAAATGAAGTGCTCAATGTCGCCATAGCTATCAAATACTGCCGCGTTAGTAACCTGAGCCAAAAGGTCATTTTGCTTAATAAACAGCTCGTCGTGGATAATGTGAATAGATATATCTTGTTCACAATCAAGCGCCGAAATAACATCCTCTTCTATGACAGCTTCAATGATCTTTTCTTGGGTTAAATGTTTTAGATCTCGAGTATTCATCAGCCTACCACCTCAACCTAAACAAATTAGCAATTTTCGGCTCAGGATTATCGACGACAGGCTTAATAATTAGCCATTGATTAGCTCTTGTTGAAGCTGATACTGGTGTTTTCGAGTTGAAGGTTTGAAGTTTGTTTTTACCCATCCCCATCTCAAAAGATTTAACACCTATTGGCGTGATCTCTAAGCCCTCTTTAGAAAAGCGTATCGACAGTAGTTCTTGTGATTCAGACCAGTACATAGAACCAGGGCAAGAGTTTTTGATTACGATGGTTTCGCCAATATTAAGCGTTTGGTGATACCCAGTATCAACGTATGTATCGTAAATCGTTGTGTTAGGAAGCTCTAGAATTGATAAATCTTGGAGGTTATTACGTATATACAAGACTTGGCTGTTGTTCATTGAGGATCCACAGAAAGGGCACTCTAAATGGCCGTCACTTACCAAGAAGTTAAAAGAAGCATTACATTCATTGTTTTGGCACTTCACTAGCATATGGGCAAGCTGTTCAAAGACTTCCGCCCATTCACTTAAACTTGGTCTGGCTAGCGGATCATTTTTACCTTCGTTAAAGCATTGCTCAAATAAATTATAAAGAGGCTTTAGCGCTACCAGCTCTAATGGAATGCCTTTGGGGTACTCTTCATCTAGCGCATTAGCATGATCAGTTGGGTGGTATATCCAAGGTAACTCACCCGCAAACGCACGCTCTTCGTTTTCAGGAGTACCATTTTCAACCGCTTCACCAATAAATGGGTGATTAGTTGTTAATAGCTTCATCGCGACGATTGCGAAACTCCATGCATCCGTCAGTGAGGAAACAAAACTATCGCCATTAACAACTTCTGGTGCACCAAAACCTGGGCTAAAAATGCGACCTGGCTTGCCTTCATCTACTAAAGAATCAAAACTTTCACGTTGGTTAACACAAATGTTGTCACAGTCAATCAACCACACTTCAGAGTACTCAGGGTTTTCTGAAACAAAAATATTAGCCGGAGATAAATCGCCGTAAGCTAACCCTCTAGCATGGAGATCTGACAATGTTCTGGCGAGCTTTGCCAAAATAGTCATCCGGCGCTTTAAGCCACCCGTTGTTAAATAGTGTTCTGGTGAACCTTCCGCAGCAATTAACTCTTCGGTTTCATTCATTAACGATTCTAGAGAAATTAATCCATCCATCAGCTCCATTGCATAACCAAAGTTATTCCCTTTCATAGCAATGCGCGAGAATGGTTTAGCAATGTTTAATTGCTCTAAAGGTTGCCTCATTAACCAATGAACATGCTCAAGCCATTTTCTTTTTTTATCTTTATCTCGCTGCGTGCTCATTTTAACCAGCACGTTATCAACCTGAGTTGTACAAACAACTCCCTGACCACCTTGTCCAATCTTTTTGACTAACTCAAACTCTTGACCAAAGATGTCGGTTACAATACGTTTGTTGGTTTGTTCTTTTGTCATTTATTTATAACCTTTACTCTGCACATCTAGCTCAAAACCATTACTGCGAAGGTTTTATCATCCGTGTGATTCGGTGTACCCCAGTTCCTAAATTCGTTTTTTAACCAAGCCTTAGCTTGTCTAATACTCTTGCCCTTAGTGCTTTCAACAATCGAATTTGCAAAGTCCAGCTCCATGCCTTGGTGCAGATCTTCACTAATACCGTCGGTCATAAGTGCAATCACATCACCTACACTCAATTGTTGTTTCGTTACTTGCCAGTCTGAAAACTGTTTAGATTTACCTAAGCCTGTAGTGATGTTGCCAAAATCATTTGTATCCAACTTCTCAGTTGTCTGTTGCGAAGTTAGAATTAAACCGTCACCTAACTGAAACGTTCTAAGTTCTCCACTATCAGAAAGCCAAGCAATCAAACATGTTGTCACTGCATCGCTGGCTTGAATATCGCCAAGCGAGTTCAACCACTTTTGGTAAACCCGCTTGATAAGCGCTTTACTTTCAATGCTGAAATCAACCGCCTTAATCACATCAAATGCAGCTCGACATGCTTGCTTTGATCCCACATCAGAATCAGGCTTAGACCCCATGCCATCACAAACAACAGCAAGCCATCCACTTGGCACCCGTTTTACTAGAACAGAATCTTGATTAGGTTGACCATTTAGTACATGACCAGGCCCAATGACAGAAACACTTAGGTGGTGAATATTTACCATTGGCCTTCTAAATCTAAGCCTAAATCGTCGTCATCGTTGTCTAACTCATCAAAGTTAATCGGTGCGAGTTCGTTAGGGGTTCTACTCTGAGAGCGTGCTGTTACGCTCATGGTGACTGCTCTAAAGAAACGGTGAATATCTCTGGCTTCATTAGCTTTAAATACTGGCGCTTCTAAGTCATTGTTAAATGCCTCAAGCACATCGATATTTGCTTCTGCCCCAATCGCCATTGCAAAACGACTGGCTTTTTGCCCGCGTTCACTGGTTGTTAAACGTTCTAAACCTGCTTGCCAACTGTCGGTTGGAATACCGTCAGAAAGTAAAATTAATACAGGGCGATAATCGCGAGATGTGATCAATTCTTTATCCTCAAGCAACTCAGTCGCTAATTCGAACGCATGACCCATTGGTGTGCGACCAATCGCATCGAGTGGCTGCATAGCTTCTATTTCAGATGCTTTAGCCAGTGGTAGATGCATTTCAGCCTTATCACCGCCAAATGTGATTAAACCCACTTGAATTTCAGCTTGTCGAGCTGATTCTTGTCTAAACGTCGAAACCATGTTTTGTACAGCTTCATTAAGCGCTGCGATCTTCCCGTTCACTGACATACTGCCACTGGTATCCGCTAGAATAATGACAGGGAGTGCTCTGGCTTTTGCTACTGCGAATTTTTTTAAACTCATTTTCTATCCTTTTAATTTTGATTAACTGTATGCCAATCAAACTTCAATTAATGTAAATGTTTATGACTGTGCTTGTACGGGCGAACTTTTCGTAAATCCTTATTTTTAAACGCCGTTAACACTGTTCCATTTGCGGACATAACCAATTGAACACCATTCATATTTTTTAAATCCGGTTCAATATCACCATATTTTTCAATTTCCTTTTTACCAACCACATGGTAAACCGCACGCCTCGCGTGAATAATCCGACCGTACCGATATGCAAGCAAAACCTGCTTTTGAGATATACCCCGCTGCCCTTCTCGAATCTGCGCATGTAAACTATTCGTCAAACCAGATGCAAAATAAAGTCGATCATTTTCTCTTAAAACAAAAGCCATAACGTTTTCCTCACATAGTTAGATAACAATACTAAATGCGAGAAACAGACCAACCCCAACTCATTGTTTTATATACAATAAATAACATTCAAAAAAAACAAATCTGCAACAAAAAATACCAATTGGTAATTTTTATTACCGACCATACACATGGCAAATCACATAAGTTAGAAGTGTTATAAGGAATGTTTTGATTTAAGAAATTGTAAAGCACTTAAATGCTTATTAAGGTTGTTATTTTGAAGCTCAATACCGAAAAATGGGAACTTTCTTGCAGAAATTAGAATTGGTGACATAAACATCCTTGTTGTCATTTAGGTAACATTTACAGATCAAGTTGAGTTTATAAGTCTTACTTATTTCAGTACTCATTTTCAACTTTTACAAATCAATCATTAAATTAAGTTAACTTATATATAAATCAACAATAGATTAGTTGCAATAGTTAAGTTATTTTAATCGTTGGCAATACCCCAATAAACTCTCTAGCGGAATAACTCTTCCTTTACGTTTGGTCTATTTGTTTGTTATTCGTTTTACAGTAGTATTTAGATAAATAGCTAATATGCCCACTTATACTCAAATCGATACTTTTGCCCCACTCAACGTTAAACATTAAATATAATAATCCACTCAATAACAGAGCTATTTCACTTCTAGGAATGAGTTGATAGCTTTCCAATTTATCCGCTAACATTGCCTTCCAGCCAATAGTAAGTACATTAGTTAGCTCTTCAATAGTTAAGCGTGTTGTAACAGGCATAAAGAAAATAAAGCGACCATTGGTTTCGCAAACAATAATTGTCTATTCATTCGACTTGTATTAGTTATCAATGATATGAACTTGCCAGCACATTGTTGTCCGATTTGGCTACAATGTTTTAACACCCGCTTGTTTACCCTCAAGCACTAGCAACCTTACTAGCTCTTCTTTGAACCACTTTGCAATGGCATTTGATGCACCGAAAACAAAGATACATTTTTAGTCATTGGAAATCCCTAACAATTCCAAACTAACCCTTTCCTTACAGTGATAATTAACATCAAATGGTACTACTCTTAACTTTAACATCTGCTTGTCGTCAAAATAGAAATCATTGGATAGAACCTGTTCAAAATTATCCGTTTTTGGATAAATCAAAATTAGTACCCCGTCACCTTTTAGGTACTTATAGCCATAACCGAGCATTTGGTAAAAGTCGCTTTGAGATAGGCCAAACTTATCTTTTCCTGCTTTTTTATTCTGATCGATTAACTTCCACTTAGTATCTAATATGGTGTCACTCCGCGTAACATCTTTAAGGTATAAATCTGGTTTTAGACGGAAATAATGTTTGTCTCCATAACTTACTAGCGATTTGCTTTGTACTTGAGCACAAAGTTTTAAATGATGGGGGGTTCGTTGTTTTAAATATTTTGCAACAAAGTTCTCAAACACAGCTTCCATTGGAAATAACAACGAATAAGCATTGTTTTCACCTAACATTGACTGAGGTGAGTAGCCTTCCAGTATAAGCCGTGCCCAACTAAGCGGCACGTCGTAGTGCTGCATGCCTCTTTGGAGTTTTACACTAGAAAAGTCGTTCTTGTAGTTTGTACTGAGAGGCACCTCGTCAAAAGCAAACAGCAGCTCTTGAGATAGCTTCTTATTCTTGTTCACATTGGTATAAGAGGCGACCGATTTAAGTGCTGAATGAACAAGTCGGTTTTCCGCTTTATCCATCAAATAAGCATCGTATTCGACGTAAAACTTGTGGCGATTAATAAAGTTGTGCTTAAGTTGCTGGCTGTGTAGTAGCTTGCCTTTTAGATAAGCACTATTAGTCTGCTCTCGAACATAGTCACTTCTAATACCCTTTTTAACCAAAACATTAACAGCGTTTAAAAACTGAGAAATAAAGATTTCCATTAATGGCATTTTCTGCTTTTTAATACTGGCGACTTCTGTTTCTATATGTCTGAACTTTTTTAAAGACCTAAGCATCATTAGCAGCGATAGCCGAGCTAACTCTTCACGCTTATTGGTATCGCCAGCCTCATTAGCTTTAGCTACTTTAGGGAGTATTTCTATTTGGGTACCATCAGGACAAAGAACGACACCAGCATAATTTTGCACTTGTAGGACTTCCATACCATGCGCAATTTTCAGCTTTAAAAAACGTGACTCTGACTCGTCACATAAACAACACTTTTTAAGATATTCAAAAGCACTTTCCGATATTGCTTCTACATTATCTTTTTCTGCCGCTTTAGAACTAGCACCTAAGAGTCCATACTCAAATACGGTAACGTTAGTCGTTTGTCGTCGTTTTAATCCCTTAATCATGTTGAGCGAGTTAACCTTCATCCTGATTTGAGAAAGTTAAATTACCAGCGCTATATATGCCTATATAGGTCAAAGGATCAGTCCAAAGCTTAGAATCAGCTTCAATCAACTTATAGTCCTGCAGGTCATCGTCAACGTCACCAACATCCTCAGTATCACCAAAGAGCACCTCATAATCGACATCTGACTGTTTAATAAGTTGATAGACTTCGGGCTTTTGATTATCGCCAAGCACTAGCCGAATCTTTTGCCAATCTTCAAAAAAGTATTCAGCGAGTAGTGGAATAATCTTATTCTGGCAGCAGCTCTTCAATTCGAGAAGCGCTTTCTCGTCCTCACCAGCAGCAATAGCTTTCACAACAGGCACTAAAAACGCATGACCTAGCTGATGTTCCCTGTCATATAGTGCTGATATTCGTTTGTTCAGTGTTTGCAGTAGCAGCGCTAAATCTATTTCAAAACCGTCACTTTCAACTTTGAATGACAAGCCTTCTTCGTTATGCAGAACATCATAATCAGGCATCATTTCTACAAAATCAAAACGGCGGCGAAGCGCTGTATCCATTAACGCTAAAGATCTATCAGCGGTATTCATTGTCCCGATAATGTAAAGGTTATCCGGCACTGAAAATTTATCGCCGGAGTAAGGTAAGGTTACTTCGATAGCTTCCGAGCGCCCTAAGCGTTTTGATGGTTCTATCAATGTAATTAGCTCACCAAATATTTTTGAAATATTGCCGCGATTGATTTCATCAATGATTAATACAAAGTTTTTACGCTCTTTTTTATAAGCATCATTTTGTGTTTTAAATTTATTAAGGTACTCAATCACCGCGCCATAATAAGGTTGCAACCCACCTTTAATTTCTTTTTCACCGTTATAAACGGCTCGCAGTGTCTTTACACTTAACGAATGAACTGACGATCCATTACTCTTATCAAACCGAATTGTATTATTCGTTATATCTGTAACGGTAAAGTAAGTCTTTTTACTTAATGTATCTATTTTAAGTCCGTCATCAGCTTCGGCTAACTCTTCAGAAAAGACCTGCCATTTATCTTCAAAGGTGCTTGCAATCGTTTTTGTTTTTGCAATTTGGTGCTCTTTGGCATCTAAACATAACGACTTAAACACACCATCCTTTTCAAAGTAACTAAGTTGTTCGCCTTCAGTTTTAGCACTTAAACCCTCAACGAACTCCTCGTAACCATAACTTTGATGGAAAGTAACAAACCTTATGCGGCCTGAACTATAAAGCTCCTTGTAAAGGCGAGTTAATTCGGTTCGCTGTTCTGTTGTTGTTCCTAAACTTTCATCAATACCAATAGCACGAAACATTTCAGGTTCTGCCGCTTTTACCGCCGCTTGAATTGAGTGATAGGTTTTTCCTGTGCCCGGTGGGCCATATAAAATAGTGTTTAAAGACGAATCAGCGGAAGACGAAGGCATAGATAGACCATCGAATTCATCATCTGAATTTAAAAATATTGAGAAGTCTTGTCTCGCACCGTTAAATGTAAAATCAACTAAACCTTTTCTCTCTTTGTTATTAGGGATAACTTTCCAAATTCGAGGCTGGTATGTGTATATGTACCAAGTAAGCTTTTTAAAGTCGGTTTGCCAATCTACTTTTAAGGTCTTTCCATCATTCAAGTTTTCAGTGACTACACCTATCGCTTTAATATCCATCACAGATGACATTTTACCTTTGTTATCAAATGGCAAACCATGAGTTTGTGTATAGGCAGATTTAATGGCGATTTTGTCTCCTTTTCTTATTTCCTTTACTTTGTCAGTATATTTTCCATCAGTTCCATTCTGCCAAATGCCATCTCTCAAAAACCTTTCCGTTTGATCATCGTCACCACCATATGAAGCACCTAAAAACCAGTATACATCGTCGTAACTATTTGTAGGTTCACCAATTTCAAAACCAAGACTCTTTGCTTTTTTGATAAACCGAGCAATATTGTCAATTCCCCATTGATTCGTTACTAAAACTTCTCGATCTTCAAGTTCTATAACCTCGACTGCTTTTTTAAAATAACGGTTATGCTTTTTATCATCTGCGTCTTCAGGTAGTTTGTCGTACTCTAACTTCTCTAAAAACAGTTCTCGTGAGCCATGTATTTGAGCAGGAAAAGTTTGCAATAGTTGCGAGTAGCTTGGCTTTTTAGCGTTAACGTATTGCTTTATAACTTCAAGAACCAATCTATTCTTTCCTAATTCTTGTCCGTTAAATTGATATTTTGAATAGTCTCTTGGCATTTTACATTGGCTCCGTAACGATTGTTCTTATCTGCTCTACCGCCGTTTTTATGGGTTGAATTCTTAAATTAAACAAATTGTCAGGTTTAATATCTATTTTCCCTTCATGAGCAATAAGGTTTCGCGTATCATAATATTTGCTTTGTTTTCCTTTAGGCTTGAGGAGTTTCCCAATTAACTCAGTTTCCAAACCTAAATAATTCGATGCTCTCTCAAAGTCCTCTTGATTTGGTAAAGGTTGAGGGGCTATATCTTTAGCTTTAGTCGAAAACTTATTTACCGAAAGTCGCTTAAGACTGATAGACACTTTGGCAATGTCTTCTGACAAGTTTATTGCCTCGTTGTAAGAAATACTTTGCTGATATTGAGAAATAAAATTCTCTAAAGATTCGGAATATACTTTAAGCTCAGCTTGAGCTTTACATATGTCACGCCTGAGCGGTTCCAACTCTTTAATATGGCAACGCTTTTCGTATAGTTTCACGATTATTTTAGTAAAAATTTCTATCAGCCCCCAGAGCTTAATATATGAAATCATGCTATCTGACGTAGATTCAAAGCTGACACTACACAATTGTTCGCTTAAGTGCGATTCGAACCATTCTGGAAAATCAGGCAATTCATTACTTAAGTATTTTGACATATCAACGTCCTTGTTTTTTAGTAAGAGCTATAATTCGCCAGCGAAGGCTTTTTGGCTTAGTGCAAGAAATTGAGTGTCGCAAAGCCCTTGATTCAAAGAAAGCCTGCCCAGGTACGAATCTACTGTGTTAACTATTGATTCAAATCTTTTTTGTAATTCCGTTGGAGGTATAAGGATTTCTAATTGTTCAATTCTGAAAAGAGCTAATTTGGGGACACCAACAGCCATAGTTTTAGATTTAATTTGATTCTGAATGAAGTCCATTTGCAGAGCTGATGCCAAATAAAAGTTAGTTATTATTTTCTTATTTTGAATGAGCAATTTATTTGCATTCTCTGTAAGGCTAGCACTATGCAACTCATCAGGAACAACACCCACATCCCCAATATTAGCCCCAACGACAGTTAAACAAACATCACCGGCATCAACTGTATATCGCGCGATTTTTTCCCTAACGTGATGTGGAACGTATTCAAGTTTGTTAGAGTTAACTTTTCCATTTTTAATATTTCCAGCCTTTATATAAGGATATCCTGTATTTTCTTTAACAAGCTTTTCCCCTTTAGGAATTCTTTTACCACCTTTAATAGTACAGACTTGACCTAAGCAAACCTTTTCATATCCCTTCGGGTTAGTAACAGGATCGCCGAACATGTCTAGGAATACGTTGCGGAGGAAGTCGTCAGCGAGGTTGATGGCTTGTTGGCGTTTGCGGCGGATGGCGTCGGCTTTATCTAAAATCGCTGCAATGCGTTTTTGTTCTTCGAGTGGTGGGAGTGGGATTTCGAATTCTTCAACTACTTTTTTTGATACTTCCTTAAAAGTTGCACCATTACCTAAAGCATCTAAATGCTTACTATGAGTTAGCATGCAATAGTACAAATATGTACTATCAACACCTTCTCCCGCTACCAAACTCTTAAAACCTTGATTAGTACACATATCTTTGCCAGCTATTGCCACATTTCCTATTGGTGCACGTGATGTAAGTAAGATACTTCCTTTAGGCAGTAAATAAGTTGCACATTTATCGAAACCAAGTTGAGATATATATTCTGGTGCGTCTAATAAAGTTTTATCAGTTAAATTGGAGACGTCTTTTGGTGTTACCCAAGGAACGTCATCTGATTCCCAGTACTCAGGTACATTCCTCTTAGGGGTAGCTCCACCAATGACTTTACAACAGTCTTTTAGCTTTACTTTCGGCCAACTCACAGCATTTCCTCCAGTGCTTTTAGATCACTTAAAATGTCATTTTCCAATGCTACTAATTTTTCTAAAATTACTTTTGGTGCTTCATAACTTTCTTCTTCATACACCACTTCTTTGTAGCGATTGATTGATAGGTCGTATTTATTTGAAGTAATTTCGTCTTTACTTACCCAAAATGCCTTTTGGGTTTTATCGTTAGCATCGCTGGTCGCTTGTGCTTTATCACGGGCTTTAAATTCGCTCACTAAGCTTGGTAGGTCGTTATCTTTTATTGGTGTGCGTTTATCATCAAGCGTGAAACCATCGGCTTGTACATCGTAAAACCAGACATGGTCGGTACTGCCACCTTTAGTGAAAATAAGGATGGCTGTTGAAACACCTGCATAGGGTTTAAACACCCCACTTGGTAAAGATATCACTGCCTCAAGCTGGTTATTATCCACCAGCAATTGTCGCAATTGTTGGTGGGCTTTTGATGAGCCAAATAATACACCGTCTGGCACGATAGTGGCGGAACGGCCACCCACTTTTAACATACGCTCAATTAACGCAACAAATAACAGCTCAGTCTTTTTGGTTTTTACTTTGCGCAATAACTCTGGGCAAACGTCTTCTTCGTCTAAACTGCCTTTAAATGGTGGGTTGGCAAGAATGATTTCCATGCCTTCTTTTGATTCGTTCGGGAAGTTTTCGCTAAAGCGTTGGCTTAAGGTATCTTGGTAATGAATGTCAGGTTGTTTAATACCGTGCATTACTAAGTTCATTGCAGCAACACGTAACATGGTGGCATCAAAATCAAAGCCGTGGAACATGTCGGTGTCTATATGCTTACGGGCTTCTGGTGTAATTAAATCACCCGAATAGAGTACGTTTTCAACTTGTTTACCGTAAACATCTAATAGTGGTTTACCTGCATCGCCATTTTTACCTTCATCTTCAGTAATAAATATTGGCTCGCGCTCTATACCTTCGGCAGAGCTATATTTTTCAAGCAAATATTCATAAGAAATAGATAAAAAGCCACCTGTGCCTGTTGATGGGTCACAAATACGGCTTTCTAGGGTTGGGTCCATCATTTCAACCATGGCGCGAATAATATGGCGTGGTGTTCTAAACTGGCCGTTAATACCTGCGGTGGTAAGTTTACTTAATAAATACTCGTATAAATCACCTTTAGTGTCGGTGTTGTCCAGTGGTAGGTCGTTAACCATTTCTACCGCTTTTACTAACAAGCTTTGCTTTTGGATCATCAATTGCGCGTCTTTCATAAACTCGCTAAAGAGTGAACCTTCGTTGCCATCTGCTACTGAACCTTCTGCAACTGAACCTTCTGCAACTGAGACAGCTGAGCTTGAAGCAAAGAACGGGAACAGTTCGTCTTTTACTAATTTGTAAAGCTCTTCTGCGCCAAGGTGACGCAGGTTTTGCCAACGTAAGTGTTGTTGATGATCGTTAAAACGACGACTGAAAGCTTTGTTGGTTCTCGCGCTACGCTTTTCGTCAGCTTGCTCGTTCATGTCTAACATGCGAGCGTACATTAAAAAGGTAATTTGCTCGATTACCGTTAACGGATTAGTAATACCGCCCGTCCAGAATTCTTCCCAAAGTTTGTCGATTTTGCTTTTTAGTGGACCTGTGATCATATGCTGTTAATTTCCTTTGACGGGCTAAAGCCCGACCTACAAATAAAATTCGAATGTGTTTGTTATGTGTGTTTTTGTCTGTTTATTGGCTTAATAAGTTTTCAATTAAGCGAATGATAATGTCTTTTTCAGTTGGTTTAGACTCAGCAACCAGTAAGGTAATTGCCGCTAAGCCAGTGTCATTAATAACCGGTTGATAATTATCATTTAATAACCGGTTATTGCGGTTTAAAAAATCCACCAATAAAAAGGCTGCGGTGCGTTTATTGCCGTCACTAAACGGGTGGTTTTTAACAACAAAATATATCAAATGAGCCGCTTTGCTTTCTAAACTTGGGTAAGCAGGTTCACCAAATACGGTTTGCTCTAGTACGCCCCAAATAGCTGCTAAACCATCATCGCGCTCGTTAGCAAATAATGCTGTAGCTTCGCCTTTTTTCATGAGGTTTTGCTTTAGTTCGGTTATGGCTTTCTTTGCATCGGTTAATGGTGTTAATTGACCACCTAACTCCCCTTGCGGTGAATGTAATAATCCTTCGTCGTATTGCTGTAACCATAAAAATGTTTGGGTATAACTGGCAATAATGTCAACTAAACCCGCACCAAACTCACTGTTTTGTGGTAACGCTGCCGCGCGTTTTACCAACAATAAAGCTTTTTCAAGTTCGTTGGCGTTTTGGCTTAAGCGCTGTTGATTAAGTGTGTAACCTTGTAATAAATGCTGCTTTAACGTTTTGGTTGCCCATTGACGAAAGCGAACACCATTTTTAGATTTAACACGATACCCAACAGAAATAACAACATCTAAATTATAATGGTTTACGTTATAGCTTTTACCATCTGCGGCAGTTGTCCGGAAATTCCGGACAACTGCCGCTTCTGTTAATTCTTCATCTTTAAATATATTGCGAATATGCTCTGAAATCGTTCTTTTATTTTTATCAAATAAAGTCACCATATCAGCCTGAGTCAACCAAACTGATTCATCTTGCAATGTAACAGCTAACTGTAAGCTACCATCTTCATTTTGGTAAATTTCTAAGTCTTTGCTCATTACATGCTCAATTCTTTATTAACCGTTTGATTTTTATTACCCAGCTCCACATCAAACTGTTTAATAAATTGTTCTATTACATCCGCTTGTTGTTGACTAAACACACCGTCTAATCCCATATCGTGTATTTGGGTAAATGGTGCGTCGTAAAGCTGATCTAATTGAATGACGCCGTTGCGAATTAAGTGGTTTTTCAGCATGCCGATAAATCGTTGTTGCTTGGCGTTTATATGGGTATGGATCTGTTGTACAAATTTAGTAAAACTAGCCTCAATTGCGTCTTTGTCCATCCCAATAATGGTACGTAATATTTTATCTAACGACGCTGTAGACTCTGGAAAAAACTCTTTTAATGTATTTAAGTCAATATTGGGATTTTGCGTATGCACTAATGAATTAAGTTGCGCTAAGTCATCTTCTGATACTGGCTCACCTTTTCTGATCTTTTGTAAAACTAGGTCGCTTTCAAATATTGGTGAGAGTGTTTTTTCTACTTCTTGACGGAAAATTTGGTAGTCGATTGACACTATTTTTGTCGGTCGCTCATTGACTTGGTATTCCCCTTCTTCCTCTTCTATATCTATTATAATTTCTGGCGGTGGAGTATAAATTTTCTTATCCCTAAGGTGGATAATATTCCGCAGTGCGATACGTGAACCCTCTAATGCGTTAAAGCTTAAGTTGTTCCAATATTCTTCAGTTTGAATTTTCGCAATATCGCTGGCTTTTCTTCGGACTTCGTTTAAGTGCATTTGCAATGATTCAACTTTACTCAATAAACCTTGTTTCACGAGATCTAACTGACTAAGGTCTGTAAACAGTAATGTTTGAATAATGGCGATTTCATTATCAAATTTAAAAGCTTCAGATTGTCCCATTATATTACGCCATTGCATTAGTGGCGCAATATGTTCAATTAAATTTGCTTTGGTTTGTGGGGAAAATTGATTTAATATTTTTTCGTCATTGCATTTTTTAACTACTTGCCAATTGTCACGTACCGCTATTGTCCCCATGTCGAGGGTATTTATATCTTGGTGGATCAATTTTATGGCCGAATCAAATGTCTCGATATCAGCTTTTTTCAATGCAGTTTCTGCTAATGTTAAGCGTGATTCAAAAAGCTTTTGCGTTAACGACTTTGCTTGTTTTACGTCTTCTTCCTCAGGATCCATATCGAAGTAATCGAAATTTTCCCAATGGTCGAAAATTAAGAAATGTGTTTTATCTTTGCCCTCGCCGTAGAGATCTTTGCATAAGCGCGTACCGCGGCCAATCATTTGCCAGAACTTTACTTTCGATTTTATAGGTTTGGCAAATACAAGGTTTACACATTCTGGGACATCAATGCCGGTATCCAACATGTCTACTGATATAGCAATTCGAACACTGTTTACTTCTGAAGACTTAAAGTCGTCGATTAACTCTTCAGCTCGTTCGTATTTTGAGTGAATTACACGGCAGAAGTTACTGCCTAATTGTGGGTACATTTCACTAAACAGTTGAGCCATGAGCTCTGCATGAGCAATATTCCGAGCGAATACGATAGTTTTACCCGGCAATTGACCGTCTATATCACGTATGCCTTTTTCCATTAAGTTACGAAGGATCACCCTATTGGTATCTTTGTTTTTAACCACTTCGTCAACTTGTTTAGCTTCAAAATCTAAGGTGTTTGGATCAACACCGTTATCTTCAAGTGCAGCGATTTGATCATCCGTTAGGTTATCCTTTTTGATACCGTCACGTAAAAATTTTGTAGTAAAGCTAACGATTTTATAAGGCACTAAATTACCCTCTTCAATCGCTTTTTCTAAAGGGTAGTTAGCGGTTGGTAATTTAAAGTCACAACCAAATAATTGACAGGTAGAACGTGATACCATTTCTACTGGTGTTGCGGTTAAACCAACTTCGAGGGCATCAAAGTATTTAAAAATGTCGCCATAAATATTGTAAATAGAGCGATGTGATTCATCTGCTACGATTAAGTCAAAATACCCCACATCATATTTTTGGTAAATACCCATCATGCCAGGGTACGTTGCAATAAATACACGTGAGTTTGTTGCTAATTCTTTTTTACTTTTACCTACAACATAAAGCGGCTCGTTAGTGAATTCGTTAAAGGCATTACCAGCCTGTTTACGCAACTCTTTACGGTCACATAAAAATAGGACACGCTTAGCCCATCTAGCATCTAACAGGCGTTTTGCTAGTGCAATAGACACCCGAGTTTTACCCGTTCCAGTAGCTTGAACAATAAGTGATTTACGATGTTTATCAGCAAAACGTTCACAGACCCGAGTGATGGTTTCCATTTGATATAAACGACCAGCAACGTTTATGTCGATGGGGGTTTTATTTATATCTTTTTTCAACTTGCGCTGTTTAATTAAATATTGCAGTGAGTCTTTTGAATAATAACCGTAAAGCTTACGACTATTGTAACCTTGAGCATCATCTAAAATACGTATGTCGTAACCATTAGAATAAAATATGACTGGCCGTTGACCGAACTGCTTATCTAACGCATCAGCGTACAGTTTGGCTAGTTCGCGGCCTTTTTCAGGGGAATGCTTAGCGGCTTTTGCTTCAATTACCGCAAGTGGTTTACCGTCATCATCCCATAAAACATAATCAACATAGCCAATACCAGTTGTAGTGGGTTGATCAGATACTTGAACTTCTTTACCTACTTCTTCTGTACTTGTATCGTCAAGCGATACATTCCAACCCGCGGCACGTAAGTCCATATCGATTATTCGAGCGCGTGTTTCTGCTTCGTTGAAATTAAAGTTTGAGGTGATTTGTGTATTGCGACCTTTAATTTCGGTTACTTTTGATTGATTGATGGTCTGCTTCAGTTTTACAGCTTCAATCTGCGCTTGTTTTTGCGCTAGTTCCGATAACTCTAATTCTTCTAAGGCTTTTTTAAGGCGAGCTTCTTTTTGAGTAAGTTGTATGGATAGTTGTTTGTTCTTTTTAGCAAATTCTGCATCATCTTGTTCAATGGTTTGCTTAGGTTCTGGTGCTAAGAAGACACCGCAATCGGCCTGAGTTCCGCCGTCGTAAGCCATATAAAGGTAAGAGGCAACGTAGTAGCTTTCTTTTAAAATCCATATAGCTTGTTGTTGATCAACTCTGCCTTCATGGGCTGCCTGATTACCGCTTTTTCTAATTGCATGGAGTTTGTCAGTAATTAAACCAGGAACAACACTAGTAAAATCATCAGAAGTTAACTTGTCATAAATATTTGAATTAGGAAAAACAGGTAATTGTAATTCTTTATATAAATAGCCAACCACTTTTTCTGCAAAACAACGAAGTTTAACTAACGAACTTTGTGGATCCGATATCGCATATTCTTCCGCAAATGCAGCTAATTGATGCAACTCTGGCCACTTCTTTTGAATATGCTCAAAATTCATTGATCTCTTCATTCCTAATTATTTCCTTATATCCTTTATCGCAAGAGAAGTGCCATTTTCAAACATTTATCACGTTTGATTTACTTTTGATTTTCAATCCTCAAACGCTTCATCCAATTAGATAACGTTTGATGATCTTTTAATCCTAACATTTTAGTCGCATGATTCTTTACATTACCACTGGCTTTCAATGCAGCCAACACATATTTTTTTTGATAATTTTCAGTTAGTTGAATTATGTCCACTTTGTCATTATATGCTAACTCAATAGATTCTGAGGTTTCTGTTTTCGACCTATTTAGCATTGCTTCTAACATGTGCTTTTCAGTAATCACTTCAGAATCAGTCCATAAAAAAGCTCGGTTTAATGTACTCCATAATTCGCGAATATTACCGAACCAACTCTGCGATAAAATAAACTTAATTCCATTATCGGAAATATTTTTACTTATATACTCAGGATGTTTACTTCCTGAAGCATTAATTTGTTCTATTAATTGCCCAACGATTAATGGAATATCTTCGACTCTATCACTTAATGTCGGCATAAAAATAATGCCTACAGCTAATCGATAATATAGATCTTCTCGAAACTTACCTTCTTTAACTAATGTTGATAGGTCTTGGTGTGTTGCAGCAATGATCCTTACGTCAACATTAATTGTTTTGGTGTCACCTAGCCGGATTACCTCTCCTTGTTGCAATGCTCTGAGCAGTTTAACTTGAACAGATAGGGATAACTCACCGACTTCATCCAAAAATAATGTTCCACCGTCAGCCTGCTCAAATAACCCTGGATGATCTTTTTCCGCCCCAGTAAATGCGCCCTTCTTATGACCAAATAATGTAGAATCTACGAGGTTTTCAGATAACGCACCACAATTTATAATCTTTATAGGTTTATTCGCCCTTAAGCTTCCTTGGTGAATGGCATTTGCCATTAATTCTTTACCTGTACCAGTATCACCAAGAATTAATGCCGGTACTTCAGAACGCGCTATACGTTTAGCTTTGTCTACCACATTTTTCATTGCATTGGATTGCGCCGTAATATCTGAAAAGGCGCTATCAATTTTGGGCAGTGACGCTGCGGTATTTGCGATATTTTTAGATGCTGACTTTACGTATTCCTGTCCAAAGTCGATTGGAATTTCCACTTGCAGCAATTCATTTTTTGGTGTTGTTTGAAGGAATTGAACATTCGCTTTGCCTTTGCCTATAAGAACCGACAAAGCAGTCATTGCGCCAGTACCAGAGGTAAGGTTTATTGATAACGTATCAGACTGTTCACTTAACTTAGTAACCCAAGTTTCAGTTTCTTGATGAATTGCTTCATAATCTATTGGGCTATCAATATTAGCTTTGTAAACTTGAATATCTTGAGCTGGTCTATTTATTGTCGACATACGCTTTTTGACAAAACGTTCAAATCTTTCCCAGTGCTCTTGTTTATGGTTTGAGAGTATTACTATTTTATCAAAAGGTACTTGCGATTTTATTGCGGTAGTTGATATTGAAGCGTTTTGTTCACCATCGAGCATATTCTCAATGTCTTTAGTGCCCAACCAAGAAAAAAGTATATTCACAGTCCAATTGCTTATTTCTATTTATTTGTAAATTATCTTACCGTATATAAAATAATTTACCTAGTTCAGATTTTTTGGTTCATATGAGCAATTAATTTAACAGAGTCTATACCTCTGCAATAGCTCAATTATTTAAAGTTACTTGTTCATGCGTTGCATATTTCTGGCTTCAACATTCGTAGCTATATAGATATAGCTAGCTTGAGTACTTTACCATCTATTATGTGCCTGCATTGTGATTCAATTTTTGCGTATTTCTCTTTACTTATGTCCCTTGGTTTATGAATGTGGCCAAGAACAAAAAATTCATATTAATTAGTAGGTGAGACAAATTAAAAGTTAGATTTCGAGGGATGAGTTTCTTCTCTATTACTTTAGGTAACAGCATCAATTCTTTTGTTTTTATATTAGCCAACCATGATCATTGGTTCCGGTTTATCTATTATAATTTCTTCCCCGTTCCAAAAACCTGTAGTTGAATTTAACCGAAATGTATCTCCTTGATTCCAAGATGAGTCTATTACATGCTCAATAACGTCAGGAATGTAAACTTTTACATTATTTGGAAAATTTCTTGGAATAATGTAAGCAGCAAAAGGCGAAAAGTTTTGTCCAGACTTGTAGTAAGTCGTCTGGCTATTCTTCCAATCAAAGTGTCTTAAATCATAGCCTTCAATTGTCAGTTCACCATTTTTATTATGGTATATGCCAACTTTACTTTGGGGAGCGCTATTCGGGTCTGTTGGTTTAATTAACACCTTACTCCCAGCTTTTATAGCGATATTAATTGCCTCTATATCTCTAGCCGTTTGAATCACAGGTAAGTTGTTAACAGTCTCTATACACTTAGTTTCATCAGGGCTCGAATTTCTAAAACTAAATTCGGCTTTAGCTTTTGGAAAATTTATATATGCACAAGCACTATGATTTACTTTAAACAAAGCAATAATTTCTTTTTCATCAAATTGGGTAATATTGATGACGTCATTGCGACAATCGGCACAAAACCTTACAAGTTGGTTTTTCGTCAACGAAAGTAGTTCCCAGCTTTTTGATAATGGGCATTCAAATGTTTTTATCAGTTCACCTGAATTTGAATACAGACTATTATCAGATAAATCGATGGTCATTTGACTAGTTGTCATACTTTGAGCCTTTTTTTATCTAAACGCATTAAAATTTGTTTAAACGAAATCTGATGTTTTTTAACTAGTTGGGCGAGCTCTTTGCCATTAATTACGTCAACTCCACATTGCTTTGCTACCTCTCTAGTTCTCGACGAAAGCATGGTTGCATTGGTAATAAAAAGTAAAGTTTTACAAGAAGTACCTATTGTATCTTGATAAATTGGTTTGGCCGAAAAGATTTCTTGAACGGCTTTATATCCATCATAACGACCTCCGATGGTGTGCTTTGCTTGGATCAGTACTAGTTCATTATTTACTTTCAATACCCCGTCTGAGCCTTTATCTGGGCCATTACTTGCTAACCAGACACTATCTGCTGCTAACTCTTTACCCATGACTTCAACGGTTAAAGCTTCAAATTGTTGCCAACTTAGCTTTTTAATATCATCAGCGCTTATTAGCTGTTCATCAGTGAAGCCTATAGCACCTCCTAAGCCCCCCGGCATTGGGGTTACTTCCTCTGGAGTAACTACGGCATCTTTAAGTAGCGTCTTTTTAGTGAGTAATTTATGAAGATTGACATCAAAAGACTCCATTTTAGGATGAAGAAGAACAGGGACGTAAATGTTTACGTCTTTTGTCTGACCAATTCTGTAAACACGGTCGGTGGCTTGAGCTTCTTTCGCTGGATTCCAATGTCTCTCAAAATGAACCACATTGTTTGCACCAATTACTGTTAACCCAACGCCAGCTGCCACTGGTGACATAACAATAATATTAAACCCTACTTTAGCTTCAAAATCGGCAATCATAGATTTACGCGTAGGCGTCGATGCATTTTTTGAAACGGCTTTGGCATCACCATTTATGATCGACAGCGGGCCTAAGTTGTATTTTCGACCTAAAGCAATACTTAAAAAAGTTTGGAGGCGTTTATTAACAGCAAAGATAATGCATTTTTCATTTTTTGTTTTGATTAAATCTAACAACGCCAATAAGCTTTTTAACTTTTCTGATTCAAATAGTATGTCGTTTAACTCTTTATTAGACTTAGGACAGTTTAAACTACCGCCATCAGCTAAACGCGGGTGTAAAGAGCTACTTCTTAGCCTTTGCAATGTGCCCAAAACATGATTAGACTCGGATTCTCCAACTGACTCTATCGCTCCGTTATAAACTTTCAATTGATAACCAGCCATTGTTTTTCCTAGTTCAGGCAAATACTTCCAATCTGTATTTTCTATACCAACGTACATATGCTTTTCAGGTAATCCATCTAGATTGTCCTCTTTTAACCTGCGCAGCATTATTGCCCCAACTTTTATCCTTAATTCCCTCCCGACCCTATTTCTTATTTCTTCTACTTCGTCACTAGCTGCCTGCAATATTGGTGAGATGTATTTAGATCTGAAATCTTGATACCCCCCTAAATATTCAGGACATGCGGTATCCATTAGGCACCAAAAATCAGCTAAACTATTTTCAACTGGAGTACCAGTCGCAACTAATTTAAATTGCGCTTTTAAGCCCTTTGCTGCTCTTGTTGCCAAAGCATTGGGGTTTTTAATGTTTTGTGCTTCATCAAAAATGACGACTCCCCAATCAACAAGACAAAGGGAAAATTGATAATCTCTCAATGTTTGGTACGTCGTAATGACTAGTCGGCCCGGCATATCCAGCCTATCAGCACAGTTCTTACCAATGTTTAATGAATAGCGTGGTTCAAATTCTTCATCATCTAGGGAATTTGATCTAATCTCAACGCCACCATTTCTAAATCTATTTAATTCGCCATCCGATTGAAGTATAACAATGTCTCTAAATGGAGATGTTTCAAATGTTTTATCAACTTCATCTTTCCAATTCTCTAATAAACTTAATGGGGCAACAATTAATGTTGGTTTCTGAGTTTCATTAGTTTGGTTTAATTCACGGTAATAATGCTCCACAGCAGAAAGTGCCATGAACGTTTTCCCTAGTCCCATATCATCAGCGAGCAATGAGCCACTAAAAGAGTTTTTTTGGTGACTTTGATCTAACAAACCAAGAATCCACCTGACACCAATATCTTGATGTTTGTATGGTGTTCTTAGGTAATTAGTCCAATCTAACTCCCCTACTCGGCAAACATCTTTAATTTTATCTGATACAACCGGTGAGTTTTCAGTTAAAACTTCATCATTTAGATCGATGTCAACAACTAAAGTTTCTTCCATATATGTAGGTTTAGGTTCACTTATTCCACCACCTTTTTCTTCGTCCTCACCTTCACCAACTCCAGGATCCTGCCCATCTAACAATCGCTTGATTTTATCTAACGTGTTTTTAACCTGATTATCATCTGATATATCATAAAAGCTCCCTTCATATTGAATCTCTGAAGCTCCAGCCCCTTTTGCATCGTCAATCAATTTTTCAACTTGCTGAAAAGAGGTTGTATCTGTTATCTGTGAGGCTATCTTTGCAATAGGTAATACTTGCTCGGAAGTATCTGCTTGTCCAAACCAATCGACACCGGAATCATCAGTTTCACCAAAGTAAGCATGTTTAAACGTTGTTGCTCCGTGAACACGAAGCGAAAAACCGAGCTCTAAGTCTACTAATGACGCATCGATAAAAGCTGTTGGATTTTCTAGAAACTCTTTAACTTTACTTTTAGGTACTATCCGATTGTCTAATACCTCTTTGACCGCTTTTATTTTGTCTTCGGTAAAGAGGATGATTTCATCACCAACTTTTATTGTATTTGCATTAGGCGCAACAATTTGCCCCAATACCTTTTGCATTTCCTCGTGGCTAGCTACTTGCCCCATAAATGGCGTTAGAATTAAATTTCCATATGCATCAACTTCCGCTTCTACCGCTATTTTTTCAGGTGTATGAATTTTTAACCTTTCAAAATGTTGTAGTTGTAATTTGGCATTCTGCTTCTGGCTCAACTGTAAATTGTGCAACAAAGTTAAATTGTCGAACTCGGATTTTGCAGAGTTATCATGTTTTTTCTTTGCCTCAAAAGCTATTAATTGCGCTTGAGTCAGTAAGAATTGAGCAGTTTCACCAAACTTTATAATCGGGCCTTCTATTACGTAACTATGTGTACTTCGTCCATCTGGATCAGAAACCGAAAGTTCAACATTAAAGTTTGAACGACTCGTAGTCCCTTTAATATCCGCAGATATGGCCCCGTCCCATAAAGGAGGTAATGACAAAGACTCTCGTACATAATCGTCTAAACGGCAGAGCACGCTGGAGGGGACAATGAAACCATTAGGTATGCTTTCTGCTTCACCTTGCTCCTCAAGCATCTTTAAGGTGACGTATTGTTGGGTTAGCCACTCATTTGCAGTTCCGTTTCTAATCTTTTCAAATTCACTTTTATCTAAAGAGAAATACCCACCATCAATGTCATCAGTAGTAAAATTGAACGAAATCGATTTATCTACATTTTTAAAAAATCTATTAATTAAGTTTGAAAATGCCATTACTCTGCTCCAAATCTACGAACATAACTACGATAATCGTCAGCCGTTAAAACGTCTTTCACAGTGACTGGAACCCCCAAATTGCTTAGGATCCTAACCGCCCTACGTTGCCAACTAAAACTGCCTGGGGAGTGAACAAAATGATCATATGCCCCTTTGCCATAACGGGACATAGCTTCGTGAAGGCCCATCGTTAGTCCTCTATACGATTTTTTTTGTTTTTCATATTTCAATACTGGGGCTGACTCATGCATAGAACGGTAAATCCAAAGCTGACATTGGTGACTTCCTTCAATGATATGTGCATTACCTAAGTCCACATAAATAATAGATTTTTCACCGTCTTCTACTATTGAAAAATCAGGCAAGTGTTCTTCTTTATATTTATTGTTTAGGAATCTAGCCATATTCTTACACATATACAGCTTAGTATTTTTAATCAGTTTTTTATCGTAGAGTCCTTCCAAAAACTGCTTCCTAGCGGGAAACATTCTTTCCATATCTGCATCCCGAGAAGAGTAAGAAAAGTCTTCTAAGGCCTCTAGAAAAAGCTTCAGGTCAAGTCCAGATAGCCAACCTTTAACTTTTGAAATCATTTCATCAGGAATATGGCTCCACCATTTTATATATCTTGGATGGCCTACTGTTATACGAGGATCTCCAGCTATTGACATAATCGTATTCATCCAAGACTCATGAATATCAAGTGTGGGCGCTCTTTCTATCAAGACCTTCAAAACTATATGCCCTAATAATTCGGAACGACTGAAGCTTGATTCATAGACTTCTTGTTTCTGGACCTCTTCTAGTAGTTCGTGCGGCTGGTTTATAGGAATATTATTCAATTGCTCTACGAAATAAATTCGTTGTGATTGCTCCATAAACTGTCCGGATTGAAATTGATCTAGATCTAACTCTTTAATAATAATTTCAAAGTCAGCATTTTTATCAATAGCTTGCTGGGCCACCCATTTCGGACCATCAGGAGACAGCAAATGAGGATCATACCATTTACTCAAACGCCGCTTTGCTCTTGATTTGACTAACCACGCTGATACCTTATCTATATTTTTCAATTCGCTAAAATGACTCAAGTAATATTGAAATAAACTCTCTATAAATATAGAACTAGGATTATCAGTAATAGAATCGATTTTTTGCAAAACACGCTCATTAAGTGCTATGCGCTGGTTAAATTTAGGATCTAATTCAAATCCTAATGCCCGGATATCCAATTTGTTTTTAATCACAGACTCTAGGTTTTTATTGTCTTCAATTGCGTTAGCAATTTTCAGCCATGCGGCTTTAAACGATTCGCTTTCGGTACCAGCACCTTTAGCGAGTTGTTGTAAGCCACTCACTAACTTCCGCATTTTGTCAGCATTTTTGCCAAAAGGATTTTCCGGTAAAGTGAATTTGAGCTTACTTATATTTATTCTCATAGACATTACCGCTTATGACTTGCTGTAATTTGGTTTAATTTTTTCAAGGTCTTCTATAGATGGCCTTTTAACTGTAAATCTGATGTCAATTCGTCTATTTTTTGCCTTTAGTTCAGGCGTCGACTCATCTAATTCAACGCGCCTTGTTGCCGCATACCCACTAACTGAAAATAACTTTTCTTCTGAGTGGTTTAATAACTCATTTAAGTTTGGTTCTAAAACTAACTCCTCACTCCATAACTTCCAAACTGTGATGGCCCTGTCTGCACTTAATCCCCAATTTCCCTTAGTCCAATATTTACCACGTTTAATTGGAACACTATCGGTATGGCCTTCTACAAAAACCGTATTTAAGTATTTAAATCTTTGATTTTTTAAAATAGCTGAGTGAAGGATGATGCCTATATTTTTAACTGAATCAGTCATTTCCTCTGGTATTAAGTCTTCACCTGATTTAAATGACAAAGTTTCTTCCGGGATCCGAATTACAGTTTCATTATCGGCAATTTCTACTTTGATATTTTGCTTCGCTAATTCCTCTCTAACTTCGGTTAAAATGTCTTGCCGAGCTTGCTCCGCTTTTTTCAACTCTTCTATACCAGCGTCAATATCTTGAGTTCTTTGAGTAAGCTCAATAATTAGTGCAACGGCTGCTAAGATAAAAATCACCAACAGAGCCGACATTAAGTCGGAAAAAGAAATCCAATATGGGTTTTCTTCATCCACTTTCACTTGATTTCGTGTAGTGAATCTCATTATCACGCACCAACCTTGTCTTGGATGTCTTCTACTACGCCCGCTAAAGCTCGGGCTGCGTTATTCATCGTAGTTGCATATTGTGTTGAAGTATCAGCCCAAATTGTCAGGTGGTCTTTTGTTTGAGCGTTTGCCTGCATTGCATAATCTGACAATAAATTTGTCATTTTCGTAGACAAATCAGCCACATTTTTCTTGAGTTCGGTCAAATATTCACTTTGAGACGTTTTTAGGCCTTCAAAAGTGCTACCAGCATTAGTAACCATGTTATTAATTTGATCTGCAAGTTCTTTAAATCTCGCAGTATCTTCAATTAATTGATCCCGTAAACTTTCCATTCTTGCTGACGTGGTTAAGTTTTGATTAGCTAAATCTTTTGTTGATTCAACGGCCTCAGTTACGGCTCCTGATAATTTGTTGCCTGCATCTCTTACGTGAGAACCAAAGACACTCATTTTTTCTGCCGCTGATTTAAGTTCAGTAGCAGATTCGCGCATGCTATCAGTCGCTTTAGCACTCGCTAAAACAGAGGACTCAACACTTTGTTGAAGCGATTTACCTTGTTCAATAACTTGTTCGGAACTTGTTTTGTGGATTTGCAAGCTTGTTTCAATTTGCGAAACTAATTCTTGTGTGGTGGTTGAAATTGCCTGAGTTTGCTCGGCTATTGCAGCATCTCTTTGTTCAGAAATAGCCACATTCTGTTCATCTCGTTTTGTAAAAGATTCATTTAATGAAGACATCTGCGTTTCGACAAATTCAGTTAACACCGAACTTTGAGAAACAATTCCCTCAGTTAACGATTTAATTTGCTGCTCTATGTTACTGGTGAACTCCTGTTCACGTTCATTCGCACGAACTTGATTGCTGTTAAATGCGTCAGTCAGACTGCCAACCTGTGACTCCATCATTTCAGTCATCTTTTTCCCCTGAATATGACTATGCTCTAACAATTGCGACACTTGCACAGATATCGAAGAAATTAGCTCTTTTTCCCGTTCTCCTGACGCTAACTGTGATGCTTCAATCTTAGCAATGAACGATTCCATAGAATTGTGCATGCCAGAAATTGACTCATTAACTTTTTCAGAAGCACTTTCCATTGCTTCCTTCTGCTGATTACCTTGAGCGCCAAAGCCGTCCATGAACTTTGTTAACAGATCTTCGAGTGCTTTTTGATTACCTTCAGAAGTTTCATCAACTAGTTTATTAATAGCCGGAGCCATTATCTCATTTAAAGTGGTTTCTAATGCCTCACTAATCCCTCTAGTAGCTGTTAGCATCGACTCCTGCATTTTGATACCAATTTGCTCAGCAAGTCCCTGCAGACTTTCTCTAGACTCAATACTGTTATGTGCAATAACTTGCAATTGAGATTCAGGACTCAAGCGTGGGAAAATATCATCGATTTTATCTTGGATTAGGCTTATTTTTTTTCTAATATTTTGTTCTAAAGATTTTTCAATAAAATTGAATAAAACACTTAACAATACCCCCCAAACAGAGGTCATAAAAGCCACTTTAGCGCCACCAATTACCGCTGAAACACCAGCTTTCATTTCCTCAACCGACACTTCAGAAGATATATTCATTTCAGAAAGGCCAATTTGAAGTCCAACAAAGGTTCCTATAACCCCAACTGCAGTTAAAAAGCCAGGCACTGCTGCAATGAGTCTATTGTCTGTAACCCCATTTGCCAAAGTGTGAGTATTGAAAAAATAAGAAGCATCAAAAGTATTGTGTAAGTGCACGTTGTCAATGCTCTTAACTTCAATTAATGTTTCATCAAACTCCTTCCATATATGCCTAACTGGTTGGCTTTTTTCCCTATCTTTTTCTGTAATGAAGCTAATTAAATCTCTTCTTTTAGATGCAATATTATCGGTAGATGTTTCTTTAAGCGCTGCATTTAATAAAGACACTCGGCCTTTCGCTCTAAAAAACGAAAATAATGATTTGCTAAGAAAGTAAAATGTAATTACAAGAAGAAATGCGACAAACGTTGCACTAAGTTGTGATTCAAATGATAGCGCTTTAAAGTTCCAAAACTCTGGAAGTAACCAATCTAATTTATCCATAATATTTCCTACTAAAATTACATTCAATTGTTATTTTGTGATACCGACTGTGTCCATATCATCTAATTTTCTTTATTTTTCAATATTGTACAGATGTTTTTTTATTATTATTTGTATTAGTTAATTCGAACAACGATTAATTATCTATTATTTTAAAGCTCTCGGCCTGCGTAAAACCTCTTTTATATTAATCATTTACATTCCTTGTATCCTGGCGCAATTTTAAAGCAAGAAAGCTCTGCCAATTCACCAATATTTTTAAGCCATAGATGGTTTTCGCCACCAGCAAGCGACGCTTCTTGACTACAATCCACATTCCAATACCTAAGCACATAACCTAATAACGCTTCTCTGACTTCTAGTTTTAGAACTCCACCTTTCATGTTGTAATCCATTTCTATTGCTTTTGGGTATTGCAAGTTGGGGTGCGGTACTAGCTCTACAGAAATTAAATTATTCCAAGCAACGTCATGAGCTGCATTAGCTAAATCATTCTTCGCTTCAGAATCAATTGTGCAATGACTGAGTCTAGTGCATACAAAATCGCGAAACTCATTATGCTTGGTATCAAATGCCCTTACATGCCAGCGTTGACCGTTGTTAACAATTGAATGAGGGAAAAGCATTTTATGGCTTTCTCCCGAAGTTAATGAGGTATAGTTACAACAAAGTGCCGATTTGGTGATAATAGCGCGCATGGTTAAGGCTATTATTTCTGATGAAGGGGTGACTAAAGTGGATGCTTCAAAACATTTATCACTTAGAATAACGCCATTTGAAATGCCATCACCAAAACCTTTACTTAGGTTGTTTAAAATGGATTCTGGTTGATGTTGAAATACTGGCTTAAAAGCTTCTGTACGATAATAGACTTTAGTCTGGTGGCTTAGTTCTAAATTGTGCGGTGCTAACTCTCTATAACTACTTATGTCACGTGTGGCCGCAGCCAAACCAGTTTTAAATTTTTGAATTAAATCTGCACGGGTAATTTGCCCAAAATATTCGAGGCAAAAATCGATAAATGCTAATCGTTCACGTTGAGCATGATTAAAAGAATCTAACATTAAGTCCATTTATTTAATTAAAATTTAATAATCTATAATGTCATACTACCACCACACCTTTTAGGTGCAATCATTTTGATTAGACACGTACTCAGTTTTTAAGGTGCTAACTGGAAAGTACACCTGATTTTGGTCATGGTTTTACACTTCACTAATATCTTTTTTCTGACCGGTTAGGTGTCAAAATTCAACTAATGATTCTGCTTGCTGTTTGATTTCTGTAATCCCTAGTTTAACTTGCTCTCCTGTCAACCCCATTCCACGAACGCTGTGTTCATCGATTTCTTTTTGATTTGAAAGTATTAACGTTGAAGCGTCAACGTTAAAGGATGTGATGCATTGAATTTCGTATATAAAATCACAGTGTCGGATTAGTGGACGGTTAACATTTGTATTTTCAGACATAAATAGCTCAATAATTTCTGGCCTCAACAGTCGTAACTATTTAGGTGCAGCAACTGCTGAAGTCCAAAATGGGTTGGCGTTTGGTGATTACAATAATGATGGAATAGATGATATTGCCGTTGCAAACCCAGCTGATGAAAAAGTTTATGTATTTTTTGGTTCAGTACAGTGGCAAGGAAATGCAACTAACAATTAACTTTTAAAGTCATTTGTTAACGCAACGGATGGTTCACTTAAACATGAGTGAACTATCCGTCGCTTTCTTAATATTCACCGATAGCTAGACTCATAAGCTGCATCAAATTCTTTCCGATACTCAGCAAAAAGTCTTTTATGCTCCGCCCTAATTTCACGTTCACCCAACAATATTTGCTGGGAGCCAATAGTAATTACCTTCGGTAATTTAGCGTTAGCATATGAATAGCCATAAACAATGCACCCGCTACCTGTAAACTCAAAGGGCCTTAAGCCGGCTTGTTGTAAAACGTCGCATCCTGCTGAAGTGAGTTCATATTTATAGACCGGCAATTGTTCTTTTAAACCATGAGCGAAATAGAATGACACTAAGTAGATTACAAAATGGATGAGGTATGTTGGCAATAGCCATCTCAATCGAATTGTTCTTAATTTGGCGGCCCAAACTCCAGTTTCTGAATCTTCAATAACAGCCAATAATATGCCGATTACTAGCACGAACAACGATAGATATATAAAGATATCGTTCCAATTATATTTGAAATGCAGTTCTATAAAATATTTCATACTTATTCCTTAATCACTCTTACCTCACCCATTAACTCATATTTATTAAAACGCGCCATTCAATGTCATCGCCGGTGTAAAAATGGCCCACTAACGTCGCTTTAAAATTGCCCCACCTCAGACACATAGCGCCTTGAACGTTCAAGGTGTAACCCACAAAAAACTAAACTTTCAAAAACCAGATAAGGATGGAAGAACGACCATTACGGCAATAGCGCGTTTTTAAACTTGAGGTAATTTGATACTGAAATTAACGCTTATCTAAATTATTAAGGAGCCAATTATGGTTAAAGTAGATAGCACAATGCGACAAATCGTGGCATCAAATTCGTATGTTAATTTGAGTAAATACAGTCAAGATTTCGAGTTCTTAGAAAGTTCTGTCGGCGACTCTAGTTACATAAATGACGTCGCTCACATTCAGCAAAACGGTGAAGGTTTAGCAAAGTACTCTGTCATGCAGTTGAGCAAGGTTATATCAAGACTAATCCAGTGCCAACACTTAAAAAATTACCTAAAGATGATTATGACTTAGAATGCCAAGATGATGATATTCGTCCGTTCTCGCAAAGTGAACTTGACTCACTTTTAGCTGTCGTTCATGTTCCTAGGATCAAACTTATGATTCAATTGCTTGCCTGGACCGGCATGCAACACGGTGAAATTAAGGCACTGGCTTGGGAAGATGTATATTTTGATCATAACTATATGCACGTTCGTTATAACTTGACCAGAAAAGGTAACATCAAGCTACCTAAAACAAAGTCTGGGATCAGAAAAATTGAATTACTCCCGGCGGCAAAAGAGGTTTTATTAGAAATAAAGAGCCTCACTTTTGACGTAGCCCCTCAAAATGACGTAATTCATTATCGAAACAACAAAACTAAAAAAATAATGCGGCGCAGAGTATTTTTAAGCAGAGATGATAAGCCATACAAGCGACCTGAATTAACAACGGTTCCCAAACAATGGGGAAATTGGTTAAAGGCTGCCAAATTGCAACACCGGCCGGCATATCAACTTCGTCACACTTATGCGAGTCAGATGCTTATGGTTGGTGCACAGCCAACATGGTTAGCCAGCCAAATGGGGCACTCGAATACAGAAATGATCAATAAAATCTACGGAAAATGGATACCGAAACAAGATCCTAATTATATTCACACGTTAGGAGAAAAGTTAGGCCAAAAAACGGTGGTGCCTTATGAACCTGGTAATTGAAGATAAATTGATAAGTATTTTACAGACACAAAAAAGCTCAGATATATTTCATATTCTGAGCTTTTTTCTTATTAAGTTTTGGCCCCTATATGATCCCTCGTACAAGGGAGTAATAAAAACCAATAAATTCAATAGGTTTAGATTAAAACGGCATCTTCATGCCAGGAGGCATGCCCATGCCGCCAGAGACTTTCGCCATTTGTTCTGTATTCATCTCTTCAACACGACGTACTGCATCGTTTACCGCAGCGGCTAACAAGTCTTCAATCATTTCCTTGTCGTCTTCCATTAAAGAGTCGTCAATTTCCACACGTTTAACATTGTGGCTGCCCAACATAGTAACTTTAACCAGACCTGCTCCCGACTCGCCAACAACTTCCATCTTAGCGATTTCTTGTTGCATCTTTTGCATTTTTTCTTGCATTTGTTGGGCTTGCTTCATGATGTTGCCCATTCCACCTTTAAACATAGGTCTGTCCTCTGAATGTCATTATTCCACTGTTAATGTGGTCAAAAATTTTGGTTTCAAGTTTGCGAACTAAGAAACCGGATTTATCGTACCTGGGATTATCTTGCCGCCAAATTCGTTTAACAAGGTTTGCACAAAACCATCCTCGGCTATGCTTTGTTCGGCACGCTCTTGTCGATTTACATTAATGTTTTTCTGTATATCAGCGGGTGACGCTTGGGTAATTTCACTTTTATTGATAACAAAATTAGACGCTGGTGACAATCTTGAAACCACGTCTGTGAGTTCTGCTTCTGATCGTTCGTTTAACAAATGCGCAAATTCTTGTTTAACTGTTAATTCAATTTGATTGCCGTCAATTTTAACTTCGCCATTGCGGGCCAACTGTCGTCCTAATCCGGCTAAATCTGACACTTCAATCATCCGAGCCCATTCGTCTACTTCATGGGCAAACTTAACTTCGTCGTGCTCAATTGGTTTTAGGTCAGGTAGTTCTTCTAATTTCTCTTCAATGACTTTTTCAACCGGGACTTGCTCTTGGCTTTGTTGAGGTTCTTGCGCCGAACTATTGCTCTCGAGTTTTTCAATTGCAGCGGTTTGCACACTCGATGCAACATTAGCCAAATTTGTTGGTAACCCACGATTCGCCAAAATAGCCATTACTGGGTTTTCTAATTCTGAAGTAGAGTTTAGTGCACTGTTTGATTGAGGCACTTGTGCGACTACTGACGGCTCTTGAGGTGGTGGCTCTAAATGTCCTAATGATTGCTCAGGGAAATGAGCGGCCCCTTGCTGAAACTCTGAACTTGGGTCAAACCCCTGACTTTCTGCCATGTCTTGATAAAATGCTTGTTGCGAGAGTAGTTCGTGCTCTTGTTCAGCCGTTTGATTAGAGATATGTTGGTAGTCTTCATAGCCTGCGAGTATAGGGTCAACAATTGGTTGTGTTGCTGGTTGTGTTGCTGGTTGTGTTGCTGGTTGTGTTGCTGCTTGTGTTGCTGCTTGTGCTGAAGTTTGCTTCTGTTCCTGACCACGTTCTTGATTTTTAAATGTTTGCGTAGACTGAAGGTCATTGCCCTGCTCATTATCAACTGGGGGTTGCTGATTAGCGGCTAATTCTTGAGGATCAACTTTCTGTTCAACCTTAGGTTCAACCGCTGTGACAATTTTAGGGCTTATTTCTGGAGTTTCATACGGCTTTTGTACAGCATTAACTGAACCTTGATGAGTTGATGTAAGTGACTGTTCACTTACTTCCAAAGGCTTATTTTCATCTGGTAGTGGTTGAGTTAAAAGATCACTTAATGAAGATTCAAGGTTTTTTTTTAAGCTTTCCTGTGACTCAACCTGAGGTTGCTCACTTGTGGTAACACTTGCTGCTTCAACTGGTTTAAAAGCCAATAATCGCAAACACAACATTTCAAAACCACGGGTGATCTCAGGCGCTAGCGGTAAATCTTTCTTACCTTGAAGTAGCAATTGATAATAAACTTGAATTTGAGCGGCAGGAATATTTTGTGCAACTTTTAGCACAAAAGCCTCATTTTCGACACTCAATTTTGCCGCCGCTGGCAACACCTGAGCCATCGCTATCTGATGGCAAAGCGTTAACATATCATCAAGGACTTTAATAAAGTCTGGGCGCTGTTTTTCAAGTCGGTTAAATACTTCAATTAAACGTTCGCCATTGCCCGTCAAAATCGCGGTAAAGACATTTTGGCTCCAGGCAATATCAACGGTACCCAACATATTTTGGACAATACTCAGCGTGAGGTTTTCCCCCGACTGTGCAATCGCTTGGTCGGTTAAACTCAACCCGTCTCGCATGCTACCATGGGCATATTTTGCGATTAATGTCAGTGCAGGTGCTTCGTATTGAATATGCTCCGCCTGTAAAATCGATTGTAATTGTTGCTCGATTTGCACTATGTCTAAGGCCTGCAAATTAAATTGCAAACAACGAGACAGGATGGTGACGGGTAGTTTTTGAGGATCGGTTGTCGCGAGTAAAAACTTAACGTGTTCTGGTGGCTCTTCTAACGTTTTTAATAAAGCGTTAAAACTGTGGCGGGACAACATATGAACTTCGTCGATAAGGTATATTTTATAACGACCACGAGTAGGTGCATATTGTACGTTGTCTAATATTTCACGAGTATCACCAACTTTGGTTCGTGATGCAGCGTCAATCTCGATTAAATCGACAAACCGACCGGCGTCAACATCAACACAAGTGGCACATTGACCACATGGTTCCGCGGTAATGCCCGTTTCACAATTAAGACTTTTTGCAAAAATACGTGCTATAGACGTTTTGCCTACGCCTCGGGTACCAGTAAAAAGATAGGCGTGATGTAATCTTTGATTTGTTAAACCGTTGATCAACGCCGACTTTACATGTTCTTGGCCAACTAATTCAGCAAATTTTGCTGGTCGCCATTTTCTTGCCAGTACCTGATAGCTCATTAATATAGACCTTTATTCGCCTTCAAATTCAGTTAAATAAAAACTATTAACTGACAAGTTAGTCAGACGTTTCTCACCGCCCAACTCAGGTAGATTAACGACAAAACACGCGTCTTCAACGTGCGCACCCAGTTTTCGAATTAACTTGGTTGTCGCTTCAATCGTACCACCGGTCGCTAATAAATCGTCAACCATTAATACTTTATCATCGGCAGATAACGCGTCTGTGTGTAATTCTAAAATATCTTTACCGTATTCGAGTACGTATGCCTGAGAAATAACGTCACGAGGCAACTTACCAGGTTTTCGAACGGGGATAAACGGTACGTTCATTTTATAAGCTAATGGTGCTCCGAAGATAAAACCTCTCGCTTCCGTTCCGACAATAGCAGTGATCCCACTATTTTGATATTGCGCTGCAAACCTATCAATTGTCGCCGAAAACGCGACAGGGTTTTGCATTAACGAGGTCACATCCCTAAATTGAATGCCCGGTTTCGGGTAGTCAGGAATGGTTTTAATACTGTCTTTTATTATGTCTGACATTTTTAATCCAACTCATATTTACTTATCGCAGTATGACAGATTGGATTAGAAGGCAAAACACTAAACTGAACAAAACTTTAAGATTAAATTTGTAAGGTTAACGTTATCGCCCGACGTTGATTAAATTCGGCAAACATCTGTTGCACAAATTGTTGCGCACCGCCCTGCTCTAGTTGAATTGCGTCCGACGTTAAAAAATCGATACATTGCGTGAAACTCACTTGGTTATGTTGCTGAATAAATGTCATCAAGTGGACGGTAAGCGCGTCAGTGCCAACAAATTGAATTTCGTAACTTGGGTCCCGATAAACCACAATGTACGTAGGTGTCGGCTCTAAGGGCTTGTTATCTGCCGAAATAGTATGAACTGGGTAATTATAAGCTAGTGGCCAAGTAGATTCAGGTATGCTAACCAAGTATTGTGAAAATTGCCCAACAGCAACTAATTCTTGATCAAATTCAGCAACAACCGCTTCTCTATCGGAAACCACATCTTCTCCCGAGTCACCCATTGCAGTTGCACTTGCTAACTCCACCCATTCATAGTGCGCAAGTTCAAGCATCCATGGCTCTTCTAAAGTCCCAGGTGATTGTGCAAGATACGTTAAAAACTCCTCACTTATTTCTATAAAGTGAGGCGTTTCACATTGGTGTTCAATAAAAAACGACCGAACAAGTGCAAGCCACTTTTTTGTGCCCATAGTGCTTTTTAAAACGGGAAAGGTAGTGGCACAAAAGTCTTCTAGATTATTGAAAAATAACTCTTGATAGATCTCGACGCGCCTTTGTTCATCTTTATTATTGCTTTGCGTAACGCCCGTTCTTATTTGCTGCGCTAGATGTAACTGAGCCTCGGTTAACTTAGTCATTTAAAAACTCACCCTTTGTGGTTTTGATAATTGCGTTATAACGTGCGTTTAAATTTATTTTGAATCGCCGTAATCATATCCACTTCAACTAATAACTCAGACATTGGAGGTATATTGAAATCACGCTCTAATAACGTAGGAAAAACACCGTGTTTTGCATAAGCGTATTCAAGTAAAGCCCAAACATCGGGTTTAACGTCATCGCCGTGCGTGTCGACTTTTAGATCGACGGCCTCATCATAATGTCCAGCAATATGGCCATACAAAATTCGTTCTGACGGAACCTTGTCAATAAAACTTTTTGCATTGTACTTATGGTTAATTGAATTGACATATACGTTATTAACGTCAAATAGTAATTTACAATCCGCTTCCGCCAGCACAGCATTCAAAAACTCAGATTCAGAAAGCTCCTGACCCGTTTTTAAATAATAAGATACATTTTCGATGGCTATTTGCTGTTCTAACACGTCCTGAACGAGTCGAATTCGTTCCGCAACATAGCGAACAGCCTCTTCGGTAAATGGGATCGGCATTAAGTCGTACATATGGCCATTCGCTGAGCAATAACTTAAATGCTCAGTGTAATGACGGACATTAAATTTGTTCATAAAGGTTTTAACTTCACGAACGAACTCAATATCCAATGGGTCAGGACTGCCTATTGACAGACTTAGTCCATGAGTCGTTAATGGTATTTTACGGCTTACTTCCGCCAGAGTATGTTGAAACTTGCCACCGAGTCTCATCCAGTTTTCCGGCGCTACCTCAACAAAATTAACATTCGACTCAACGATTGTTGTGAGGTCGTTTTCCATTCCACGTCTAAATCCTAAACCCGAACCAGATATTTCCACACTTCACCTCAATAAAAAAGCCAGACTAGCTGGCTCTTATTTCATTACTAATACTATTGCCTAAATTACTTAAGCTTGAGTACCGCCACATTTGGCCTCTTTATCGCTTTTTTTAGCTTTATGGCCACCGCACTTACCTTCACCGCATTTGCCTTCGCCACATTTAGCTTCTTTTTTCGCTTTATCGCCGCCGCATTTGCCTTCACCGCATTTAGCTTCTTTTTTCGCTTTATCGCCGCCACATTTGCCTTCGCCGCATTTAGCTTCTTTTTTCGCTTTATCGCCGCCGCATTTGCCTTCGCCGCATTTAGCTTCTTTTTTCGCTTTATCGCCGCCGCATTTGCCTTCACCGCATTTAGCTTCAAATGTTTGGACTTCATAGCCGCCTTTCATGTCTACTGCTTGAAAACCCGCAGCATGGACATTACCGACAACTGAAGTTCCGAGTGCAGCCACACCGATTGCAGCGAGTGTCATTTTTTTATTCAATTTCATGGAGTTCCCCTTAGTTCGAATTTTGCTGTTTTACAAAAATACGATTATGTTGAGCTAATAATAGATAATGTTAACGACAAATAATATCGCCTTTCAACATTGCTTACATAGATGACCTGACGGTTATCCATTTTATTTCAATAAAAATAGTCAAAACTCTAATATTTTATTGACCAACAAATGACAATTAGCAACTATAATCAAAAATACCAGTAATACAAATGAAGAAACACTATGATTTTTAGCAGATTAGAAACATCATTTCGTGACAATCTATCCGGTCTATATAGTGAAGCCTACTTCGCCGAGGTATTCCAACGAGAATGGAATAGAATGATGCGAGAAAAAGACGCTCTCACGATTATGATCATCCATACCCATCTTAATGTAAATCAAGAACTCGACCGTAAAATGTTTAAAGTTGTTTCCGAACATGTAGAAAACTCAACTAAACGTTCAACTGATTTAGTTTGTCGCTTCCACGACAATGAAATTGCCATCGGGCTTTTTAATTTAGATGAAAACGGCACCGAGACTGTCGCCAAAAGGATCTTAACTGATTGCGTTTCCGAACTCGTTCAACTAGGAATTAACATTAACTTTTCCATCGGTGCATTAAACGTTTTACCTAATAACGACATAGAGTTGGAACAACTGTTTAATTTGACAGAGGATTTAACGTTTAAAGCGGAAAGCAAGGGACCAAACGCATGCGAGTTGCAATATTATAAATTACATTAATTGTCATGATTCGGCCAACGTACTGAACTGACGATTTAATTGTGAAGATTGGTATAATTAAATACTTTGGACGGGGCTAATCCTCCCGAAAAATAAAAGTAACCGCAAGGCTGTTTGTGGTTTGTCATGTTTATAGCGAACAATATTGTACTGTCGGATACTAAAAATGGCTAAACTAAAATTTGTTTGCTTTAGATACAAAAAAACCGCCTTGAGGCGGTTTTTTTTTTACGAAAACGTATTTAAAGAACAGTGCCTTTTCGGCTTGCTGTGTCTTTAATATAACCTTCCCAGCCTGCAGCTGATTTAGCAGAGTTTTTGTCTTTTTTAGCTTCTTGGATAGCCGCGTAGGACTCTTTCCAGTTTTCTAAATAAAACTGTGCTTCTGCTATACCCATATAGACAGGACCTTTGCGTTTTATGCCAAATTTAAGCGCTTTATCAAAAGCTTCTACAGCTTTATCAAAACGTTCCATTACCATATACGCTGTGCCTTGCTTACGGTACAAGTCTGCGTCATTATCAATCTTAGCGGCTTCACCAAAATACTTCGCTGCTTTCGCATACTCTTTTGCATTTTGATAGGTACTCGCCATAACTGACAACGTCTGTTCTGTTTTCTTAATCAATCCACTAGCGATAAACTCATCTTGAATAATGGCAGCTTTATAAGGAATGCCATTAGATGCGTAAAGTTGTGCTAACTGTTTAACTTGAGATTGCGTAGTTAAGAAACCTTGCTTATGAGCAACTTCCATTGTTGACAATCCACGTTGGTAATCCTCAGTTAACATGTAAAACATGCCTAATTGAGTCCACCACTTAGCATTGTCAGGGAAAGTTTTAACCAAGTCTTCAACCGCTTTCGTCGCTTCTGGATACATCTTACGTTCGTAGTAAGACGCCATAACTAACACATACGGGTTTTGATTTGGTTTTTCATACAAAGTGATCGCTTTTCTTGCTGGTGCAAGTACCGCATCATAGTTTTTCAACTCATAATGTGCATTTGCGATACGCAAGTAAACGTTCGGATCTTCGTCATGAGAAAAATCAAGAAACGCTTGATAATTTACCAACGCATCTTCATATTTTTTCTCTTGAATCGATAAATCGGCAATCAGCTTAAGCACGCCTTTATGATCATCAAACGGTAATTCGTCGATGTCTTTAGCACTATTAAGGTGTTTTAACGCAAGGTCAACTTGACCTTCCTGCGCATACATATTACCGATAAAACGATCGATATAGGCTTTATCGAAATCATCTTTAGCATCAACTTCTAAAAGGATTTCTAAACCGCCTTTAATATCATCCGCTGAATACAACTCAAAAGCCTTTTGGACTTTCTTACCGATTCTCGGACCTAACGCTTTACCACCACGTTGTTTCTTAAGTTGCTGAACTAATTCAGCTTTCTCAGCTGGAACCGCTGCTTTAGCTTTAGGAGCAACAAGTGCACCTAAAACTAATGAAGCTGAAAGGACTAGTTTCAATGTGTTATTCATATTACTAACCTCCTCCCAAATTAAAGTCTAGTTGTACACTTAAACCAGTTTGGTGCTGAGGTTTTCCATCAACCATTTTTGGCTTGTATTTCCACTTACGTAGCGCTTTTCTTGCTTCGCGGTCGAAAACACGTTTGGGTTCAGCGTCGATAATTTCGACATTCTCAACACCACCAAGTTTGTTAATTTCAAAGCTCAACTTAACCCAACCTTCGATACCATCACGGGCAGCTTTAGTCGGGAATTTTGGTTCAATTCGTACAATAGGTGTAGCGTCGCCATCTCTAACCAATGCACCTGGACCACTTAGTCCTGCACTTGCACCACCGACATCAACAGTAGGCATACGAATACCCATGCTGGTGCTGTCAGAAATTTCAGGTTCAGGTTCAGGCGTTTGCGGCTTAGGCGGCTGCTTAGGCGGAGGCGGAGGCGGCGGCGGAACACGGTTCCGCTGCTGCGCTTTACTTTCCGGCGGAGTAGTATTTATTTCAACGATGATGTTCTCACGTTGCTCATCTTTGGATTTTGCACCTCCAGAGATAAGCTCAGCCATAACAACAAACAAGCCGAATGTGATTACTACACCAACCGCAAGTGATGCAATCAATCTCAACATACTATTTCTTCTCCGCTGCGATGATGATTTTTAGTTCACCAGCCGACTTGATAGCGTCCATTACTTTAACCACAACACCGTGTTTAGATTCTTTATCTGCTTGCACGATGATAGATTCAGTCGGTTGTTCAGCCAACATACGCTCGATATTTGCAGCTACACGTTCGATGTCGACTAGACGTTTGTCCATCCAAACTTCGCCGTTAGCTTTGATCGCGATAAATATGTTGCCTTTAGAGTTTGGCTTTGAGGCAGCTGCTTTTGGCTTAACTACTTCAATACCAGCTTCTTTCACGAATGACGTTGTAACGATGAAGAATATCAACATGATGAATACGATGTCTAGCATCGGAGTCATATCAATTGCGGCATCATCATCTTCACGAAAACGTTGTTTACGTGCCATAGTTCAATCTCCTAGTGATGTGGCAAGCTATCAACTAGCTTTTCTTTTGCCACTTTAACTCTTGTTTCAAGACGCGTACTGAAGAAGATTCCAGATAGCGCAGCAACCATTCCCGCCATTGTCGGGATTGTCGCCATTGAAATACCAGAAGCCATCAAACGAGGGTTACCAGTACCTTGCGACGCCATTGTGTCAAATACAGTAATCATACCGGTTACTGTACCTAATAGACCAATCAGCGGACACATCGCAACAAGAGTTTTAATAATTAACATTCTTGCGTTTAATAGTTCGGATGCCTCAGAAACCCAAGCATCACGGATCCTATGTGCACTCCATGAAGTCGTGTCTGGTCGAGCATCCCATCTTGCAATAATAGAATCACGCAATTTTGGAAACTCAACTGTCAAAAACCACCAACGCTCCATCATTAACGCCCACATAACAAGTAGGGCGAATGCGACAAAGTATAAAACAAAGCCGCCAGTGCCAATAAAATCCCTGACGGATTCCCATAGACCCATCAGGTATATCATTAGGCTTTCTCCTTCTCAGCATGAGCAGCAATGATACCAGCGCTTTGCTCATCTAAGATGTGAATGATAGTTTTAGCACGTGCAGCAACGATGCTGTGTGTAAAGATTAGTGGTAGTGCAGCAATGATACCCATAGCAGTTGTTACAAGTGCCATAGAGATTGAACCAGCCATTAGTTTAGGGTCACCAGTACCGAATAACGTAATTTGTTGGAACGTTTCAATCATACCGATTACCGTACCTAATAGACCTAACAAAGGTGCTACAGCAGCAAGGATCTTGATTGTGTTGATACCACGTTCGATGCGAGGCGTTTCACGTAGAATACCTTCATCCAACTTAAGTTCTAGATTTTCAACATCTGAACCACGGTTATCATGATAAATCTTTAAGATACGACCTAACGCGTTATTCTCAGATGGATTTGAAGTATCTTTAAGCTGCTTCTTCATCTTAGAACCTTCAGTTAACGTAGTGAACAAGCTTAATAGGGCAATTAGGAAACCAATAGCCAATACCGCTGTAATTACGTAACCTGGAGTACCACCTTGGTGATAACGGTCTTCTAAAGTTGCTTTTTGCGTGTTAAGACGCAAGATACCGCCACGGCTAGGGTCAACATAGAAAGGTACAAATGAACCCGCTGGTGCACTTGCTAATTCTTTAGCAGATGAACGGAAGTGAGATTCAGCAGACTTACCTAAAGGTTGAACTTTACCAGTTGCGTCGTTATAAATAACGTAGCTACCGTCGTCTAATACAAGGTTGAACGAACCAACACGAGTAACAGTTTCAACTGTTTGGCCGCCAGCAAGTTGTGAAACTTCAGTTTCAAACTTAACTACTTTACCTGATTCAGTCATTTCTGTTTGTAATGCAATCCATAACTCTTCTAATTCACGAGTCGTAGGAAGTTTTTTAGCTTCAGCAAGTTCTGCTAAAAGTTTGTCACGACCAGGATACTGTGAAGAAATGTTAGATGCAGTAATTGAACCGATTGTATTAGTAGCTGCACGACGTACAACACCAAACATTTCGCCCAAAGTACCTTCTGCATTTTTCAATTCTTGAGCACGAACAGCTAACGTTTTCTCATTTTGTCCGTATTGCTTTTGCAAACGGTCGCCACGGTCTTTCTCAGCTTTAAGTTCGTCTTGCCCTTTTTTCAACAATGCTTGTTTGTCAGCACGAGCAGAAGAAAACTCTTGCTCACGCTTCTTGTTAAGTTGACCTTCTGAAATACGGTCTTTCTTAACTTGTTGCAATAAATTGTCTAGCTCGCCTGCTGCATTCGCTTGAGTTGCGATACCTGCAGTTGCTAAAGCAGCGGCTAAAACCAATGAATTAAATACCTTTTTCATGTGTTATTACTCCGCAGCAAAAATTGGTAGTTTAATTAGATCTAATGGCGCTTGTTTACGAGCCATACGGATTGTCTTAGTCACATCTTTTAGGTATTCGTCACCTAATTTTTCCCAAGAACGAGAAGTGTTATTCCACACCCATGCATTCTTAAGATCTTTAGACTGTGCAACTAATGAAATACGACCTACGTGAACGAAGTCAGCAGTAATTTGTTTGCCATCAAACGTTTCAGTTGCTTGCCATGCTTCGACAGCACTACCGTAATCTTTTTCAATTTCGTAAGCTTCAAGTACCTGACGATATTTCTCAGAAGTACTTACGTTAGGGTTTACCATGGTTGCACGTAAACGTTCAATACGTTGTGTGCGCAATTCCAATTTAACCGGAATGTCTGCTTTTACGAATTTTTCCAACATATCAATCATTCGATACATCAGAGGAACAACATTTCGTTTTGTATTTTCGATCTCAGCGATTTGCTCTTCCAAAGAAGCAATTTCGTCGTTTTGTGCTGCTACTAATTTCGCAACATGATCATTATAAACTTTATTGATCTCCATTTCGTCAACGACGCTACGATATTCAATAACCAGATCTTGAGTCTGTTCTTGAATCGCGTCAATTTTCGTTTGAGATTTAGCAGCTGCTTTGTGAATAACGCGTTCTGCTGCGTGAATTTTCTCTAGTGGATCCGCTGCAAAAGCAGATCCGGTAAATGCTACCGCCCCTACTAACGCTGACGCGACTAGACTTAATTTCATCTTTGACATAGTTCCCAACCAATGTATGTGTTTAAGTTCTCTTTTAGAGTTTTTACTCTCCATTCAGTGACTAAAGTCACGGAATATCGACCATCGAGTGTCCCAAACATAATCTGTAACGTCAATTAACAAAATCGCCCGATTTACTTAATATTTTCGTTATTCTTCCTGAACCGTCTACTTATTGTTCACTTGGCTACTGGTAGGATATCAAAGGCGACAACCACACGAGGCGTATCACTAACGAATGGCTTAGTTGCATGCCAATAGTAAGATGGAAACAATGCTAGGTGACCCGCTTTAGGTGTTAACGCATAGTCTTCGACTATCTCATCATAAGTCACAATTCCAGGTTTCCCGAAGTAAATTTGCCCCTGTTCAGAGCCCTGAGTGATGCACTCCGGTGTGTTGACATAGTATGCGCTACTAAACCACCCCTTAGGGTGACAGTGGGGAACATGATAACCGCCGTCTCTAAGCCACATAGACCACGCAGTTACTATATTAAACTGATCACTAAACCGAGTTAACGCAGGATGTTCCAAATAAGGTAATTTACTGATATTTGAAAGGTGTTCTGAGCATGAATTGCGGAGGGATATTTTTAAATCTTGAATAACTTTATGTGGATGGTCAAACAAGTAACCAGGGGTCTGAGTTCCGCCATTACCTGACTGTCCTAATGGTTGTTTTTGCATCGTATGGATAGACTTCAATGCCGCCATAAGTTGCTCATTAAAGTCTAAAATTGAAGAATAATCAGCCGTAACAGAAATTTCACAAAAACTTACTAATGAATGAAAATTTATCAGCTGTTCATAGGCATCTTTATTAGTTAACTTTAATTCTGTCGATTTTAACGCCAAATAATATTGATTCGTTGCATCTGCATCGAGTAATAAATCGATTTTTTTACCCGCAGTAACGTAATCTCCTAATGCCAGATTAGCTAAAGTAGAATACTCACAAAGTTGTCTGGCCCCGGGGTTATTCATATCCAATGTCGTGGGTACGGCCGACAAAACCTCGTCGTACCTATGTTCTTTGATTGCTATTTGACAATCGAGATTGGTAAATGCATTGGTTTTGGGTTTATTACGCTTAAATTTAACTAGTGCAGATTTTGCCGCATCGAGTTTACCTTGAGACATCAATAATGAAACATAATCATGTTGTAACTCAGTATTAAAGTTGTTCACAGAGACTGATTCATAATTACGAAGGGGATTAGGTGCGTTCATTTCATATTTTAAATTAGACAACAATTTATGCAGAACTCGACTAGTCGGGTGATTTTCAACCCCTTTCGTTAACCAAGATAGTGCTTGTTCATTGTCACAAAGCTTCACATGCAACAATGCAAGACATTCATAAAGTACATCTGACTCTTGGTCATTGACGCTCAGGCTCAAGGCAGCCTGATATTGCTTACTTGCCTCTTCAGTTCGACAAAGTCCCTCAAGTACTTGACCATAAACATAATGCCATTTCCAAGGAGGTTGCTGAGTTTCTTGATTAAAAAGCGTTGTTAAAGCTTGCTCCGAGCCAACATAATCTTTAAGTGCAAGGCAGGCTTTTGCATGTTCAAAACGGGCTTTCGCAAAGCCTGGCTCAATTGCCAGTGATTTAAGAAAATGCGCTTTCGCTAACTCATGTTGGTTTTGAAGACTCCAACAAAGGCCCCAATTAAACCAGTACTGATATACATGACTTGCCAAATTTGTTGCTTTTGCAAAGTGGGTGTTGGCCAGCTCATATTTGCCCTGCTTGGCGCTAAGATCGGCAACAATATTGTGAATAGGATGATGTTCAGGCGCCATTGTTAAAAAAAGTAAAAAAGCGTCTAGTGCATGTTGCTCATAGCCAATGTTTAGGAACGTCACCCCACGCGCATGCTGGACTTGTGGGTCTTTGATACTCTGGATGTGAGGTAAGCTTGCAAACTGTGCAGCGTCGCCGTACTTCCCCTGTTTGACAAATTGAAAGAACTGAGCAATTTGTTGTCGAATGTGTGGGGTGTTCATGGATACCTCGAACTTTAGTAATTTATAACTATAATAAAACAGAAGCTATTTTGTAAAAACAAATCCGTGACCAAGAATGCCAGTTTGATCTTGCACCCGATGACTTTGTTGTAAAGTAAACCCACAATTTGATGCCATAGTAACAATTTCTGAAAGTTGCTCTTCTGTACGTGATGCTTTTACCAATTCAGACAACCTAGAATGATAATTTAACATTTCGTTATCAAATAATGCGATGAGTTGTTCAAGTTTGTTGCTGTCTTGCATGCCTAACGACATCTGTATAAAACCATCTATATTGAGCAAGCCATATTCAACATTATCAAATGCTTTAAGATTCGCTGTCACTTTTTGTAATTGATGTGAAACCCTCACTTTTTCAGATGAGTTATTATCTTCCGATGCGATCTGCGCCCTAAGTATGTCAGTTAATCCAGATTTTCTAACTTCCCCTACAAACGCCCAACTTACAGTATTTTGCTTGATAAAACGCGAATCATAAACATGGGTGATAATTGCAAATTTGCCGTGCTTATTTAACAAATCATAGGCCGCCGGAATAACCTGCTCTAATGGCGCATATTCAATTCCAAATTGACTCGTCACTATATCAAATTTGTCCCCATTTAAATTTGGTGCCGTACAATCAACACGGCTCTTAAATTCTATTTCGCATGCCGGAAATTGACGCTTAACTTGCTGCTCAAGTTTCGCTTCATCTAATTGTGCTAAGTCCGTAGCAACTATCGATAATTTTGGCTGAAACTGCAGAAACAACATAGGCAGTGCGCCATTCCCAGAACACATATCTAGCAATCTTGTGTTCGGTTGAGTATCGCCTAAATAACGTTGCCAAAAGTGTTTTATCGCGCCACTGTACGTCCCCATAATTTCATTGCCAAATGACGTAATATGGCCCTGTTGCCAATAATTATCCCAGTACTTTTGCGTTTGCATATTGTCCAATCATCTAAAATTTGTAGTTACACTTTACGACTAACTGTCTAATTTCATAATAATAATACATAAAAAAAGCCGATTCAAAGAATCGGCTTTTCAATATTATTCGCTTTTAAATCAATATTAGAAGCTGATTGTGTAGCTTACACGTACGTCTTGACCGAAGTTATTATATAAATCCGGGTTCTCATACACACCAGCTGAAGATAATACTGGATCTTCGTCTGTTAAGTTAGAGATAGTAAGTGATGCACGACCGTAATCACCCATGTTGTATGAGTAGTTAAGGCTGTGGATAATCCAAGCGTCAAGTTTACCTTCCGTTTGGTAGTACCAATCGTCTTCAGCTAGGTCAGCGCCAGCTTCATCTTTAGTAATTAACTGCTCATCTTCAGAAGTATCTGCGATGTAGTTAGTGTTCCAAGTAACACTATGTCCATCTAGAGCCCAACCGAATGTAAATACTGCACGGTGATCAGGTTGTCCAGACCAGCCAGCTGTGTTTACAGAGTCGCCGCCGTTATCTGTAGCGTAATCTAAGATAAAGCTGTTTACAGCATTAACGCTGAAATCACCAAAATCTGTTTCGATATTACCAGTGAACGTTAAATCGACACCTTCAATTCCGAAACCAACACCGTTGAAGTAACCAGTACCAGCTTCTAGGATGTTACCAGTTAAAGAACCACCGGCACGGATTAGATAAAACGTTTCATTGTCTGTATTTGCACCAGGTGCTAATGGCGTTAAGTTACCATTTGCTTGGTCATTAATAAGACCGTTAACAGTTTTAGTTTGAACAACGTTTGAGATGTCTAAGTTGAAGTAATCAACTTTAACAGCGAAGTCATCAGTAATGTCGTATGCAACACCAAAGTTCATATACTCAGATGTTTCAGGACCTAAGTTAGAGTTAGATTTGTAGTAAGTATCATATTGACGCTCAGCTGCATCAGGGTTGCTGATGTAATCCGTTGCTGCTTCAGCAGAGAACGTAGTCGCCGCATTAAGTTCATCCAAACCAGGTGCGCGGAACGCTTCTGAGTAAGATGCACGTACAACTAAGTTGTCAAGTGCTTGCCAACGAACAGATACTTTTGGTGCAAGGTTATCACCAAAGTCAGAGTAGTCATCGTAACGAGCAGCAATGTTCATTTCAACATCGTCAGTTACAGGTAATGCTGCTTCGTAGAAGAATGCAGTGATATCACGCATACCTTCAGCAGAGTTACCAGCAGAACCACCAACTAGACCAGCAGCAGACTGACCGTCATAGATAGAGGCGAAGTTGATTTCCATGTATTCCATACCAATGTAGTGAGCCACTTGGCCACCAGGTAGTTCGAATGCATCAAAACCAGCACCAGCATAATATTGGTCAAACGTTGAAGAATCTTCAGTTAGTGTAGTAGCTTTCATATTAGCTATACCCTGTTCTGAACCTAAATCAATGTCGTTTTTCTCATTGTAAGCTAAACCACCGTAAGACAAGTAGTATTGACCAACAGATTTGTTGTCCGCTACATTTTTATGGTAGTAAACTTCCCAGTCAACATCCAAACCAGCGATGGTAGAGAAACCACGTAGACCCATTAAGTAATCTTGGTTGTAATCATGAACGTTACCGTCACGGTTACCGATACCAACCCAACGGAATAGACCGTAAGCGCCATCTAAACCAGTAGGGTTATGTGGGTTGTCAGCTGACATATTTTCCCATGGAGCCGCTGGAGGAGCATAACGTCCGAAAGATTTGTTTTGAACGAACATTGCACGAGTGAAGAATTCAACGTCTTCAGCTACTTCGTAGTTTGCGTCTACGAATACAGTGTTACGGTCGATAGAAGCACGGTTATAAGAAACGTTAGCATATGCGAAACCACAAACTGTAGAGCCTGGGCCCCATGCAGTTGTTCCGTCAAATTCTTTAAATGTATCTTCACCGTATTCAGCAATTAAATCATCACAAAGTGGAGATGAGTATAGTGTATCGAAAGCTGGATCAAACACACTTGCACCGTAGTAAGACCAACCGTCTGTTTCATCAGAATAGATTTCAATGTCACCATCGCCATCTAAATCTTCAGCACGTGCAGCTGTGAATGCACGTTGGCCATCAGAAATACCTTCACGTTTTTGATGGTCGAATGAGAAAGTGATATTACCTTTATCGTTGCTGTAACCAGCAATGATTGAAAATTCGCTTGAAGTTGGAGTACCACCAACATCAGTATCACGTGTACGCCAGCCTGAACCGATATTAACAGTTAGACCTTCGTAATCTTTTTTCAAGATGATGTTTACAACACCAGCAATCGCGTCAGAACCGTAAGTTGAAGAAGCACCATCTGTTAAGATTTCGATACGTTCAACAGCAGCCATAGGGATTGCGTTAAGGTTAGCAGATTGACCGCCTAAAGTAGGAGAACCTGGAAGACGTTTACCGTCTAACAAGATTAACGTACGGTTAGAACCAGCACCACGTAGGTTTAATGTTGCTTGAGACTGTGCAGAACTACCAGATTTCTCAGAGAACGAACCGAACGAGTTGAATGAACTGCCGCGTAGTGCGTCAGCTACCGTGAAGTTACCTTCAACTTTCATGTCTTCAGCAGTAATGATGTTAACTGGTGAAGCACCTTCAAGGTCGGTACGTTTGATACGAGAACCCGTAACTTCAATACGTTCAACTTCTTCAGCTTCTTCTTCAGCCGCGAACGCTTGAGTTGCAGGTAGTGCTGTAGCTGCAGCACCAAACATGATTGCTAAGCGAACAGACTTAGCTAGTTTGTTATTTGTAAACATGAAGTTTTCTCCCTGGACCACTTTATTAGTGATTCATTTTTTTATGAATTATAAGTTTTAGCCGTAACGGCTCCGACCAGTAATTGAACAATAATCAATCAGTAATTGATAAAAGCGCAATCAAAGGGCAGCAAACGGTCTCGATATTACCTCTATATTTCCACAGGTCAACCACCGCAACGCAAAATTAGTATACTTTTTAGGCGATTGGTAACATTTTGTAATAAAATGTATATTTTTTTTAATAACAAATAATTAAGCGCAATTATTTGTTACGAATAAGTTATTCATTTAGTGAATAAAAAGTCGACAAAAGTGAAATGATATACAATATATGGTGCGTTGCTACCAATTAAGCGTCATCTGACGGTCAAAGACAGACAATTCACTTGGAGAAATATTTTCTAGTATTGCCGATGCAATTGGAAAAAGTTGCCTTTCCAGGTAATGTTGATAATGCAAAGGGTTATCGCAGCTAGTGTACTCTTGAGGCCCTTTTATCGTCACAACGTAAGGTATAACGCTACCTCTACGGTATTTGGGGTGGCCGTAAAGATTATTTGCCAATTTGGCTGCTTTTATTTGAGGCGGAGTTGTTTTTACATATTCGTTGAGGTGTTGCCGAATTTTTTTTCTATAAACCAGTTTATTGTCTAGGTTACCTGAAAACAACTCTGCAATTATCGACCTAAGGTAGTCAGTCACGGGTTGTTTATTAAATACCAATTGAAACAGTTTGGTTTGAAATTCCTTAGCTAAATCGGTCCAATCGCTGCGCACTGATTCCATTCCTTTGAATACCAATATTGGATCTGCATTCTTTTGCAGTTTCATACCCGCGTAACGTTTCTTTGATCCTTTTTCCATGCCTCGAATCGTTGGCATAAAAAACGGACTAAAATGCGATTCGAATTCAATTTCAAGTCGGCTATGTAATTTGAACTCTCGTTGAATTTTTATATCCCACCAAGTATTTAGTTCTTGTTCTAATGAAACTGCATCTTTGGGTTCAAAATTAGAGCCATGCAAGCTAACAAATATAGAGTCAGTATCTCCATAAATAACATCGAGTCCTTTTTCTTCAAACCAAATTTTAGACTGGGCTAAAATCCAATGACCCCTCATCGTTATTGAGCTCGCTAAACGCGTATCATAAAAACGACATCCTGCAGAACCTAATACCCCATAAAAACTATTCATAATGATTTTTATCGCATTAGACCAAACCGTATTATTCTGCTTTTTAGCTTTTTCACGTGCAGTCCACAAATCATCTACGATAGTGGCCAATATACTCGTTTCACGACTAAATTGACCGCCTCTAAAGCCTGGAATCGCCTCTGCTTCAGGTAACCTAACCCCTTCTTGCAGAGCAATCGGATCAACATTAAAGGTTCTAATTATACTCGGGTACAGACTTTTAAAGTCAAAAACTAGGATGTCGTCGTGCATGCCTGGTTTCGAATCCATGACAAAACCGCCTGGACTGTGCAAATAGTCCTCAGCATTAACTAAGTTAGGCGCTATCCAACCTTTACGATGAATTTGCGGGAGATATAAATTAGTAAATGCCGCGACCGAACCACCTAAACGTTCTAACTCTAATCCGGTTAATTGCGAGCGTGTGAGTAAAAATTCGAGCAACTTCTCTTGTTTGAATATTTTCGATACTAAAACACAATCTTGAAGATTATATTTGGCTAAGGCTAATGGCTCTTCTCTATATTGGCGTTTAATTTCAGCCAGTTTATCCAATCCGTCAACATTGCTAATGAGTTTTCGTTCACCTAATAGTTCGGACGCGACCGCATCTAGAGCAAAACTATTAAAATGGTACGTTGCGTTTTTCATCACTTCGATGCCATCTAGAACTACCCTTCCTGCCGCATAAGCCCTTGCAGGCATTCTCGAATCATCGTCGGCGCGACGTGCTGAATAATTCAATCGTGAATTATCTCGCCCGAACTTAAGCTTTATATGATTTCGTGTCGCAGCTTGTGACAGCACATGGATATCAAAGGCAACAAAATTCCAACCTATAAGACAGTCAGGGTCTTGCTCCATTACAATTTGATTTAAACGTTGCAAAAGCGCGCGTTCACCTTGTAACCATTCTACGTAGGGTAACGAGTTATCAGTTTCAATACCTGAGGCAAAATCTTCAACATTGTAGAGGACCTTAGTAAAATCCTCATCATTACTGTCTTTGGCAAAAGCATGAATACCAATAGAAAAAAGATAGCCATTTTCATCACACTCTATATCTATGGACATCGCTTTAAGCATAGGGAAAGCTTCTCGACTCGATTTTACTTTTACTTGTTCAAAGCGTTGATAATTGCCTTTACTTGACACTTCAACCCCCGTAAAAGTCACACCGAGTTGAATAAACCGCTCCATTAGATAGCGGTCTACCGGTTTTACATCTGCCTCTAGTAGTTCAATACTTTGTTGAGTCGCTGATTGTCGCAGCTGATAAAACTCACTAAGTGAATTTACGTAAATTGCATAAACGTCTTCATCAGCAAAGGTCTTAAGTTTCACCTGAGTGAATTCAATAGAGGGATACAAGGCAGTTGATGCCGTTTGTAATAACTTAACGTTTTGTAGAGTCGCAAAACAGACCGGACGTTCGTCGGTAATAATAAGCTGAATATTAGCCTCATTAGACTTTATCCAAAGCTCAAAGATACAACGGCCGTCACGGTCATACTGATTGCGTGTTAGTAAACTACCTTTACAAATTGCATAAGGTGAACCGATTAGATTTGAGCCCAAGATACATTTTCAACTGAGATGACGTTATAATCCTGCTTTTATAAGACAAGCTGTTGTTTCAATCAAGGTGCAATAGGTAGATTTCGTGGAGAAATAGTTTGGAGATTTCCATTTGGTTGACTGAAATGACAGGGTTGTCGACAAGTCTACTGTTCATTTTAGTCGTATGTGCCTTTGCCGCTGGCTTTATCGACGCTATCGCTGGAGGCGGTGGTTTACTTACTGTTCCAGCACTACTGGCCAGTGGATTACCACCACATGTCGCCTTAGGTACAAATAAACTTGCCGCTACTTTTGGTTCCCTAACGGCGGCCTATACCTTCTATAAGAAGCGACTTTTTGATCCCTCGTTTTGGAAAATAAGTTTTTGGTATACTGCTATTGGCTCAATTGTCGGTACTGTTGCGGTTTCTTATTTAGATCCAAATATACTGAACAAATTACTTCCGATCTTAATCGGCTTTAGTGCATTTTACGCCTTATTTAATCGGACAGCGGCAGTGAAACACAACTTACTCCCTGATAAAACACCCAAATTAAAAACTCAGCAGGCAAGCCAAGGATTCACACTCGGGTTTTATGACGGTTTTGCTGGACCTGGTACCGGCGCTTTTTGGACAGTCAGTAATTTGTATTTGTACAAAATGAATATATTGCTGTCATCGGGTGTCGCCCGTTCAATGAATTTTATTAGTAACTTCTTTTCCCTCGTGACATTTATCTATTTAGGTTACATTAACTGGTTTATTGGGATTTCCATGGGCTTGTTTTTAATGATCGGTGCCTATACTGGCGCACATTCAGCAATCCACTTTGGTAATAAATTTATTCGCCCACTATTTACCGTGGTTGTGAGTTGCATGGCATTGAAGTTGGCATTTGACGCTTGGTTTTAATTGTTAAGAATAAGTAGGATTTTTGGTTCGTATGAATTCAAGTACAAATAACTATCAAATATTGTGTCAACAATTTGAGTCGTTAAAAGAGCAACTCAATGCGATATCTATTTTACCCGAGAAATGGTTTGCTAAAAATGATCTGTTTAATTCTACAACTTTTTACACACGTTCAGATGAATTAAAAGACTACGTATTAGAACTCGAAAATAACGTCAAAAAGCTGGGGTCAATTCAAAACGTACAACTGATGGAACATCTTTCTGTCCGAGTCGCCGATCAGTTTTCTTGTTTTCGTGGGCTACTCAACTCTGTTGTTCTTAATACCAAAAGTAAAACGTATAACGCCACACATAGAAAACAGATAAATAAAGTGAAGCAATTTGCCAAACAGGCCCGCGCATCGAGTCGCTCACTTTATGAAGAGCTTTCAAAATTACAAGAATTTGAACGACGTTTAGTCGATATGGTAGCCGAAAAACAACAAACCCTTAATAAATATTCAGGGCAAGCTCAGCGCCAAACTTTACAAGATGACGTACTAGTCACACACCAACGATTGGGGCGTTGCCGTCAAGCAATCAGTAAAATCGAAGAACAAATTCAAAAACTCGACGAAAGGCAAAATTAATGCAACTTCCTGTTGTTTTCGATCCAATTTATAGCCAACTCGACCTCGCTAAAAGACACCGTTTTCCAATCGAAAAATACCAAGCGCTATTCGATACGGCATTTGCCACATACCCAAATAAACTCGTCAGCAACCCCGTACCGGGTTATATCAGTCCTGACCTATTGTGTTCCATTCATACTAAGCAATATGTCGCAGACTTCATCAGCGGTCAAATATCACCAAAAGCAATGAAACGCATTGGATTTGAATGGTCACAACAATTTGTCAATCGAACTTTAACCGCCGTTAACGGGACATTAGAGACGGCTAAGCTAGCTTTAGAACATAGTATCGCCATCAATTGTACTGGGGGCTACCATCATGCTCACCCAGACTTTGGCTCCGGTTTTTGTGTATTTAATGACCTTACAATTGCTGCAAAATACCTTTTAGATAATCATCTTGCTCAACGCATCCTCATATTTGATTGTGATGTTCATCAGGGCGATGGCACCGCAGTGTGCGCAGAAAATGAATCAAATATATTTACGGTTTCTATTCATTGTGAAAAAAACTTCCCGACGCGCAAACAACAAAGTGATTGGGATCTTGGTTTAGACCGCCACATCGGTGATACAGAATACCTTCCTATAATAGAAGAAACGTTCGACGCTGCAGTGCAAAGTTTTAAACCTGACTTTATCATTTACGACGCAGGAGTTGATATCCATGAAGATGATGACTTAGGCTTATTGAACATTTCAACCCAAGGTATCTATTTGCGTGATCAGTTTGTATTTAATCGCGCAAAACAATTGAATTTACCCATCATGGCGGTAATTGGTGGTGGGTATCAACGAGATATCGCGAAACTTACCCAAGTTCACATGCAACTCATTCGCAGTGCTATTGATGTCTTCACCGCGACTTAACACGCACTTTATCGGTTGCCAAAACTTATAATATAGCGGCTAAATTGCCAAAGCATTGTCACAACAAATTATTCGATGCTAAAGTTAACGGATACAAGGTTTTAATCTTCATTAAATTAAGGACACGTTATGCAAATGAGTGACGACATTCATAATTATTATGAAAAGCTGGTAATTGATTACATCAATGCACACAAGTTAGATCAAAAATTTGATTATGAATTTTTGTCCGATTTATGTTGTATCGTTTTGAACCAGTTGCCTTCTAAATATATTCGCCATGAAGTCGACATGGCTTTCTACCTGCCAGCTGCAGAACGGTTTGAAATGGAAATGAATGTACGAGAGTCTATCGAACGTGCACTTGAATTTATGAGTTCACGAGAAAGGCGAGATCAATAGAAGTGTTAGAAGAGCAACTAGAACAACAGGTTAAGTCCGATGCATTGGCGGACGCTCCTGAACACGTGAAACTGGCAGTGGATTTAATTTTTCTTCTCGAAAACAATAAAGTCGATATTGACGTTGCCCTGCTCGCAATTGAACTTGTAAAGTCAGATCTGCAACAAAAAGTCATTCAGAAATAAAATAAACGGACATAGCTGATAATTATTATCATATATGTCCATTTATCATGTTTTAAAATTACCAATAGGATCCACTTTTCTAACTCTGTGAATTAATAACCTTAAAATTCAATTGATGGATTTTTTTTGTTTAATCTCAGAAAATAGCAGCAGTTATGCAACTTTTACGTATTTAATTACCAATAAATATAAAATGTGAATTGAACTACTGATTAAGTAATATACAATGAGTAAAATTTTGATTGTATAGAGGTTTTTTTGAAACTTACGCCACCATAAGATCCCCCTACCTTTTGCTCGTCTTAGAGCTCTGATTATCGCGTCAAACGCGAGACTTGTTTGCATCTTTCATTAAATTTTTATTCCTCATTTTAGAGGATAATTTCAATTAGGTTATTTTTCATGCTTGAACATATTAAAAGAGACTGGCTCTCTAATATTCGCGGTGATGTGCTTGCGGGAATAGTAGTGGCGCTTGCCCTTATTCCTGAAGCTATCGCTTTCTCAATTATTGCAGGGGTCGATCCTAAGGTTGGATTGTATGCATCTTTTTGTATCGCTGTCGTAATTGCCTTCGTCGGCGGAAGACCGGGTATGATCTCGGCAGCCACAGGTGCAATGGCGCTTCTTATGGTTACACTAGTCAAAGAACATGGCCTTGAGTATTTACTCGCGGCAACGTTATTGACCGGTATATTGCAAATAGCGGCGGGATTTTTGCGCCTTGGTGAGTTGATGCGCTTTGTTTCTCGCTCAGTTGTGACAGGGTTTGTTAACGCACTCGCTATTTTGATCTTTATGGCCCAGTTACCCGAACTGACCAATGTTACATGGCATGTTTACGCCATGACGACCGCAGGCTTAATGATTATTTATCTTTTTCCCTACTTACCTGTAATCGGTAAAGCGATTCCTTCTCCTCTAGTGTGTATTGTTACATTAACGATAGTATCCGTGATCATGGGATTAGATATCCGAACGGTGAGTGATATGGGGAAACTGCCTGATACTCTGCCTATTTTTTTATGGCCTGATGTACCTCTTAACTTTGAAACACTAGCGATTATCTTCCCTTATTCTGCTGGCCTTGCCGTTGTCGGTTTACTTGAGTCAATGATGACAGCGACAATCGTTGACGACTTAACAGACACCACGAGTGATAGAAATAAAGAGTGTAAAGGTCAAGGCATAGCTAATATTGGCGCAGGACTGTTTGGTGGCATGGCCGGTTGTGCCATGATTGGTCAATCAATTATTAACGTTAAATCTGGGGGCCGAGGCCGATTATCAACCTTTGTTGCCGGCGCTTTTCTATTGGTAATGGTCGTCTTTTTGGATGAATGGTTACGCCTTATTCCTATGGCAGCTTTGGTTGCGGTAATGATTATGGTTTCGATAGGGACTTTTTCCTGGACGTCAATTACCGATCTGAAGAAACATCCACTGTCATCAAATATTGTTATGATAACCACCGTTGTTGTGGTCGTTATGACCCATAATCTTGCGATAGGTGTCTTTATTGGCGTATTGCTTGCGACACTATTCTTCGCTAATAAAATTGGACGTTTCATGGTGGTTAAGTCAAATTTTGACGAAGACCAACGAATTCGCACCTATGAAGTTAAAGGCCAAGTCTTCTTTGCCTCCGCGGAGCAATTTATCGATTACTTCGACTTTAAAGAAGTCGTTAGTACTGTCATTATTGATTTAACCCATGCACATTTTTGGGATATTACCTCAGTATCTTCATTGGATAAGGTCGTCATCAAATTTCGAAGAGAAGGGGCGACTGTCAATATTATAGGCATGAATGAAGCAACAGAGACCGTTGTCGACAAATTTGGTGTGCATAATGATCCAAATGAAGTTGATAAGTTACTAGGTGGACACTAAGGAAATTATAATGGAAAAAATAATTACATGTATTGATGGTTCAGCTATAACAACATCGGTTGTAAATGCTGGAACATGGGCAGCAAAAAAGTTAGATAAAACCCTAACTTTTTTGCATACACTGGAAAAAAAGCAACAACATGGAGCCGATGACTACAGTGGCGCGATTGGCCTTGGTGCACAGTCCAAGTTATTAAAGGAAATGACTGAGCTCGATGAACAAAAAAGCAGACTTGCTGTTAAATTGGGCGATGAACTTCTAAATTCAGCGGCAACGGCAGCGCGCTCAAGTGGTGTTGTAAACATTGAGAAAGCGCAACGACACGGAGATATTGTCGATGCAATTATGAGTCTTGAAGACCAAACACGTCTCATTGTCATTGGACGCAAAGGAGCCGAACATGAAGGCGATTTTAAAGCGTTAGGCTCACATCTTGAAACCCTATTACGTAAAGCCAGTGACCCCGTCTTTGTTGTGCCTGAACAGTTTGTGGAACCTAAGTCATTTATGATCGCCTATGATGGACGAGAAACAGCTGATAGAGCGCTACAAAAAGTAATCGACGGCGGGTTATTGCACGGAATAGACTGCCACCTCGTTTCGATAAAAAACAATGAACCACTGCTAATAGATAAGTTTAACTCGGCGGCCGAAAGACTCAAGGACAAAGGCTTAAACGTAACGACGGCGGTATTAGAAGGTAATATCAATGAAACGCTGTTGCGCTATCAAGTTGAAAATGCAATTGACCTCGTAGTGATGGGGGCATTTGGCCACTCAAAGCTACGCCAATTTTTTGTTGGTAGTAATACTATTAAAATGCTTGAACGTATCGCAGTGCCTTTAATTGTTTTACGTTAAGCTTACTAGCTAGAGTTTGAGTAATTAAATGTGTCTTAAACAAGGCACATTTATTGTTACTTAAGAGTTAAGGTGAGCAATGGAAACCGCGTGCTAGTTGAGTTAGTAGCAGTTGAGTTAGTAGCAGTTGAGTTAGTAGCAGTTGAGTTAGTAACAGTTGATTGGGGGGTAATTTAGGCAATGAGCCCAGATACATTTTCCAGAATTACTGCACCCTCAATATTAGCCACTTAGATTGATGTACTGCTAATTTTCAACATAAGTTTTCAGTAAAATAGATATTATTAATGCTCAGTTAACCCGCGCCAAAAACGATAAAAGCCACATAATAAATACGTAAAACTTACATAGAAACGTACTATTTATGTGGCTTCTGCCCTCAAGACTTATAACCAATAACTCTTATTTCTGCTTAACACTCGGTAGTGGGTAGAGTTCTCGTCGCTCTTTGTTCACTGCGATCCCATCTTTAAGCTGTTTTTTAGACGCAATTGCGGTGGCTTTAATAACACCAAGCGCCGACTTAATCACCTTTACTGTCGTTTTATTTAAATTGGATTGTTCGAGACGTCTTACATGTGACAACAATAACTCTGGACGAAGATAGGCAATTGTCTCTAAGGCAGAACGCTTTTGAAGTTTAGAATCATTTTTAATCAATGCCTCCACTGCTCCTTTTTGCTCTAAATACACTAACGTTTCAAGAGCAACTGCACTTACCGCCGAATGATCTTTATTAGCCACCTCAATAAAGCGTTTTGGAACACTTTTCAAAACACCTTGAGCAGCAAGTTCAGCAAACCCCTGAACCGCCCAGAAACGGATAACTGGCGACTTGTCATCAATCAGTTTGGTAAGCTCAGGTACATTATTTAACGAAACTGTCGAGACGAGTTCGACAAGATCATAAAGCTTATTGTAATTGAAATCAGCAGCCAACCATTGCTCAAATTGTTTGTCTTTCTTGAATTCCACAGGTACAAAGCCTAAGTCTTTTGTTTCTCTTATAAAACGACTCACTTGCGCAGTCAGTTCGCTATGAACCGCTATTTGTTCCGCAGTTAGATTTCTTAACGGCGTTTGTTCCAAAGGGTCGGTTTTAGTGTCGTAGAGATACTCACCGCGTTTGAAACTATAATATTTTCTTCTAAACACTTGACCCGATTTAGTCTTTGCAAACTCATCCAGTGCAATGTTTGACGGCATGCCCCATTGGAAATCATTTCTAAGCATTATAGGCTTGCGCTTCAAATAGGTTTGCACAAAATGATAGCGACCATCACTCACCCCACGCCAGGGATCAAAATGGTCTTCTTGATTGGTTCTAAAGCTATGATTGTATTGCCTTGTATGGTTTTCAAGTTCGCCCAAAAACGCCTGACCACGCATTTCTTTAGGTGTTGGTATGCCAGCTAAACTTAATACCGTAGGTCCAAAGTCGACAAAACTGACTTGCTTGTTTTGTAACGTCTCAACATTAGTCGGTACGAGATGCTTAAATTTAGTTGGCACGTGGATCACCAAAGGTACTTGCAGTGAGTGTCTAAATGACAAAAATCCTTTGCCCATCGGTGAACTTCCGCCGTGGTCAGAATAAACAAATATAATCGTATCTTCATACAGACCTTTTGCTTTTAAATCATCAATAAAAAACTTAACCCAACTATCAACATCCACAACACCTTCTAAGTGAAATTGATGATCAGATTTTACCTCTGGTAAATCAGGTAAGTAGTCAGGTTTAGCATCACTTGATACACCTGCCGATTGACTAAAATCTCGACGTTGTGCCGAGGTATAAGACGTCAAACGACTCATATGTGTCATATGGCCGTTAAAAACAGAGAAAAAGGGTTGGTCTGATTTTCGTTTTGGGCTGTTATATGTCGCTTTTTTGTCGAACTCAGACCAAATTTGTGCCAACTCTGTTTTAGAAAGCTTAACGTTATAGTCACGTTTTTTGTTATTACTCGTGAAGTAACCCGCATCTTTTAATAAGCTTGGGAAATACATTCGGCTCGGACTTGCATCAACCGCGGCACGATGATGGTCGGCACCATAACTGGTGGCATAATTTCCCGAAATTAACGTCGACCTTGCTGGCGAACAATACGGTGCATTTGATGTGGCTTGTTGGAAAACCAGACTACTCGCTGCCAAGGCATCAATATTTGGCTGTTTTGCATCTTTATTACCATAAAGACTTAACTCATAGGCACTTGTATCTTCAAAGGTCAGCCATAAGATATTTGGTCGCTGTTCGGCAAAACCAGTTTTAACAAAAAGGAGTAAGCTTAAGGATGAATATAATGAAGCAATTTTCAAAACATGTTTAAAATTTTTCATGGATTAGTTATATACCAGTTGGGGGAGCGTAATTGTTTATGCTTAGTTTTAAAACAATCCACAAATCAAAAACCATAATAAAACTTAATGGTGAAAATTTTTATTGCGTGCAGCGTAATGATGCCACTCCCTTTAGTAACCGGTAAAAAGACAAAAATGCTATTGTATTAAAATCAATTTGACCTACATTTTTCGAGTTAAATCAGAGAAAAATCTTAATATCTAGGCAACAAAATTGAAGATAGCTGAAAAACTCGCTAAGGTTTCTAATCTAAATAATTTACTAAACATGAGTTATACTGCAGGCTCATACGGTTACGAAGTGAGGACGACCTCACCTCTCAAATTTCATTAGGGGACGGCCCCATAACTATTTGAGAGGTATTTATGAGTTGGATAATTTTATTCATTGCGGGCTTATTTGAGATTAGCTGGGCCATTGGATTAAAATATACGGACGGTTTTACAAAACTTTGGCCGACGGTTGGCACTATGTTTTCGCTTATCGCCAGCTTCTTATTATTAGGTATCGCATTGAAAACACTTCCAGTAGGCACAGCCTACGCGATATGGGTAGGTATTGGCGCTGTCGGCACTGCTGTATTTGGCATATTGCTATTTGATGAGTCGACTGACGTACTAAAGCTAGTGAGCTTAGGGTTAATATGCGCCGGAATTGTCGGTCTTAAGCTCGCCCACAATTAACTGGATTAAATAACTTACATTAAAAAGATAAACAGTCCTCGCTTTTAGAGCGGGAGTTAACCAAATTCCTCCGATTTTGGATTTACTGTCTTTCATTTATAAAACTCGCTTTGATGCCAATCCTCATTATTAACCAGTTGGGTTATGAGGGTTGGTATTTAAACTCATTATTTTTGAAGTCGTTAACGCTGCGGCGTTTGCACAACTCAAATGGGCTTAATGTTCATCTAACCACTTGAGCTTTTCCAACGGGTATCCTAAAAACCATTTTGTTCTTTCTAAAACAATTCTCGTTTTTATTCGTTTAATTGAAAGAGAACTATTTTCCGATAATACATTGCACGTATCATTGAGCGCCTTAAGGTTTGGAAAGCAACTTAGTGAGATAAAATCAACATCTCCACTTAATTGCATGCAGTCCATAATTTCTGGTATTTGTTCAAGTTCGGAAGTAAACCTTCGGATTTGTGGCGCGCTATTATCGTCTAAAGTAAATTCTATATAGGCCAATATATGTTCACAAATTTGGTCTAAGTCGACGTCAGCATGAAAAGTTCTGAAGTACCCCGCTTCTTTTAGAGATTTAACTCTTTGAAAACAAGCGCTAGGAGACAAATTAACGATTTCAGCTAATTCAACATTAGTTAAATCAGCTTGCAAATGCAAGGTCGCCAAAATCTTTTTATTATACGTATCTATTTTAATAGATTTTTTCATAAGTTTGCTTATTCCATATGGTAAGGACGAGATGGTATCAGCTTAAATGGCAATTTTTTGTAGCTGTAGCGTAATAGGCGCTAAATAATGTACAGAATTAGTAGGCAATACAAAATATTATTTTGTGAATAAGGCGTTTAATACTAATTAGATAAAAAATAACCACAAGTAATCAGCCTTAAGTTGGAAATGAACATGAATAATAACTATCGCCTTTCACTACTTGCCGCTTCTGTTAGTTTTTCAATATCAACCACCGCATTAGCTCAGGGACAAGAAACCTCTGTTGAGCAAGATATTGAGAAGATTACAGTAACAGCTCGTGGACGCGTTGAAACCATTCAAAGCGTACCGGATTCAATCACCGCAATTTCAGGCAACACAATTGAAAATGCTAATATTAAAAACTTTAGTGATATTGCAAATTTGACGCCTAACTTAGGTCAACTAGACAACTTTAGACCTGGCTTGTCTCGAATAACGATTCGCGGGCTAGTGACTCCTCAAGTTGGCGATCCTCCGATTGCTTATGTAGTCGACGGTATAACGGCCTCTGATATTGAATTTATTAACCAAGAAATGGTGGATATTGAACGCATTGAAGTCATGCGTGGTGCTCAAGGCGCTTTATATGGACGTGGAGCTGTCGGTGGGGCGATTTTGATCACCACAAAAGATGGCTATGACGAATTGGAAGGCAATGTTAAAGCCTCAATTGGTAATGCGGGTTCATATCATTTAGGGACGACAATTTCTGGTGGCTTAACTGAAGATACTGATGGTTATTTTAGGGTTGGTGCATATACAAAGGGCACGGATGGACAGATTAAAAATACTTTCCTAAATAAAGAAAGCGACTTTCTAGAAGAGACAGGGGTATTTGGTAAAGTACAATTTGAAGGATTGTATGGCAGTGAAATAAGCCTTCAAGGACGCTACACCACAACCGAAGCTGGATTTGCCTATTATCAAAATGTCTCGGAGCACAACAAAGAAGATTTTGATATTGAGACTTCACAAAACGTTAACAATATTGACGAACGTGATGTGACTGAATTTAGCGCCAAATTAAATAAAGAGTTCGAACTCGGTACCTTCGAAATTATCGCAGCTTACAATTCATCTGATGATGAACACTTTTACGATGGTGACTATTCAGCAGATCCTACCTATATTGACGAACCTGATTGGTTCCGAGCGCCATTTGCAACCGGAGGCCATTTTAAGGTTGAATCAACGACCTTAGAATCTCGTTTTACATCAAACAATGATAAACAACTTCGCTGGTCTGTCGCTGCTTTTTATCAAGATCGAGAACGCGACAATACCGTCAATTTTTATGATGACTTTGAGGGCGATGTATCTCTGTTTGCTGCTGATTTTCCAGCCGACCAAATTTACTTAACAATTGCCGATATTAATTCAAGCAAAGCATACGGTATCGCGGGTCAAATTAACTACGACATTACCGACAAACTGGAGCTCACTGGTGCTCTGCGTTTTGACCAAGACGACCGTCAATCGTACGATCCGAACTACCAAGCAGATACTTTTGCAGAAAAAAGTTTTGCGCAATGGCAACCTAAAATAACAATTGGTTATCAACTACAAAAAGACGTACTCATTTATACTGGTTACTCAAAAGGTTTTAGAAGTGGCGGCTTTAATGAGCCTGCCGAAGGGATTAGCCGAACATTTGATAAAGAAGTTTCCGACAGCTACGAGGCGGGGTTCAAATCTACTATATTTGACGGATTGACAATTAACGGCGCGGCATTTTTCATCGCACAGTCAGATGCTCAAATTACTCAGTTTAATGTTGATACCTTCACCTTAGAAAACTTGGGTATCGACACCGTAGAAACGTCTGGATTTGAGTTTGAACTTGGATATAAAGTTAGCCAGAACTTAAATTTACGAGCCAGTTTAGGTAAGGTTAATTCGGAAATTGTTGAATTTTCAGACCGTCCTGAATTAGAGGGATACTCTCAGGTTTATGTGGCTGATTATAACTTTTCTTTTTCAGCTGACTATGAAACCGAGCTGAATGCCAATTGGCAGCTTTTTGCTCACGGCAACTTTTATGGTGAAGGCCCTAAGTCGTTCGATATCGAGATGCCGGATGTAACGTCATCTTCGGATCAGTTTGTTAATGCTTCAATTGGTATTCGTTCAGATTCATGGACAATAAAATTAGCAGCAAAGAACTTAACTGATGAACGTACTATTGAAGATATCTTTTTGTTTGGCGATGGTGTGACTGATTTAGCGCGTCAACCGAACAAACCTAGAAGTATCGTAATGGAAGCCAGCTATAGCTTTTAACTAAGAACTTTAACGAAAACTTAAGTCCTCTTATGAGGACTTTATATTAATAAGTTGGCCAAATGGCAAAACACGATGACGTAATTCAAAATTATACAACGACGCCGGTTCCACTAAATAAAACAGTTGGAGGTGTCGGCATTGGTATGATTAACGGTAATTTGGCATTTGCAGTTCCCGGTTTAATAACAGGGTTAGAGATAGGCACCTCATTAGGATTTAAAGACAGTCTTATGGCCTTCATTCTTGGTGGCTTAATCTTATCAATATTAGGTTATGTCACCGGGTTAGTTGGCCGCTATAACCGATTAACCTCTTATATGACAATGAAGTTTGTATTTGGCATAAAGGGAGCCAATTTAATTTCTTTTGCTTTTGTTCTATCTTTACTTGGGTGGTATGGCGTAAACATTGACCTCTTTAGTGAAGTAAGTTTAGCCCTGTTACAACAAGAGTTTGATCTTTCCCCGCCCGTTTGGTTGTTAGAGATTTGCTTAGGTATCATCATTACCATTACCACAATTTGGGGTTTTACTTTACTCGAAAAAGTCTCCAATTTATTTGTGCCTATCCTAGCTTTAATTTTAGTGTTTATGTTGTATCAAACCTTAACTTGGCAAGGACCAACAAGTACTTCAACTTTCATTCCCTATGAACTTAGTTTTGGCGAAGCCGTTTCAGCGGTCGTGGGAAGTTTTATTGTCAGTGTTGTTTTGATGCCAGACTTTACACGGTTTGCCAAAACAAACAAAGACACGGCGATTTCTTCTTTTCTTCCTTTTCTTGGACTAAGCAGCTTTGTATATATTGTTTCAGCGATGTCAGGGATCTTATTAATGGAATCTGACGTACTCAATGTCATGCTCACTTTAGGTTTAGGACTTTTTGCATTTACGTTGCTCATTATCTCTAGCTGGGTCACCAATGTTGTTAATTTATACAGTATTGGCCTAGGATTAAGTTCTGTGTTTACCAAAATTGCCGAACGTAAACTGGTTGTTATTGCCGGTCTATTTGGAACCGCAGCGTCAACTCTAAATCTACTAGATTCATTCACAGACTTTTTGTTCAGTTTAGCCATCATATTTACCCCAGTCGCCGCTATCTATGTGGTTGACTTTTTTATCATAAATCAAAAACGTATTTATAAGATTGAAAAGCTTTCCGACATAAAAGACTTCAACGTTTCGGCAATTACGGCTTGGATGTTTGGCGTAGTCGCGACCTATTTATCAAACCAAAGTGGGATAAGTTTTTCCGGTGTTGAAGCAATTGACGCCTTTGTTATTTCGGCAGGTGTTTACTGGTTCTTATGCCAATTTAATCATCAAACTAATTAATGTTTTTATAGTACGTGAATAGTAAAAATTTTCGTTTGTGCAATGTCGTATTTTCAAACATTTAATTTTTTCGCGCTATGTAGAATATTGTCAATTTAAGAATTTATAAGCTGAGTTATATGAAAACCCTTAACAGACAACAAATATCAGACATCCTCTATGGCTGTGCAATATTAGGCACTGGTGGTGGTGGTGAACTTGCTGAAGGTTTTGAGTTTATTGAAAAAGCACTTGCCGCTGGAAAAGAGTTCAAACTTGTCGACATTGATCAGTTAGACGATGACAAAATGCTTTGTACGCCTTATATGTTAGGCGCACTAGCGATTGAGCAAGATGATACATACCAAGGTTTACCCCAGTCGAAGCAACCACCGATTATGACTGCATTTAAACGATTGCAGGAATACACAGGTGCTCAGTTTCACGGCACTATTTGCTGCGAGTTAGGTGGCTCCAATACGGCAATATCATTTTATCTCGCTGCGATGATAGATGGCGTGATAGTGGACGCAGATCCTGCTGGAAGGGCCGTACCTGAAATCACACATTCAACTTATTACCTAAACAATTTACCAGCCGCACCAATTATTACAGCAAACGAATTTGGTGAATGTTTTATTTGCGAAAATGTAATAGATGATCAAAGGGCTGAAAGCATTGTCCGTGCGTTAGCTATGGTTAGTCGTAACGACATAGCCGCTATCGATCACGCCCTACCGGTTTCAATTATGAAACATGCTGTAATCAAGGGGACAATTTCAAAAGCTTTGGCTATTGGCGAAGCCTACCGATATGCCAAAGAGCAAAACATAGACATTGCGACACGCGTCGCTGAATTTGGTAAGGGAATAGTACGCTTTAGAGGGGTAGTAACTGACTTCGAATTTAGTACTATCGAAGGCTTTACAATTGGCTCATTTAACATCGCTGGCGAAGGTGAGTTTGCAGGTAGGCAATATCGGGTTAATGTTAAAAACGAAAACTTATCGGCAACACTTGATGGCAAAATTGATGTCACTATTCCAGACTTAATTTGCTGCCTAGACATGGACAAATTAGAACCCGTTACCAACCCTAACTTTGTCAATGGTATGAATGTAGCAATTGTTATTCTGCCGGCCCCAAAAGAATTCACAACAGAGAAAGGTCTTAATGTATTTGGCCCTAAATATCTGGGTCTTCAAACAGATTACAATCCCGCTATCTAGCGGTATATTTAAGCCATAATAGTTAAACCAACAACACAAACCTTGATTGCCCTCAAGTAAAAAACCAAATTATTTTAGGGTATTTCAACATTTGTAAACACATGAATGTCCAGATAAACACAATTAGATATTCACTTACCAAGTATTGTCGAAGAGCTCGTCCCCACCGGCTTCATTAAATATTCTTCTTAATGTCATCTATTTGTTGTTTCTCCGCTGTTATTTTTTCAGCGTCAGTAACATGATTTTCAATCACTTCTATTCGACATGACTTATATTTAGTTTTTGATTTAAACCAGCAGCGGTCGGCATCATTATCTAAACATTGTTGCAACGTGGCCACAGCTAATTTATTGCAAGGCACAAACTCATTAGATGTTGGTGAAGCGCTTGTAACCACGCTAAAAAATGTAGCCACTGTAATAATTAATACAACGTTAATATTTGACACTATAATCCTCGTGAACAACTGAAATCGCCCTTAAGGGCTTATTATCGCCGTCTAAAATTAGTGTATGTCGCAAAGCTCACAACTCGTTTTTTAGTAACCGACTTAACCGGCCGTCGGCAATATAAAAATAACTAGTAGTGCAGATAGTGAGTCGCTTTCACAGACAGTTTTTTATCCGGTTTTTCTTGCTTTAATTGAATACAATAATGGAACCTGCTGACCCTTATGCAACATTTGATACCCTAAATCTGGTACTAACTCTAAGCCATCAAAGCATTTATAAGGGCTAAAAGGGTATTCAGAAAAAGACTCTATTGTTAATCCCGCAACAATTAAAGCACTGATAACTTCACTAATGGAATGCGGCCAGGTCACAATGGTTGAGCGACTACCGTCGCAGTTTTCGGTATAAGTACCTTCTTCTTCGATATCAGGCGCATCATTAGGGAAATAAGAATAACCCGACAACAAGTCATTAAAAGCATGAAACTCAACTAGGTGAAACTCACCACCGGGTTTTAATGAACTATAAATTATTTGCGCCCAATCCGTTAAATTGGATAACCAGCACAGCACACCGTATGACGTAAATACGATATCAAATTGTTGGGAGTTTTCACGACCGAATTGAACAACGTCATTTTCTATAAAATTGGCTGTTAGGCCCAACGATTGCTTCAAAAAGTTTGCCTGCTCGATTGCATCAGCAGATAAATCTACACCAGTAACTTCCGCCCCCAAGCGCGCCCATGACAAGGTATCCTGACCAAAATGACATTGTAGATGAAGTAGCGATTTTCCTTGTACATTTCCAACTTGATTCAACTCAACTGGATTTAACGAGCATTTCCCATTTTTAAATGACGCAACATCATAAAACTCAGACTCAACATGAACCTTCGTTCTTCTGTCCCACGCTTGTTTATTTATACTCAAATAATCCAATTTCATCCGTATACCAATTTAGTCGTCAAACGGTGTTTTTGCGCAGTACTCGTTTAAGCCCTCTCTGCATTAAACGGCTATTAATTTCAGAAACAAGAACTCTGGCAAATAGTAAGCCTAACAGCACCGAAACAACAAATTTCAAAATCGAAAGCTCCCAGAGGAAATAATTGGCACCTAAGAATAAAAAGATAAAACTGACTCGCACACTAAACGCAATAAATGCAAAACTAGGTAATGAAGTGTTTGATTGAATTTCGTCTCGAGCCTTTTCAAGCACGGTAAACTGTTTATCCCTACTTAAGTGGGAAATTTCGTCGAAACATTCAATATACTCTTTTATGTCCATTTACACTCATGCTGTATGACAGCTTAAACAGAGGAAACTTTCCTCTTTTAACAATGATTATATTAGTAGCAAATTATTTAATTCATTGCCACTTACTAACGTTAATAAACCGACCAGTGGGGTCAGAGTCGCTGATTTTATAACTTCCTCTGCACTTGGTTGGAGATCCCTAATATCGCTGTGACTCGACTCATATTACAAGCTAGGGGATGACGGTTTTTTCTGTTTATTAGGGATGACGGTTTTATTCAAAACAACGTACTATTACACTTAAAGTTCAGGCTACAGATTACTTCGTCTAAATCCCCCTTAGTTGAGATTTATATCTCGAAGTGAACGGCAGGGACGCCGTTGCAAGGAATGTGCATAGGGATGTGCGTACATTCCGTCTTCGACGATAATATAAATATCAATTAAGGATTAGGGATTTGGTCGAAAGCGGCCTTTTTGCCTACTTTTTGGGCTGTTGCAAAAAGTATGGTCGACGCAGTCGAAATAGCTGCCCGCAGGGCAAAGAAAGGCGCAGCCTGCAAGGTGAACTATGACATTCCTCTGCATTCGGTTGGAGATCCCTAATATCGCTGTGGCTCGACTCATAATACAAGCTAGGGGACGACGGTTTTTTCTGTTGATTTGGAATGACGGTTTTTATTCTGAAATTATGAGCCAAATGTAAGTGAATTATGAACTTCCTCTGCACTTGGTTGGAGATCCCTAATATCGCTGTGGCTCTTTTGGGATGACGGTTTTTGTTCAAAACAACGTACTATTACACTTAAAGTTCAGGCAACAGATTACTTCGTCTAAATCCCCCTTAGTTGAGATTTATATCTCGAAGTGAACGGCAGGGACGCCGTTGCAAGGAATGTGCATAGGGATGTGCGTACATTCCGTCTTCGACGATAATATAAATATCAATTAAGGATTAGGGATTTGGCCGAAAGCGGCTCTTTTGGTTACTTTTCTAGCTGTTGAGAAAAGTGACTCGCCTTTAGGCGAAATAGCCGCCCGCAGGGCAAAGAAAGGCGCAGCCTGCAAGGCGAATTATGAACTTCCTCTGTACTTGGTTGGAGATCCCAAATATCGCTTAGGCTCTTTTGGAATGACGTTTTTTGTTCTGAAATTATGAGTCAATTTAATGTGAATCATGAACTTCCTCTGCACTTGGTTGGAGATCCCTAATATCGCTGTGGCTCGACTCATTTTACAAGCTAGGGGATGACGGTTTTTTCTGTTTATTAGGAATGACGGTTTTATTCAAAACAACGTACTATTACACTTAAAGTTCAGGCTACAGATTACTTCGTCTAAATCCCCCTTAGTTGAGATTTATATCTCGAAGTGAACGGCAGGGACGCCGTTGCAAGGAATGTGCATAGGGATGTGCGTACATTCCGTCTTCGACGATAATATAAATATCAATTAAGGATTAGGGATTTGGCCGAAAGCGGCTCTTTTGGTTACTTTTCTAGCTGTTGAGAAAAGTGACTCGCCTTTAGGCGAAATAGCCGTCCGCAAGGCAAAGAAAGGCGCAGCCTGCAAGGCGAATTATGAACTTCCTCTGCAATCGGTTGGAGATCCCTAATATCGCTTAGGCTCTTTTGGAATGACGTTTTTTGTTCTGAAATTATGAGTCAATTTAGGGCGAAATATGACATTCCTCTGCACTCGGTTGGAGGTTCCAAATATCGCTTAGGCTCTTTTGGAATGACGGTTTTTGTTCTGAAATTATGAATCAATTTAATGTGAATTATGAACTTCCTCTGCACTTGGTTGGAGATCCCTAATATCGCTGTGACTCGACTCATATTACAAGCTAGGGATGACGGTTTTTTCTGTTTATTAGGGATGACGGTTTTATTCAAAACAACGTACTATTACACTTAAAGTTCTGGCTACAGATTACTTCGTCTAAATCCCCCTTAGTTGAGATTTATATCTCGAAGTGAACGGCAGGGACGCCGTTGCAAGGAATGTGCATAGGGATGTGCGTACATTCCGTCTTCGACGATAATATAAATATCAATTAAGGATTAGGGATTTGGCCGAAAGCGGCTCTTTTGGTTACTTTTTTAGCTGTTGAGAAAAGTGACTCGCCTTTAGGCGAAATAGCCGTCCGCAAGGCAAAGAAAGGCGCAGCCTGCAAGGCTAAATATGACATTCCTCTGCACTTGGTTGGAGATCCCAAATATCACTTAGGCTCGACTCATATTACAAGCTAGGGGATGACGGTTTTTTCTGTTGATTTGGAATGACGGTTTTTATTCTGAAATTATGAGCCAATTTAATGTGAATTATGGACTTCCTCAGCACTTGGTTGGAGGTTCCAAATATCGCTTAGGCTCTTTTGGAATGACGTTTTTTGTTCTGAAATTATGAGTCAATTTAGGGCGAATTATGGACTTCCTCTGCATTCGGTTGGAGATCCCTAATATCGCTGTGGCTCGACTCATATTACAAGCTAGGGGATGACGGTTTTTTCTGTGTTATTAGGAATGACGCCATTCTGTTTAATTGGAATGACGTTTTTCCTTAAAATACCGTGTTACCGCACTTAACTTACACTTGTATCGTCAAACATATGCTGCGAAAACAACGTCTGTACTTGATACCAAACCGGATAATCACTGCCATTGCCAACTGGTGCTGAGTCAAGCTGACAAACTGGCGCAATTTGTTTTGACGAGCTTGTTATCCAAATTTCATCCGCAGCTTCTACTTCTGAACGGGTAATAACGCCTTCAACCAATGAAATATCACTATATTGTTTAACAATATTAATGATCATTGCGCGGGTTATACCAGGAAGCTTTTGGTTATCAAGTAATGGTGTATAGATAACATTGTCTTTTACAATAAAGACATTACAAGCAGCCGCTTCGGTAAGCTCATTTGCATCGTTAAATAACAACGTTTCGTCAAATCCAGCGTCTTTACTATTTTGATAATGTAAAACGTTGCCTAATAAAGATGTCGATTTTATATGACGTTTTTGCCAACGCGCATCAACTTGCGTATTCACTTTATAAAAATGACGATTTTTATCATCTGCATCTGGCATTGGCGGAATTTCGAAAGCATACGCAAATACGGTTGGTACTAAGTCATCCGTAAATCCGTGCTGGCGAACAGGTGAAGTGCCTCGAGATATTTGAATATAGATCCCTAAGTTGCCAGCGCCATTTTGCATTGCCAAGTGTTCACAAATGCCATTAAACTCTTCAATAGTGAAATGGTGCTCCAAATCAATATGCGCTAATCCTTGGAACATGCGTTGTAAATGCAATTCCAGACCAACAAACTTACCACCGTAACTCGGGATAACTTCGTAAATGCCATCGCCAAACAAAAAGCCACGATCCATCGGGGATATTTTTGCTTCGCTTGGCGCCATATATTCACCATTTAAAAATACGATATTCATATTGTTTCCTGAGCTTTATTTTCAATATTGCCACATAAGGCGCGAATGTCAGCTATCACCGACAACCCTTCTGTGTAACTTAAACTATCTTCGGTTAATGTATTTTGCTTTGTTACGCCGTCGACACTTCCACGGTCTGATAAGTATTGCAAGATTGCCTTTGGATTTACATTCGCCAAATAATCTTGGTGGCGAATTACTCCCAACATTCCTAATAAACCGTATGCAGCCCAATTAGAAACATCTGCCACTAACAATTCATCACATCGAGTGGTCGACGCATGAATGTCTAGCTTAGCCAGCTTCTTGGCAATATTCCCCATGCCAATTTCATTACCCCCATCGCCTATACCAATTGTAGGGCAAGAAGCATATAGAATAAAATCATCAAATCTGGCGCATCTTGATGAAATGTCGAGCCCAAACATATTGCGGTAGGTGCCATCCGCCGTACTACCAGGGCGTTCAATGGAGATGATCAAATCAGGTTCAATGTCAGCCAATGCAGATTGCGCTACAAACTTAGCGTTTATATCATCATCAACTCGTAATTTTAGACAGTCGAAGTCAGGTTCCAATGCGGAATATAGGGGGTCTCCGCAAACAATAATCGGCGACATGCCGCAGGATTTAAGCGCTTGATAAAGCACTATCGCCCCAACCGGCCCATCGGTTTCATAGGTGTCATCAATTGGAAAGCCAGTGCCAATTAACACTGTGCCATTTACTTTGTTCAGTAATTTAGCCGCCCGGTAATAATACCCTTCTGACAAACAACGCTGAGCAAACTGCATTCCCCTAACATCTAGGGCCACTAGCCTATCTTCAATCTCACAACTAATTTGTTTCGACGTTTTTTTCATAATCTAACTACCCGCAACATCGTTAGCTTTCACCACCGACGTATTTTCAAAATTGAATTTCGCCAAATGTAAGGCATTGTGCGCTTGCTCGATAGAAATCGACTCAAATGTTATTTTGGCGCCTTGCCTACATTGAGTGAGTCGGTCTAAGTCTAAAGATAAAACGGTTCCAATTTTAGGATACCCGCCTATGGTTTGCCTATCGTGCAATAAAATAATTGGTTGACCATCTGCCGGAATTTGCACGCTGCCTAGTGCTATGCCCTCAGAGTACATGGCGGTTTTATTAGCGGAAATCTTTGCCCCCGATAACCGATAGCCCATACGGTCCCATTGTTTACTAACTTCATAACTGGCGTTTAAAAATCGTTGAACTTGATGGTTTGTAAACCAGTCAAGTTGATAGCCTAAAACAATACGTAACTGAACCGCATCTAAATACTCAGGTTGTTTGGATTTTGCCAAAGAACAAACCCGTTTATTTTTATTACTCATTGTCGCTAAATTATCGCCTGCGGTGAGTGCTTTGCCATTTATGCCACCGATACCTTCTCGGACAACCGTTGCGCAACTGCCAAATTGAGGTTGCATTTGAAAACCACCAGCGACAGAAAAATAATTGCGAACACCAGTTGTAGCGTAACCAAATTCAATAACATCGTTAGGGACAATTTCAAATGTTTGCCAAAGTGGTAGCACTTTGCCATTTTTCTTCACAACATTATTCGCCCCGGTTATACAACCGGTTGTATGGCAGTGACTTTGCAAAATCAAACCACCAATTGAGACTTCAATTGCAGTTTCATTATTAACGTTTTCTAAAAGTCGATGACACCAATCAAATGCGTTTTTATCAGCCGGTCCACCCTCAGTTAATCCTAAATGGTGTTGACCAAAACGTCCTGCGTCTTGGATAAGGCTTAACATGCCCGGTTGTTTTACAACAAATCCGTTGGCGATAACTGCTGTCATAATTCGCCTCCTAGTTCCACAAACTGCACTTTATCTATGGCTTTAAACTTAACACTATCACCAACCGAAAAAGGCATATGGGGTACAGTTGAAGGGTTAAACATAGCAATTGGGCAACGTCCAATAATATTCCAACCACCTGGGGAAACCGCTGGATAAATGGCTGTTTGCCTATCGGCTATCGCTACAGCGCCTTTTGGTACTGTCATCCGTGGGGTTTCTAACCGAGGCATTGCAATACGGCTGTCGACTTCACCTAAGTATCCAAATCCAGGGGCAAAACCGATGGCAAAAACTCGATACAACTGTTCGCAGTGAATATCAATCACCTGTTCTTTCGACAAGTTATGATGAAGCGCAATACGTTCTAGGTCCAACGCGACTTCATCGCCATAATATACTGGCAACTCTACAACATTTGCGGCTTTATTTTGAGCCAAACCTGTTGGACTCGAGTTTGACGTATCGGCTAGTTGCGTCTCTAATTGTTCGAACACGTTGGATATTAATTTTTGGATGGCAAAATGATCTGTTTCAAATGGTGAATATTGGACAAGCACAGAGGTATAAGATGGGATCACCTCTAAGGTTAACGCACCACGATGTTGACCTAATTGCTGGCAAAAAAGGCTAATAATAGCGGCCAATTTAGTTGATAGTTCTTGCTCAAAATAAACTATCAACGCGCGTTCAGACGCGACTTCAACTCGAATTAAATTGTCAGACATTTTATTTAAGTGCCCTGCTTTTCTATGTTTGTAAAGTAAAGTTGGAACAATATAAACGACTTAGCTATTACATAGTTTATGAATGTCAGCGATTAAACTCACACCGGCTTCATTATCGCCATGTACACAAATTGTATCTGAATTGACAGCGAGTTGATGACCCGTTGCAGTGGTTACCTGAGCGTTCAATAATTGTCGCACTTGGACGAGAATTTCGTCCTTATCCAACACTGAACCTTTTTCACTTCTAGGTTGTAAAGTGCCTTCATCGGTATAACGACGGTCTGCAAAAGATTCAAATAATAAAGACACACCTTGTTGTGCGGCCGTGTCTGCATGCTTAGCGTTATCTTTGGTTGCTAACATCATGAGTTTTAACGAATGTCCCGACTGATTTAACAATTTTATGGCACAACATATTGCGTCTTGAATTGCGCTGTCCTTCATCATGTCGTTATATAACGCACCGTGAGGTTTGACATATTCTACTGTCAAACCGAGCGTCGAAGCCATCCCAATCAAAGCACTTACTTGATAAACAACCATGTTGGTAATTTCTTGCTTACTGCAATTTAGCGAGCGCCGACCAAACCCTTGCAGGTCTGGATACGAGGGATGCGCACCTATAACTGTATTGTATTTCTTTGCCAACAACAGGGTATTAAACATCACGTCTGGATCACCTGCATGGAAACCACAGGCAATATTAGCCATATCGATATGCGGCATGACAGCGTCGTCTAGTCCCATTTTCCATGAACCAAAGCTCTCACCTAAATCACAATTTAATTTTAATTTTGTTGTCATGTTTATTTATAAAACCGAAAGTTTGCTATTAGGAATATCCGTTATCAGCATGCAGCCCGGACTATGAGTGATACAAAAATCGAGTTTGGCTTCTCGTACAACATTTTGAGGTGTGACACCACATGCCCAAAACACCGGAACTTCATTCTTTTTAATCGTTACCGCATCACCATAATCAGGTGTTGCAATGTCCTTTATTCCAATCAAGCTTGGGTCACCAAAATGAACAGGCGCACCGTGAACACTCGGAAAACGGCTACAGATCTGAACAGACCGAATTGCATCAGCCGCTAACATAGGTCGCATACTAACAACCAATTGACCTCCTAAAGGCCCAACAGCACTATTGGCAATGTTAGTGTTGTACATTGGTACATTTACTTGCTCGGTAATGTTTCTAATTTCGATGCCATCAGCCAATAAAGCTTCTTCAAACGAAAATGAGCACCCTAACAAAAAGACGACTAAATCATCTCGCCATACCGACCTGATGTCAGGGACCTCATCGACAACGACGCCCTTCTCGAATATCTTAAACATAGGTAAATCTGTGCGAATATCGATTGGTTCTTCACCACCAACATCAACAAATGGAGAACCGACTTCAGACGACATAGCAATTATTGGACAGGGTTTTGGATTACGTTGGCAAAAACGCAGGAAAAAGTTAGCGTCTGATTCAGGCAATATCACCAAATTACATTGAACATAGCCATTCGCTAAACCAGAAGTATGTGTTTGCCATTCACCATCACGGATCATTTTCCGGATTTGTGCAGGATGAAGTTGGTCCATATTTATTGAGCTAGCCATCGTTTTATTACCTATTAACTTAATTTCCTAGTTACAAAGAACTAAAAAAACACGAAAAACAAACCTCTACACTATTCATTCGTCTTTTGGGAGGCTGTTGCGACAGTTCATATAACCGCTTAAGGCTATATTAAGACTAAGACAATAATTTGCCTACTGAAAATTAGTTATTTAAGGCTTAACAAAACATATTGTTAACTATATTCCGTAGATATATCGATACAGCCATTATTCAGATTTATTAGCAATATAACGTTTTGTTAATGCGCGTTTTCTAATTTGATCAATAAGTAACGCCCAAATCCCAGATGCATTGGTTTTCGGCTTCTTACCGTTACCTATACGACGCAGTTGACTTGTCACTAATGCCATATTTGCTAAACCGCTTAATGTTTTGTCGTGCCAACGAACAACTTTTATTTGTGCAACAAATTGAGAATCTAATTGCCATCTATCGACTAAGTTTGGAACAAAGGCGAATGCACTTGCAATTCCGACTAACTGCGGTCCTGAATTGACAACATGTCGAGCAACTGGCAACCGTTTAATCCCGCCCGTTGTCATAATTGGCAGGTCTGTCACTTTAGCAATTTTCGCTGCAAATTCCAAAAAATATGCCTCTCTTTGCAAGGTACGACCATCTGCAGTTTTACCCTGCATCGCAGGTGATTCGTAGCTACCACCGGAAAGTTCGACAAAGTCTAGGCCTAACATTGACAGCTTTTTAACAACCCACTCGGCGTCGTCAACATCAAAACCGCCACGTTGAAAGTCGGCTGAATTAAGTTTTACTGAGACGCTAAAGTGTGACGGCACTGCAGCTTTAACTTGTTCGATAATGACGAATAAAAGACGAGCTCGATTTTCAATTTCTCCGCCCCACTTATCATGCCGTTTGTTGGTGAGTGGAGACAAAAACTGGGCAATCAAGTATCCATGTGCGGCATGAATTTCAACTCCATCAAACCCAGCATCATATGCACGTTTTGAGGTCGTAACAAAGCGATTGATCACGTCGGTAATGTCTTCTTCGGTCATTGCTTTGGGTTGACCAAACAATTTACTGTGTTTGCCTTGATCTAACGCCACATCGGACGGTGACAATACTTTACCTTCCATGTTAGCGAATACTTGACGACCCGGATGGTTAATTTGCATGATTAGTCGGGCACCATTCAGTTTACCCTTGTGTGCCCATTCTACAAAAGGACGTAGGTCAGTATTATGTTCTAGGGCGATCCCGCCTGGGCCGGTCATCGCTAGACGGTCTACCATCACATTTCCGGTTAAAATCGTGCCTACGCCACCTTCACTCCATGTCTGATACAATTTGAATATTTCACTGTCTGGTAATTGCTGTCCATTTCCTAGCCCTTCCTCCATCGAGGCCTTAACGACTCGATTTTTTAACGTTAAACCGCTTGGTAACGTAAACGACGAAAATAGATCAACTCGGTTGGGCATAAATAGACTCTTTAAAGTGAATAATTGATTGATGAATTTTCTAAAGTTAAAGCTAACTTTAGATTCAACATATTGTTGGGTAAACTATGAAGATTGGGGAGCTATCCAAATTATCAAGTGTCGCAACGTCTGCTTTTCGTTATTACGACAAACTCGCTTTATTTAGTGGAAAGCAACTGACATAACGGCTCAACTCGACGCTTTCAAGGCGACATGATAGCGCAAATCAAGCGACAGAAAAACAACATGCTTAACGTCCAAAAATACATTATAAGTGCTACATAAACTAACGGTGAATGTTTAACTGTTGAGCAAGTGAGGTATATCAGTCAACAACGACTGCGAGTTTAATCAACTTCTCGTTTAGGATCTGTCAGATTTTTGAAAGCTCGACAAAAAGTGCATTAGCAATGTCATCGTCTTGTAAATATGCCAATGCAACGACAAATTCTTTTGGAGCTTGACTTGCTTCAAGTTGGCCAACAAGCTGTTTTATCGCAGTCTGCCTAAGCTCTGGTTGTAATGACAATATTCTCACCAGCGTTGCTTGAACCGTGGGATCTTCTTTTGCGACTTGGACTAACGTAATAAAAGTATCGTTCAGTCCTACATTTTTAGGAGTTTTCATAATTTAAGTCCCGTAAGTTTAACTTAAATATTATTGCCAAATTATCTAACATCAAGCTCATTATTTAATTCATTACATACTTGGTATAACTGAGAAAGTTCGATAGGTTTTGCTAAATAGTAATCAAAGTCCCCCGCGAAATACATTTCGATATCTTCATCCATAACGTTAGCAGTTACAGCAATGACTTTAATTTCTGGGTGTGACTTTTTAATGATTGTACACGCCTCCATACCATCCATTATCGGCATTTGAATATCCATAAAAATCACATCAGGAACACTGTCAGCCACCAAATCAACGGCTTCTTGACCATTATTTGCAACGCGTATTTGGATCCCAGTGCCTTTCATCATGGATAAGAATATGGTCTGATTTATTTTGTTATCTTCAGCAAGAATTGCAGTGAGCTTTTCTAGCTTAGGCAAGGTTAGTTTGGGTTCATGTTTTGCCCCTATCTCATGTTGTTCAACATGTTTAAGTGGCAATAAAATAGTAAATACGGTCCCCTTCCCTAACTCACTTTTAACATCTATTGTGCCATTCATAATGTCAACCAAACTCTTGGTAATGGCCATCCCTAAACCGGTACCACCAAATTTTCGAGTGGTCGATTTGTCTGCTTGCTCAAAGCGACTAAATAAATTATGTAGATGTTGGTCAGACATTCCAATACCCGAATCGGATATTTTAATTTCTAAATAGTTTTGGACCGACTTAGCCAATGTAATATTTACTGCGCCTTGTTCAGTAAATTTGACTGCGTTGGAAACAATATTTAGTAATATCTGCTTAACTCGAACTGAATCTCCCGACCAATAGCGAAGGTAACTGTCTTTTTTCTCGATATTAAACTGTAAACCTTTTTCTTCAATATCTGGTTTAAGGGAGCTTTCAACACTTTGTAAAATGGCATTTAAATCAAATGGCACATTTTCAATACTTAATTTGCCAGCCTCAATTTTAGAGAAATCTAAAATGTCATTAATGATGGTTAGCAATGCCCTGGATGACAATGACGCATCACTCAGTAGTTGGCTACTTTCATCATTTTGAGGTTGTTGCTTGAGTAATTGTAAGGTACCTAAAATGCCGTTCATCGGTGTTCTTATTTCGTGGCTCATGTTTGCTAAAAACAACGACTTAGCACTACTCGCCTTATCTGCTGCTTGCTTTGCTACCGCCAGTTCACGATTGCTATATTCCAATAAGGTTAAATTTTCCTTCAATTTATTATTATTCTGCTCAAGCTCAATCGTTTGCTCTTCTACCAATCGTTTAAGTCGTCGGTTAAACGTCTTTTGATGATAAGAATACGCAAGCACCGCTATCAAAATTGAGATCAAAAGATATAAATAGCGATTATCAACTTTAAACGAAGAAAATTCATATTCGGATAAAAACAAGCCATCTATCGTACTGCTTTTGCCAACCATGCCTAAATCTTTATAAGTTTCAGCGATACTGTTAAATCGGTTTGGGAATGCCGTGCCTAACTCTACAAATTTATGTTTAACCAAGTTTGCAGTTTCATTTGCTTCTTGAAGTAATAGTGGTTTTGCCGTTTTAGAACCATATTTGTTAATAATAAGATCTGCAATTTCCTCTTGATGTTCCAGCGCATATATCCATCCCAATCTTGACGCTGAAACAAATTTTTTCACTCTACCTTTGTGGTTTTTAACTTCGTCTTCTGTAGTGAATATAAGATCACCATAAAAATCTACACCGTAGCTGCTCGGGTCTATTATATTAACTTCATGGCCAAGCTCTTTGTATTTAACCGGTTGATTTGACCGATAACCAGACATAACATCAGTGGTGGCATTAATGAGAGATTCATCGTTAAAATTGTGTTTAACAAATTGATAATCAGTTGCTTGGATCCCAAACATTTTTAAAAGAGCAAGAAGAGGCGCGTCATCAACACTTCGTTGAAACATAATGCGTTTACCGGCCAGATCGTAAGGGCTTGTAATGCCTTTATCAGCCAATGACATAAATATTAACGGGCTTGCTTGAAAAATAGTGGATGCAATGACTACAGGTTTGCCTGCCATACGCTGAACAACAATGCTCGAGTCTGATATTCCATAGTTTGCTTTACCCTTAATAACATCATCTATCGGTGACGTATTTCGGTCTCGTTCTCGTATTTCAACATCCAATCCAACTTCATCGTAATAGCCTTGCTCAAGTGCTGCGTAATAACCAGCAAACTGAAATTGATGAAACCATTTTAGTTGTAATGTTACTTTTTCTTTAGCCACCAGAGGGGCGCAAAAAATCAAAATTACGAGGATAGAAAAAAACTTCATTAACTTATCTCGACTCAAAGTGAATTAGCCACATTTACGTGGCGTAAACTACCAATTTACATAAGCTTAGTTAAAAATTAATGATTTAACACATTTTAATTCAATGACAGTCTGGTCACACTAACGCTTAAATTTAGTCTCTAAAATAACGGAAGAGTTAGTGCGCTCAATGCCACTGAGATTACCAATATTGTCCAAGGTTTGATTTAACTGACTTAGCGACTCTGCTTGTACGACAGCGATTAAGTCGTATTCACCGCTTATCGCGTATAACTCAGCAACCATAGAAAACTGCTTTAAAGCAATGTACGTTTTAGTAGTCAATTGTTGTTTTACTTTGATATGCACGTGGGCCATAACTTGGTCTGATAAAAAGTCGCTACCATATTCGACGGAATACCCTTTTATCACCCCTGTTTCTTCTAGCTTAGTGATCCTATTTTGCACAGTTGTGCGAGACAAATTTAATGCCCTTGCCAAGTCAGACACACTCATTCTAGCGTTTTCACGCAGCAGTAATAATAGCTTTATCTCTTGTTCACTTAGCATTTTGACAACTAACCCCGTTAATTTGACTAAAATAATGATCACATTTAACCATTTGACGCTGCATTTTAACATCACTAATCCACATAATAGACCAATATCAATAAGACTGAATAATAAACAACGGCTATACAGCCTTGGTTCAAGGGGAATTACATGAAGGTTTCAAGAGATTTATTCGACCAGGTTATGGTCCCAAATTATGCCCCAGCGGCCATAATTCCAGTATCAGGCAAAGGTTCTCGTGTATGGGACCAAAATGGCAAAGAATATGTCGATTTTGCCGGTGGTATCGCGGTGAGTTGTTTAGGTCACTGTCATCCTAATTTGGTAAATGCGCTGCAAACACAAAGTGAAAAAATTTGGCATCTGTCTAATGTGATGACTAACGAACCCGCTCTTCGTTTAGCCTCAAAACTATGTGCAGCGACTTTTGCCGAAAAAGTCTATTTCGCCAATTCAGGCGCCGAAGCAAATGAGGCCGCATTAAAATTAGCACGTCGTTTTGCCTTAGATAACTACGGTGCAGAAAAAGATCAAATCATCGCGTTTGATAAAGCCTTCCATGGTCGTACATTTTTCACTGTTACTGTTGGTGGTCAAGCGGCTTATTCTGACGGGTTTGGGCCAAAACCAGGTGGTATCTCACACGCTGAATACAACAACCTAGCGTCTCTAGAAGCACTAATTTCAGACAAGACATGTGCTGTAATGTTAGAACCATTGCAAGGTGAAGGTGGTGTCATTTCACCAACGCAAGAATTTATTAAAGGTGTTCGTGCACTGTGTGACAAACACAATGCGTTAATGATCTTTGATGAAGTGCAAACCGGTGTAGGCCGCACAGGTCACTTATATGCGTATCAAGATTTAGGTGTGACACCTGATATTTTGACAACGGCAAAAGCATTAGGTGGTGGATTCCCAATCGCTGCGATGTTGACCACCACTGAGATTGCAAAACACCTCAAAATTGGCACACATGGTTCAACCTACGGTGGTAATGCCCTAGCCTGTGCAGTAGCTGAAGCAGCACTTGATACTGTTAACACAAAAGCCGTATTAGATGGTGTTTCACAACGAGAACACGTTATTCGTGAAGGCCTAAACGCGATAAATGCCAAATTTGATATTTTTAGCGAAATTCGAGGCAAAGGGTTATTACTTGGTGCTGCACTCAACAAAAAATACCAAGGACGCGCAAAAGAGTTTTTGATGGCTGCCGCTGACATTGGAGTTATGTGCTTAATTGCGGGACCAAATGTGATCCGATTTACGCCGTCGTTAGTTATCGAACTTGAAGACATTCAATTAGGTCTAGAACGATTTGAGCAAGCTGTTGCAAACATTGTAAATAGCTAAGACGGATATCGCCAAAATAGGTAACTCATATGTTAATTGTTCGACCAATTCAAAAAACTGACTTTGATGGCCTCAAGCAGATTGCCATCAATTCAGGTTATGGGTTTACCTCATTACCAGTTGACGATGCGCGTCTGATGGAAAAAATAGAACGGGCGGTAAATAGCATTAACGCCCCTTTTACCCAACGTGCAGAAGAAAGTTATTTGTTTGTTCTCGAAGATACCGAGACAGGAAAAATTGTTGGAACAACGGGCATCGAAGCCTCTGTTGGCTTAAGTGTGCCCCTGTACCACTACCGTCAGAGTAAAATTGTTCACCACTCTAAACAACTTGGGATCTATAAAAGCTTAGATACGTTAGCCGTATGTAACGATTACACCGGTGCAACTGAAATATGCACACTGTTTTTAGAGCAAGCTTACCGTAAAACCCGTGCCGGACGATTATTATCAAAAGTGCGGTTTATGTTTATGGCGGATCACACTGAGCGTTTTTCTAACACTATTATTGCTGAGATGCGTGGCGTGTCTGACGAACAGGGTAATTCGCCGTTTTGGCAATGGTTACAAGAACACTTTTTTGGTATCGATTTTTCTATGGCTGATCATTTAATTGGCTTAGGAAACAAGGGATTTATTTCTGAGCTGATGCCCAAACACCCAATCTACTCAAGTATGTTAAGCCCTGAAGCGCAGGCAGTTATTGGTCGAGTTCATGACAAAACCAAACCCGCTTTAGGTTTGTTAACAAAAGAAGGGTTTGAACCTAGAGGCTACGTGGACTTGTTTGACGCAGGCCCCACCGTTGAAGCTAAATTACCGCAGATTAAATCGGTAAAAAACAGCTTTTTGGCCACCGTCACTATTTGTGCAGACGATCAACTCCCAACCAATATTGATCCAAATGCAAAAACTTACGGACTTAGTAACCTTCATGTTGAGCAATTTAGGGCCACGTTTACCCAGCAAATAATTTTACATACCGAAGCTGACCAAACACTGGTATTGGTTTCACAATCGATGGCTGACGCATTGGCCGTGCAACAAGGTGACTCTTTACGTATTTTGGTGCTGTAAATAACCCCATCACAATGAATTTAGGAAATACAATGACAGAAGCAATTCAATACATTAATGGTGAGTGGCAAGCGGGCACCGGCCCTATTTTCAATTCGATTAACCCCGCCAATGATATTCGCATATGGCAAGGTGCTTCAGCATGTGCAGACTTAATTGATGTCGCTGTTAAGTCGGCACGCCATGCATTTTTAGATTGGTCAGATATGACCTTCGACGCACGTATTTCTATCATTACCCGCTTCGCTGAATTGTTAAAAGAGAATACCGATCACCTCGCTGCAATTATTGCTCAGGAAACGGGTAAAGCACTGTGGGAAAGTAAAACTGAAATCGGTGCTATGGTGGGTAAAATTGCCATTTCGGTCAAGGCCTACAATGAACGTACGGGTTCAGTGACCAATGACATTCCGGGGGCAACCGCAAAATTACGTCACAAACCACATGGTGTCGTAGCGATATTTGGTCCTTATAATTTCCCAGGCCACCTACCAAATGGACATATTGTGCCAGCGCTTATTGCTGGCAATACCGTAGTATTTAAGCCATCGGACTTAACACCGTTAGTTGCCGAAGAAACCGTTCGCCTTTGGCAACAAGCTGGCCTTCCAGCTGGTGTGTTAAATCTAGTTCAGGGCAAGGTCGAAACCGGAAAGGCTTTGGCCTCTCATATCGGTATCGACGGCTTGTTTTTTACCGGCAGCTCAACCACTGGACATTTGTTACACGAGCAGTTTGCGGGCAACCCAGGTAAAATTTTGGCATTGGAAATGGGTGGCAATAACCCGCTTATCGTTAAAGATGTGAAAAACATCGACGCTGCCGTTCATGACATTATTCAATCGGCATTTGTTACGACGGGTCAGCGCTGTACCTGTGCTCGCAGATTGTTTATTGAAAAGAGTACCAATGGCGATGCGATTTTAGCAAAGCTAATTGACGCTACAAATAACATCAAAATTGACGACCCATTCGCCGAACATCAACCTTTTTTTGGTTCAATGATTTCAAAACAAGCCGCTGCAGGGATGGCAATTACCCAGCAGAAAATTGTTGAACTTGGTGGTAAAGTATTAGTTGAATTGCAGCACACAAATACGGATACCGGCTTTGTTACCCCAGGGATCATCGACGTTACACATGCCAATCCACTGCCAGATGTAGAACACTTTGGACCACTTTTAAAAGTATATCGTTATACTCAATTTGACCAAGCCATTAATGAAGCGAATAATACGTCGTTTGGATTGTCAGCCGGTTTTATTGGTGATTCGCAAGATGATTACGATCTGTTTTTCAAACACATTCGAGCTGGTATTGTAAATTGGAATAAACCGACCACAGGTGCGTCAAGTGCAGCGCCATTTGGTGGTATAGGTGCCAGTGGCAACCACAGAGCGAGTGCTTACTACGCTGCTGACTACTGTGCCTACCCAGTCGCATCGGTAGAAGCAACAGAAGTGAGTTTACCGGCAACCTTGTCGCCAGGCTTATCTATTTAACCTAATTTAGCTAATTAATATTTCCGGATTTAAGGACACACACATGCATAACAACGTGAACGAACTCTTTGACAATTTGTGGCAGAACTACCTAACCGTTACACCTTCAGCCAATAAAATTCATCAATTACTTGGTTCAACACAGCAAGACGACATTGTTAATGACCATATTGCGTTACGTACGTTTAACCTACCTAAAGTTGGTTTAGATAAACTCGCGGCACACTTTGAAGCTGTAGGCTATAAAGAATGCGGTGAATACCATTTCGACGCAAAATGTTTATACGCTAAGCACTTTGAACACTCAGATCCAAACCAACCAAAAGTATTCATCTCTGAACTGCTCGTAGAAAAGTTCTCAGCGCCTTTGCAACAAGTGATAAAAACGCTTGTAGATAACATTGATGCGTCAGCTGTCACCGCCGATAACTTCTTATATTCGGGCCGCCATTGGGAGCTAGATTCTGCAACTTACGATATGCTGTTAGAAGAAAGTGAATATGCTGCTTGGACAGCCGCTTGGGGTTATCGTGCAAATCACTTTACGGTGAACGTAAATACCTTAAAGGACTTCGATACTCTTGAGTCGGTCAACGACAAATTGAAGGCCGCTGGTTTCCCACTGAATACAACGGGTGGTGAAATAAAAGGTTCTGCTGAGGTGTTATTGGAACAATCAGCCACGCTTGCGGATGACGCTACTGTTGAATTTACCGACGGTAACAAAACCATTCCGAGTTGTTTCTACGAATTTGCACTGCGATATGAAATGCCAAACGGTAAACTTTATACCGGTTTTGTCGCAGCTTCTGCTGACAAAATTTTTGAAAGCACAAACGCACGCTAGAATGATAAATCGGGCTTTACCTTGTAAAGCCCGATTTAACTTATGGCATCGTGCTTTGTTGTTCGAAGCCTTATTTTTTGTTCCCCTCTTTTTTCAAGCAGCCTTTTTTCAAGCAGCCTTTTTTTAGAACAGCCCTTTTTATTCAAGCAGTTGTTTATTAAATGGCTTTTTTTGGGTTTTCTTAAAAGCCTAAACCTATTCCACAAAAATGCATTTCAGGCAAAAAAAACAATTTATCTTGAGCCTAATAAACGTCAAAAAATTTGGCTGTTAACTGGATTGGCATTCGCTAGAAACAAAATCCATTTGCGCATTTGCACATAAAGCCAGACAATACGTTAAATTGTGAGCCAAGTTCAAATATTTGGCTCTGCCATATTCGACCTTTGCCCAAAATGGAAATCCAATGTTAGACAGTTGCAGCGCGCCAAGTTTGCTCCCCGTTAATGATGCCTTAGCTAAATTACAATCCGCAGTTCAGTCGGTAACCTCAACCATTAAAATCAATATTGATGACAGCGACGGCAGAATATTAAGTGAAGATGTTGTTGCTACCGTTAATGTCCCGCCGGTAAACAACTCCGCAATGGATGGATATGCGGTAAACTTAGTTGACTTAAGCTCTGACAAACCAAAACATTCCAGCAACATAAACTTAGTAGTTGTGGGTGCAGCAATGGCGGGAAATCCTTATACCGGGCGGATAAATCAAGGCGAATGCATCCGAATAATGACGGGCGCGCCGGTACCTACTGAGTGTAATGCAGTCGTTATGCAGGAAAATGTCGTTCGCCAAGATGATGTTATAACGCTTTCAAAAGTACCTGTTTTACACGACAACATTCGCTTTTGTGGCGAAGACATTAAAACCGGTGAAACGCTATTTTCTGCCGGCCATAAAATTCGCAGTGTCGACATTGGTATGATGGCCTCACTCGGAATTGCCAACGTGACTGTTTTTCAACCGTTAACCGTTGCGGTATTTTCCACTGGTGATGAACTCAAATTACCTGGCGAAACGTTGAATGTCGGCGATATATACGACTCAAATAGACAAACCATAAAAGCCATGCTCAAACGTTTAAATGTCGACGTTATTGACCTTGGTGTTATTCCTGACAATGTTGAGGCGATTAAAAATGCCTTTATCAAGGCCGATCAGGACGCCGACGCTATTATTAGCTCGGGTGGCGTATCCGTTGGCGACGCGGATTTTACCAAAGATGTTTTATCTGAAATTGGCGACATCAACTTTTGGAAAGTCGCAATGAAACCAGGTAAACCATTTGCCTTTGGCCTGTTACCAAACAGCGTATTTTTTGGCTTACCGGGCAACCCCGTTTCCGCCACCGTCACCTTTGATATCCTAGTTGCGCCGACCATTATCAAAATGATGGGGGCCTTGCCAACCTCTAATATGGAGCTCACCGCAACCACACTTACGGCGCTAAAAAAACGCCCTGGTCGAGCTGACTTCCAACGCGGAGTCGCGTCAGTTAATCAACAAGGTCAACTAGAAGTCACGGCGCTAAATTCACAGGGTTCCGGTATTTTATCGTCTATGTGTAATGCTAATTGCTACATTTTGCTAACTCAAAATGACGGCCGAATCGAAGCTGGTGCACAGGTGAAGATCAGGATGTTTAATTCCCTACTCGCCTAGCTAAAAAATAAGTTTAGCGACATTACCAACTAAGCACTAAGTCAAATCCTGGCTTAAATCGGCATTCAATGCCGGTTTTGCGCTAAAGATAACTAAACATTAATTGCTGAAAATTATGTCTATCAACTGCGCTTAATTTGATCAAAAAAACTTAATGCCACCGGTGGCGATTGAACTAAGTTTACGTTAAAATCCGGCCATAATTTTAATTATCAGATTGGAGCCCTCTATGAAAATCGCTTTAATGAATGAATTTAGCCAAGCGGCAAAGAACCCTATAGTACTAACGCAACTTGAAGAAGTCGCACAACAACAAAACCATCAAGTATTTAACGTTGGTATGGACGGCGATAACGACCACAGATTGACTTACATTCACCTTGGTATCATTGCCAGCTTATTGTTAAACAGTAAAGCCGTAGACTTTGTCGTGACCGGTTGTGGTACAGGTCAAGGTGCCCTAATGGCAACAAACGCATTTCCAGGTGTGGCGTGTGGATATTGTATTGACCCTTCAGATGCGTATCTTTTTGCCCAAATTAATAACGGCAATGCCCTTGCCCTGCCTTTTGCTAAAGGATTTGGATGGGGTGCTGAACTTAATATTAAATACATTTTTGAAAAAGCGTTTTCTGGCGAAAAAGGTCAAGGTTACCCTGCTGAGCGGAAAGAGTCTCAAGTGGCCAATGCTGGAATTTTGTCTCAGCTTAAATCTGCCGTTGCAAAAGATTACCTTGATGCACTAGAAGCCATTGACCCTGAGCTAATTAAACAAGCGATTGGCGGACCTCGTTTCCAAGCGTGTTTCTTTGAAAACTGTAAAGATGAGCAAATAGCGCAATTTGTTCAAGCGAGACTGTAACTACCAGCAAGTTTACATGTAACGATACCCTGATGATGTTGTTGGTGTTTTTGTTGTGGTATTGCCGACCTTCAAGTCTGCATTTGTTATGACATAACTCAATGGCTAATCCTTTAAGGAGAGAAAATTACTTAGGTAATTCCTCTCCTTTTTTTTGCTCAGTTAAACATTTGAATTACTAAAAATGGCTTTATCAAATTCATCAACAAGGTTATTTGACCCCATCACGACAGGGACTCGCTGATGCAAGCTTGTCGGTGGTAATGCCATTATCCGTTTACCGTGGGCCGTTGCTTTACCGCCAGCTTTTTCAATTAACATTGCAAGCGGGTTTGCTTCATATAATAAACGGATCTTTCCGTTCTCATTGCCAGCACGGGCATCGCTTGGATAATGAAAAACACCGCCTTTTATCAAAATTCGGTTAATGTCTCCGACCATGGCGCCGTTGTACCTCATAGTCACGTCTTTATAGTCTTCTGACGAATACAATACTTGGTCAAAGTAGTGTTGCACACCTTCCTGCCAATAACGGTAGTTAGCCATGTTTGCGGAAAACTCCATGCTATCTTGCGACAACGTCACTTCTGGCACCGTAAGTAAGTATCCACCATGGGTTAGATCCAGCGTATAACCTCTTGTCGGGCCTCCCGTTGTCATCATCAGATAGGTTGAAGGGCCATACAAAACATAGCCCGCACAAACCTGTTCAGTGCCTAATTGCGCAAATTGCTCTGGACTGTTTGCCGCAACATCATCCCTCGCCCTATAGATGGTAAATATGGTGCCTATTTGACCATTTATATCGATATTTGACGACCCATCTAATGGGTCAAAGGCGACAATATAAGGAGCGGTCGAATGAACAGGCACTACAAATTCTTCTTCTTCCGACGCAATTGACCGCACTGAATCATCGTCGCTTAACATGTCCTTTAATAATTGGTTTGCCAATACATCGAGCTTTTTCTGTACCTCACCTTGAATATTTTCATCCAAGGTCGAACCTAATACGCCAGATAATTCGCCTTGGCTCACGCGAAATGCAATTTCTTTGGTTGCCGCTAATATCGTGCGGATAAGTAAAATAAGGTCGAGTTCAACTCCGTCTTTTTTTAATGTAGGGATCAGTCTTTCCATGTTTATTGCCACCTATTGAGACAATTAAGGTCAACAAAGCTTTGCTCAAGTCGAGTTGTCATACTTTGCTCAACGCGGCGTAACCATTGCCTAGGATCGTAGTATTTTTTATTCGGTTTATCATCCCCATCAGGGTTGCCAATTTGGCTTTGTAAATATTCTTCATATTGCTGATAATAATTGAGAATACCCATCCAAGCCGCCCATTGAGTATCAGTATCAATATTCATTTTCACTACGCCATACTCAATCGACTCAGCAATTAACTCCGGCTCAGATCCTGAGCCACCATGGAATACAAAATTGAGCGGGTTGTGTGCTAAGTTGTATTCATGTTCTACAAAGGATTGTGAGTCGCGAAGAATTTTAGGCGTGAGCTTAACGTTACCGGGTTTATAAACTCCATGCACATTGCCAAATGACGCGGCAATAATAAAGTTGTCCGATATTGCACTGAGTTTTTTATAGGCGTAGGCCACATCTTGCGGTTGCGTGTATAAATCAGAAACATCTAACGATGAGTTATCAACGCCGTCTTCCTCACCGCCGGTACAACCGAGTTCAATTTCTAGCGTCATACCGATTGCGCTCATGCGTTTTAAATATCGTTGGCAAGTGTCGATATTGTCTTCGAGTGATTCTTCAGATAAATCGATCATGTGTGAACTAAACAGCGGCTTGCCGGTTTGTTCAAAATGTCGTTCACCTGCATCGAGTAATCCATCTATCCAGGGCAATAAATTGCGAGCTGCATGGTCGGTATGCAAAATCACAGGTACACCATATAACGGGGCAACTTGCTGAACATAATGGGCGGCGGCGATTGCACCTATGATTGAAGGTTGATGCACTTCTAATCCAATCCCTTTGCCACAAAAAAAACTCGCCCCGCCGTGCGAGAGTTGCACGATTACCGGCGAACTTACGTTAGCGGCCGTTTCTAACGTCGCATTTATCGAATTGGTTCCGGTCACATTGACGGCAGGAATGGCGTATCGGTTTTGTTTTGCGTCGGCAAATAATTGCGATACGTTTTTGCCAAAAACTACCCCTACTGGAATGTTGGGTATGTGTTCTTTTGCCATAATATCACCTCCTCTAGACACCAACTTGTTGGCAGGCTTGAGTGACTTTATGCCATTCATTCGCAGCAACCCACTTTGTGTCAGCAACCCAAGTTCCGCCCACTGCAAAGCAATTGCCAAGCGACAAGTAGTCAGCTTTGTTTGCTTGGTTAACACCACCAGTTGGGCAAAAATAAGTGTCTGAAAACAATCCCGACATCGCTGCGATAAATTTAGCGCCGCCGGCCAACGAAGCGGGAAACAACTTAAGCTCTTTGAAGCCAAACTCTCGTGCAGTGAGAATGTCGGCTACATTTGCCACGCCTGGCAACACGGGTACACCACATTCAGCTAATTGAGCACCTAAACTCGGTGTTATCGCCGGCGTCACAATAAAGTCTGCTCCAGCATTAATTGCTCTTTTTAGTGAGTCAGTGCAAACAACGGTTCCCGCCCCGACAATCATGTCTGGAAACGCTTTTTTTATTGCAATCATTGCTTGCAGTGACGCTTCTGTGCGAAGAACAACCTCGACCAGATGGATGCCGCCTGCGCGCATCGCTTTTGCTACTTGGACGCCTTGTTCTACTGTTTCGGCTTGAATAATAGGCAAAAGCACTTGCTCAGCCATTAATGAACGAAATGATCTCATGTGTGTACCTGTTTTTTTGTGTGTGTTTTGTGTGTGTGATTGTGTTTCAGCTTTCACTGTTTGACTTGCCAATCTAGGCAGGTCGGTAATCATTGATGAGTCGAAAAGCCCAGAGCGATTGAGCTGAAGAATCATCGAGCTAAAGAACTATCAACAAATGCTTCCTAGTTATTGATTGACCTTAAACTTGTCAAACTCATGGGATTTAAGATGTTGCTTTAAATAATCAGACAAGCTTTCTAAACTTTGCTTTGGCTGCCATTTATTATTAAAAACCCATGACGCCAATGTCGGATGTTCTTCTGTTAATACATCGCTGGTTCTAAAGTTTGACTCTAGCCATGGATAGTCATTGTCAGACGTATTGTTTTCAAAAAAGTAACGTTGACCATAGAGATTCGCACGCTCTTTATTTTTGTTGTTATATCGTTTTCTAAATATTGGTTTGTCTGCCATGTTTTTTGAAAACGTCGAATTTAGTAAATAAAACTGGGCATCATAATGATGTCGAGCTAACCAAAAGCCAGGGATGCCGTCAAACTTACTGTCGCTCACAACAAGCTTGTAATTGGGGGCTAGTTCTCCGTCATGCCAAATCGTGGCGGCTTGTTTTTGATTATAAAATGTCGAATTTTCAATAAGCGCCGTTCCGCGCGGACAGACAAAATCCACATGACCTTCAAAATAACAGTGGGAGTGATAATATTGACCATGTTTATTCCACAGACTCAAGGTGTCGGCTCCACCGGCAATAACATTGCAGTTATGCGTAATGATCCTGTCGCTGAGTTCAAAACCTCGAACCGCAAATTGATGTTCATGATCACCTGTGACTAAACCATATTCATTAATAATCGATAAGTTCACTAACGTGACGTCAGAGGCGTTTATATTGACCGTCGCCGCCCCCCAATCAGATGGGTGTGTTTCGCGCCAGGTTGAACGTAAAACAGAGGTTTTTATTATGGTATTTTTTGCTGACTGCCCAACTAAAGCTATCTTATTTCGGGTTATAAAAATCCGTTCGTTGTAAATGCCATCTTCAATAAAGATCACAGTTTGAAGGGCTTTTGAACTGTCATCTATTGCGCTTTGAATACTTTGATAAGCTTGGTTCTTACCCACTATCAACAATTCAGTGTCACCAGATAATGGCTCAGAACCATAAGGCGTTGACGCTACAAGTGAGGAAAATAAGCCAATACTAAACAGCAAAAGATACGTGACTGTCACTATAACTTTATTCATCACCAACCTCTTTATAACGCAAGTTGGGTTAAATTAAGTGGCACTATTGCGCCTTTTTGTTGAATGACTTGGCCAGCCACTTTATTGCCTAATTCACCACATCGCCCAACAGGTTTATTAGTTAACCAACCAGCCAAAAAACCCGCATTAAACGAATCTCCAGCTGCGGTGGTGTCAATCACATTTTCAATTGGCGTTGTCGGGATATGAAGGGTTTCTCGTTTGTGCGTGTGATAACAGCCATTAGCACCGTCTTTTAACACTAAATGTGGAATTTGATGGGTTAATAGGCGTTCACGACAAACTTCAATATTGGCATCACCCCATAACAATTGCTCATCGTCGAAGGTAATTAAAGCCAAATCAGCAATAGGGTAAACGAGGTTATAAAACATTTGAGCGGTTTGTTTATCGGCCCAGAGCTTTGGTCGGTAATTGCCGTCAAAAATTATTTTGGCACCTTGTTGTTTTAATGCTTTAAGAGCATCTATGAGTTGAAATTTGTCTTTGTCTGGCAATATCGCTAAAGATATCCCAGACAAAAATAGCGTGTCATATTCACTTAGCTTTTCAAAAACGGCCGTTAAGTCTTTGTGCCGCATCAAATACCGAGCAGCGGAGTCGTTACGCCAATATTGGAATGTACGCTCGCCACTGTTGTCGTTTTCAATCATGTACAAACCAACTTGACGCTTTGGGTCAATCAATACCAAAGTGGTATCGATGCCAACATCTTGCCAGCGACCAATAATCGCTTGGCTTAACCCATCTTCGCCCATTGCTGTGACATAACTCACTAAGCCAGTATTTGGTAAAATTGTCTTTAGGTATAACGCGGTATTGAGCGTATCGCCGCCAAAACTTTGTTGCATTGTACCTAATGCACGGCCGGATATTTCAGCCATACATTCACCGATAATGGCAAGTTTAAACTCGCTCATTACAGCGTCACTCCTTTCTTCCAAATAGCAACTTCGCGTATTTCATTAAGTTCGTTTTTCACCTGCTCGCCATTACAAGCTCTAACTAACAGGTCGATAAATTCAGCTAACAAATCTTCCATACTGGTATCGGTAACTAAGCGGCCGGCGTCAAAGTCAATCCAGTGGCGTTTTTTGGTTGCCATTTCACTGTTTGTTGCAATTTTTAAGGTAGGAACCCAACCACCATAAGGTGTGCCGCGACCTGTGGTAAACAACACCATATGACAACCACTCGCTGCTAAAGCACTCGTTGCGATAGCATCATTGCCTGGAGCATCAAGTAGGTTTAAACCTGGTTGAGTCATGATCTCGCCATATTTTAAAACGGCTTGAACCGGACTTAAGCCCGCTTTTTGAGTACAACCCAAAGACTTATCTTCTAACGTGGTTATACCGCCATTTTTATTGCCCGGTGACGGGTTTTCATAAATAGGTTGATTGTGATCTTTGTAATACCGTTTAAAGCCATTCACCATTCCAACTAAGTCATTGAAGGTTTCTTCGTCTTTGCAGCGCGACATTAAAATGGTTTCTGCACCAAACATTTCTGGTACTTCGGTTAATACGGTTGTGCCGCCGCGGGTAATTAAAAAGTCCGAAAACTGACCTAACAATGGATTTGCTGTGATGCCCGATAGCCCATCACTGCCGCCACATTCGAGTCCAAATTTAACTTCTGATAAACGTCCTTTTTCACGTTTATCGTGCTGCATCTTAAGATAAATCTGTTCCATCATGGCGACGCCAGCTTCCACTTCGTCTTCCACCATTTGGGTAACCAAAAATTTCACCCGGTCTTTGTCATAATCACCAAGTCCATCTTCGAAAACCACAACCTGATTGTTTTCACAGCCAAGGCCTACGACTAATGCGCCACCGCAATTGGGGTGTTTTGCCATATTTTGCAGCAATACCCGAGTTGTTTCTAAGTCATCACCGAGTTGCGAACAACCAAATTGATGTGGAAATGCAAACACCCCGTCGATTGCCAAATCTTTGTGCCGACGGGTAAATTCTTTCACCATTTGGGCGGTCATGCCATTAACACAGCCGACGGTAGGGATAAGCCATAGCTCATTTCTTATGGCGACATCGCCATTGGCACGACGATAAATTTGCACTTCTGGCGAGTCGTCAGTAGCAAAGTTTGAGGTGATGTTTTCAGGCTGGTATCGATATTCCAATTCATCTTTTAAATTTGTTTTCACATTATCCGTGTGAACCCACTGACCTGCCGCTATTGGTGATATTGCATGACCTATTGGCGCGCCATATTTAATAACAGCTTCATCAACGGCGATATCGATAAGTGCAACTTTGTGGCCTTTTTCAATATCGCTAATTGGCGTTACTGATGTCTCGCCATCATGATACGTTTGGCCCTTAACCAACGGGGCCAACGCTATTGCGACTGTGTCAGTCGCGTGCAAACGGATAATATGTTTCATTTGTTCTACTTCCAAATCACGTGTTAAAACGTTTAAAAACCGGCTTACGCCTGCAGAGTACGCATTAGCTCTACACGGACTCCGCTGTTTAAAAATGCTGCTAAACTTGACGTAACAGCGAGTGTTAACCCTTCCACGTCGTTTAGGTTTTGCTCCCAGTGCCAACTTGCACCTAGGACACTTTCAACCACCTGTTGCGTTGTCATCGTCCCTTCGGAGTGTTGTTGCCAAACATCAGCAAATAACGCCATCCACTGTGGTGAGTCGCTTAATTCAATTGCTTGACCGTCACGCGTCCCGCGATACATTAATATCTGTGCGGCAATCGCCTGAGCCATCAAAGTCGGTACTTGTTGATGTTTTTCTACAAATGTCAGTAACTGCGGCAAAATTCGGGTATGGAATTTGGTCATACTGTTAAGAGAGATCGACAGCAACAAATGATGGATATACGGATTGCGGAAACGTTTAATCACGTCGTTAGCAAATTGTACCAATTCATCTTTAGGTAAATTCAGTGTCGGTATGATTTCGTCAAACATCAATTTTTCGACATATTGGGTAAACAAGTTATCATCCATTGCTTCGCCAACGGCTTCAATTCCTGCCATATAGGCAAGTGGCACTAGTGCCGTATGCGCCCCGTTTAAAATAGCAACTTTACGTTGTTTGTACGGGTAAATATCGTCGACCACTTTGATGTTCAGACTGGTGTTTTTTAAACACAAAACATCTTCTAACTCTTTTGGACCTTGGATCACGAAAAAGTGAAAGTACTCAGACGTCACCATAAAGTTGTCTAGATAACCAAGTTTTGTCTGTAGTGCGTCGTGTTCAGAGCGCGGAAAGCCAGTAACAATTCGGTCAACCAACGTGGAGCAAAAATGGTTAGAATCGTTAATCCAGGCGATAAACTGCTCGTCTAACTGCCATAACTGACAATATTGCATTACAATTTCTTTTAGTTTTTCACCATTATAGTCAATTAATTCACATGGGATGATCATCAAGCCAGCATCGGCTGAACCGTTAAAGTGATTAAATCGTTTGTACAACCACTGTGTTAATTTTCCAGGGAATGCTTTTGCTGGTGCATCGCCAAGCTTGTCTGTATCAATAAATTCGATACCAGCTTCAGTTGTATTTGAAAAAATAACATTTAACGTTTCACATTCCGCCAGTGCCATATATTTATCGAATTCTTTATAAACCGGAATTTCTTCATTTACGCATTCAATAATATCAACTTGCTCGGTGGCTTCACCCGACTCATCAATGCCGCGAACAAGCGTGGTGTAAAGTCCATCTTGAGTGTTAAGAAGAGGCAAAGCATCGTAATCGATTGGACGAATAATGCTGATCCCAGCGTTTAGCCCACTTTCTTTGTTTAAGTGGTTAATTTGCCAGTCGATAAAAGCCCTTAAAAAATTGCCTTCGCCAAACTGCATAATTTTGGTTGGATAGCGCTTAGAAGCGTGGTTTTGTCGATTTAACTGTTTCATTATCTGTCCGATTTGTTACGTATTTTTTCTAACATTACGACATTTTGCCACCGGTGGCAACTTTTTAATTGACATTTTGCCACCGGTAGCAAAGAATACTAATTCATCAATTTTAAGAGCAATGTCTCATTATAAACCTTGCTCCTTTATTAACGAACAATATGTAGGTGTCAGATGGTCAATTCGTTTTTTAGCTTAGCAGGTAAAACCGCCCTCGTTACAGGTGCAAGCCGTGGACTGGGTCAGCAAATTGCAATAGGACTTGCACAGCATGGTGCAAACGTTATTTGCAGTAGCAGTCGCCAAGGTGGTTGCGCCGAAACAGTTAACCAGATCATTCAAACTGGCCAACAAGCATATGAAATTAGTGCCGATTTATCAGATAGCCAATCGGTAAAAGGTTTAGCAAAACAGGCATTAGAACACGCGACTAACGTCGACATTTTAGTTAACGTTGGTGGCACGATATTTCGTAGCCCTGCTGTCGATTATCCATTGTCAGAATGGCATAAAGTGATGGCCGTCAACTTAGATGCGAGTTTTCTATTAGCCCAGGAACTTGCCCCAGCTATGATGAAAAAAGGGATTGGTAAAATAGTGAATATTGCGTCAATGTTATCTTACTCAGGTGGTATTACCGTCCCTGCTTACACTGCCAGCAAACACGCGGTTGCAGGGCTAACCAAAGCGTTAGCCAATGAGTGGGGGATTAACAACATTCAGGTCAACGCAATAGCGCCGGGTTATTTTAGGACTGACAATACACAAGCGATACAGGACGATCCGGTACGTAACAAAGAAATTGAGAATCGGATCCCTGCAGGCCGCTGGGGCAACCCAGAAGATTTAGTGGGGGCTGCGGTCTTTTTATCCTCTGATGCCAGTAACTATGTAAATGGTCATATTCTCGCAGTAGATGGTGGTTGGTTGGCCCGTTAAATCAACATCGTTATACATACGAATACGCAATAGAAAAGGTTTAGACATGACACAAACAAAATTTGAAAACCGTTATGCCATTGGTCCAAATGAAGTAAAAGGTTTTGATACCGCGCAATTACGTGATGCCTTTTTGGCTGCAAATTTAATGCAAAACGACACCGTCAATTGGATTTATACTCACTATGAACGCTTTATGGTGGGTGGAGCAGTGCCTGTTAACGAGACACTAACGTTAGCAACATTAGATGCGCTGAAGGCGGAGTTTTTCTTGTCCCGTCGCGAGCTGGGCATTATTAATGTTGGCGGCAAAGGGACGGTAACCGCCGATGGCGAAGCCTTTGAATTAAATTACAAAGACTCACTTTATTTGGGCAGTGGTAATAGGCACGTTACGTTTCAAAGTTCGGATGCCGCGAATCCTGCTCGATTTTATTTAAACTCCGCACCAGCCCATCATTCTTACTCTAATAAAAAGGTCGAATTTGGTGGCGGAAAACAACTCCAAATGGGCAGTTTAAAGACCAGTAATGAGCGCGACATTAATCAATCTATGATCAACTCTGTAGTTGAAACTTGTCAGCTACAAATGGGCATAACCTGCTTAAAAGAAGGCAGTGTATGGAATACGATGCCAGCGCACCAACATGACAGACGCAATGAAGTGTATTTCTATTTTGAAGTACAACCAGAACAGGCTATTTGTCACTTCATGGGTGAGCCAACCGAAACAAGGCACATCTGGGTTCATAACGAACAGGCGGTGATTTCTCCACCTTGGTCTATTCATTCAGGCTGCGGCACTCAAAATTACAGTTTTATTTGGGGTATGGCAGGTGAAAACCTCGATTACAGTGACATGGATTTCCATGCCCCAGACACATTAAGATAACCAAGGTAAAAACATGCGAATTCTAATAATAATCATCGCGATGTTCACTTTAGCAAGTTGCGGTGAAAAACAGGGTAAGACTCGTCTAACATTAGGCCACACATTGGACACACGTCATGTTGTGCACCTTGCTATGGAATATATGGGGGAGCGCTTACAGCATTACTCTGATGGTCAAATGGAGCTGGTTATTTATCCCGGTGGTCAACTGGGCTCAGAACGAGAAATGATCGAGTTGCTGCAAATTGGCAGTTTGTCTATGACAAAAGTATCCGCCAGTCCGCTTGAAGGCTTCGTACCTGAAATGAAGCTATTCAGTATCCCTTATTTAATTCGCGATCGAGAGCATTTTTGGCGCGTTTTAGATGGCGAAATTGGCCAATCTTTATTAGATAAAACCGCCATAGCTAGACTTAAAGGAATGGGGTATTACGATGCTGGAAGTCGCAGTTTTTATACCTCTGACGCACCAATTCGCAAACCTGACGACCTCCTCGGTAAAAAAATTCGGGTTTTAAATAGCCCAACTGCTATGGCTATGGTCAAAGCGTTAGGTGGCGCTGCCGCGCCAATTGCCTGGGGTGAATTATATGCGGCACTGCAACAAGGCGTAGTTGACGGTGCTGAAAACAACCCACCGAGTTATTACTTGTCGCGCCACTATGAGATAGCAAAATATTACAGCTTAGATGAACATACTTTTGTGCCTGACATTATTTTAGCCAGCCTGCCAGTTTGGCAATCCTTATCGATGGAGCAACAAGGCTGGTTATCACAAGCGATGCGCGACTCTATTGAGTATCAAAAATCGTTATGGCAAAAAGCGTCAGATGACGCATTAGCCGCGGTAATAAAAGCAGGAGTGGAAGTGGTTTATCCAGATAAAGTGGCATTCCAACAAAAAGTTGCCCCGTTTCATGCCACGTTTGACAACAGTCCAGTTGCCGAACAAATCAAAAAAATTAAAAAGATGTAAGGCGCCGCTGATGAATTCTCTAATCTCAAAAATCAACTATGCACTTGAACGCCTGCTAATGTTAATGATGCTGGCTATTGTTGTCACTGTTAGCTGGCAAGTGTTCTCTCGTTTTATTCTGCAATCTCCGAGTTCTTTTACAGAAGAGCTCTCCCGTTACCTACTGATTTGGATAGGCATACTCGGCGCAGCTTACGCTTACAAAACCAAAGCGCATCTTGGACTCGACTTGTTTGTTGAAAAATTGCCAACACATATTAAAACCTACGCCCGACTATTGATCGAAGTGCTGGTCATTATTTTTGCCACCTGTGTCATGATCTACGGTGGTGTCAACTTGGTTGCATTAACGTTAGAACTCAAACAAACGTCAGCGGCCTTAGGGTTGCAAATGGGCTGGGTTTATTCCGTCATTCCTTTATCTGGTGTACTCATCACGCTATATGCCGTCACCAATCTTCACTCAATCATTAATGATAAGGAGAGTAAATAATGGACATTACAGCCCTAGTTTTACTGCTCGTATTTTTTACCATGTTGTTTTTTAATGTGCCTATTTCGATCTGTATTGGTTTAGCCACTTTGGTGTCGCTTTTAATGCACATCGACTTTACACCAGCGACGACAACCATCGCCCAACAAATGGCTGGCGGTATTGATAGTTTTGCATTATTGGCCATCCCATTTTTCATCTTATCAGGCTTAATCATGGGCCAGGGCGGTATTGCAAAAAGATTGATTGAATGTGCAATGGCGTTGATTGGGGCATTACCCGGTGGTCTCGCTTTAGTAAACGTTATGTCATGCATGATGTTTGGGGCAATTTCTGGTTCAGCTGTTGCAGCAACATCTGCAATTGGTAGCTTTATGGTCCCTGAAATGAAAAAACACGGATACGACGAAAACTTTGCCGCAGCCGTTACCGCTTCAGCAGCCACTACGGGAATGCTAATTCCACCAAGTAACATTCTTATCATCTATGCCATCGCAAGTGGTGGTGTGTCGATTGCAGCGTTATTTGTGGCCGGCTACGTCCCAGGCATACTTGTTGGTTTGGCACTTATGACGGTATGTATGTTGTATGCCATCAAGAAAAAATACCCGGTGTCAGCGCGATTACCTTTAAACGTTGTTGCGCAAAAAGTGTTTGCCGCGTTGCCGAGCTTATTATTAGTATTTATCGTAATCGGCGGCATCATTGCTGGTGTTTTTACAGCCACTGAAGCTGGTGCTGTTGCCGTATTATATGCCCTTGGGTTATCGGTATTTATTTACAAAGAAATTTCCACCCAATCGTTACCGGCTTTATTTCTAAAAGCCTGTGAAACAACAGCAATAGTTATGCTAATTATTGGTGCCTCATCTGCGATGTCGTGGTTATTGTCATATGCCCACATACCACAGGGTATAAGCGACTTCTTTCTGCAGTTTAGTGATAACCCAATCGTTATATTATTAATGATTAATTTGATCTTGATTTTAGTTGGTGCGTTCATTGATATGACCCCTGCTGTGTTAATATTTACCCCGATATTTCTACCGGTGGCAGCAGAACTTGGCATGGGCCCTATACAATTTGGTATTATGATGGTATTAAACTTGTCAATTGGGTTGGTCTCACCACCCGTCGGCAGCGTCCTTTTTGTATCTTGTGCTGTAGCAAAAACATCAATTCATAAAATTATAAAGCCGATGATACCGCTTTATTTTGTGATGTTTATCGTCCTTATGTTGGTGACTTACGTCCCTGCTATAAGTGAAACGCTACCAAGAATGCTGGGACTACTTTAATTCTGAAACTAATACTGAAATGTAGGTTTGCCAATTAGTCATAATTGGCAAATTCAAATTGGAATAGAAAATGGAAAGCAAAACCAACGTTACAATTAATGATGTCGCACGAATCGCTGGTGTGTCTAAACGAACAGTGTCCCGTGTTATCAATGGTTCGCCTATGGTCGGAAAAGCCACTCGTGAGCGTGTTGAAGAAATCATTAAAGAAGTTAAGTTTCAGCCAGACAAACAAGCCCGCGGTTTAGCCTCAAATCGTTCCTATTTATTGGGACTCATATACGATAACCCAGATGCCCTTTACATCGACCAAGTTCAGCGTGGTGCGTTAGATATATGTTCATCTCTTGGCTTTGAGCTCGTTGTTCATCCTTGTCAGTGGCAAAGTGAAGACTTTATTGACGATTGTCTCAATTTCATAGGTCGCTCTCGAGTAGATGGTGTCATTATCATTCCTCCTGTTTCGGAAAGTGACTTATTGGCGCAAACGTTCAAGTCAATTAAGTTGCCTTATATCCGTATTGCGTCAACTGACTTAGAAGATAGCGACAACATAGTCATCACTGATGACCGAGCTGCGATGACAGATATTGCCGATCATTTGGTCGACCTTGGCCATAGCAATATTGCAATGATCACCGGTCCCATGACCTTTTGTTCATCACAGGAACGTTTTGAAGGATTTCGAAACGCCCTGCAAAAACGAAATATCGAATTACCACAAAGCCACATACTTGAAGGTGAAAACTCTTACGAAAGCGGTATTGAATGTGCAACGGCATTATTGAAACAAGATCCACGCCCGACTGCTATTTTTGCCAACAATGATGAAATGGCTGCCGGTGCCGTTCGAGCATCAACAGATCTTGGGCTAAAGATCCCTAACGATCTATCTATTGCTGGATTCGATGACAACATAATTGCATCTCGGATCATTCCATCTTTGACCACTATTCGTCGTCCAGTAGAAAAAATTGCGAGCCTTGCCACCAAAAAACTAATCCAATCGATTTCGCCGGATCAAAGTGTAGAAAAGGAAAAAATAGTGGTGAAGCCATACCTAATAACTCGGGAGTCAACCAAACAATGTCCAACCTAACGCAACTTATTCTTTTACCTTTACTACTTATTACTTTCATCACAAGCTGTGCCTTTGCCAATCAAGCGCAGCTAACACCATCCCCATCTGAACCATCAAAAAAACCTGCGATTCAAGCCATCAATATCTTTATGGCTGGTGATTCTACAATGTCTATAAAAGACCCCAAAGACTACCCCGAAACTGGGTGGGGCGTGCCATTTGCTACTTTTTTTGGTCCGGGTATTAACACAGTTAACTTAGCTAAAAATGGTCGCAGTACACGTACCTTTATCACTGAAGGTTTATGGCAAAACATTGAAGATAATTTGTCGCCTGGTGATTATGTTTTTATTCAGTTTGGTCACAACGACCAATCAACGCATAAAACAGACCGCTACACGACACCAGCACAGTACGAAGCCAACATTCGCAATATGATCCAAATCACTCAACAAAAAGGCGGAAACGTCATCTTGATGACCCCAATAACCCGTCGTCACTTTGATGACAAAAATATCCTGAAGTTAACCCATCCATACGCGAAAATTGTGAGAGAGATTGCCGAGGATACCGATGTGACTTTTGTTGACATGGAATCATTGACTCGTCAGCATTTTCAGTCTCAAGGTAAAACCCTTTCCGCTCTTAGGTTTATGCATATAAAACCCAATCTGCACCCCAATTACCCAAATGGCATTACCGATAATACCCACTTAAATCAGCTAGGCGCACGGGAAGTTGCACAACTACTGTTAACCAATCTACGGGCAATTAATCACCCTTTAATACAACAATTACGAACACCAGACCCGAAACATTTGAAGTATCATTACAAAGGTTTATAAGGCATACCCATGAAAAATAATAATAATAAAATATCTTTATTTTCATTAATAAAGTTGGCATTTATCGGGTTAATGACGAGTACCACACTGAATGCAAAAATACTCGATTTTGGCCCAAATGTACTGACCGCTGATCCATCTGGACACGTATGGAAAGACGGCAGAATGTACGTCTATGTCAGCCACGACCTTGAATGCCAAGAAGACTTTCATATGAAAGATTGGTTGGTTTATTCCTCTGACGATCTAAAGCAATGGACCAATCACGGACCGTTTATGTCCCTTGACGATTTTAGTTGGGCCGACAATTACGCCTGGGCCCCCGATGCGGCATATAAAAATGGTAAATATTACGCCGTCCTGCCTGTTGGCACCGGTTTTAAAGATCGCATAAACCCAGAAAAAAGCACCAAATGGATGGGTCTAGGTATGGCGGTAAGTGATTCCCCGACCGGTCCATTTAAAGATGCCATAGGTAAACCGCTTTGGACCAAACCTTATACCAATGATCCCAGTTTATTTATCGACGATGACGGACAGGCTTACTTGTATTTCCACGCGAAAGGATATGATTATCATGTGGTCAAAATGAATGATGACTTGTTAAGCGTTGACGGTAAATTTATCAAAATGGATATGGGCGGTTATACACCAAAAATGGAAGGTCCGTGGGTATTTAAGCGCGGGGATAATTATTACTTCACAATGCCGGAGAATAACCGAGTACTTACTTATTATATGGCAAAATCACCTACCGGCCCTTGGGAATATAAAGGTACCTTTATGGACCAAGAACATAATGCCAATAATCACCATTCAATTGTGCAGTTTAAAGGTCAATGGGTGTTGTTTTATCACCGATGGATAAATGTCCCTGGTAGCTCGTGTCATAAACGACAACGAGTGACTGCGATGGAGCCGATAACATTTAATGCAGACGGTACGATTAACAAAGTACAGCGCACTGATTAACAAAGTCTGTCATCAACGGCTAGGCACTCGACTTAACAGCGCAGTGCCTAAGCGATTTTCAAAGACATTTATTGTCGTTCACATAGTCCGGCCAAGGCTGTAACCAATACTCCTGCTTATTAAGCGGTACCCAGTCTGGTAAGTATGGATTACATAGAAAAAGCGAAGTCCGGTTGTTCAAATCGAGTATATCTAGTGCTGATTTAGCCGTTTGGTTGTTTTCAAAAAATTGTCTAAATTGGCCGGATTCAAACAATATATTTAGCCCAAATGCCAATCGTTCTTTTAGTTTTTCATTCGCTTTATTAACATAAAATACGCTCAAACTAGGATAAATTAAGACCAAGCCCGCCTCTAATTGCACAGGTTTATCGATATATTTATTTAGCTCAGTGACCGTTTCCAACGCCCCTCGTGGGAAATAATCAAAACGATTGTATGTCAACATATCGATAATTGTACTAATACTTCCTGCTTCGACAACTGGCAATTTATTATATTGCAATATTGAGCTATCGGCCCATCCATCGCCCTGTCCAGCGGTGAACGTTGATAATTGCTGTAAATCCTTTATACCTTCAAACTTTGATTGATTACCTTTCTTAATTAGCAACAATCGATACCCGCGCAGGCCATACGAGATAGGAATAGGAACCGCTTCGAAACGCTTATCCCTTTCCTGAGTAACGGTAAATGACCCTACATGTAACTCTTCACCTTGTTCGAGTAAATGTTCAATGCGTTTCAAAGATAATGCATTGTTGACCAATTCTAACTCACAGGGGCCGTAACGAGCTTCGGACACTTCTAATACTTTATGTAAAAGTTGGTATGCGTAATCCAATTCAGCTTGCTTGGTATCCATTTTGGGTGGGAAGTAGAGTTTTACTTTTTTACTACGCAGATCCAGTTCACACGCTAAGCCATTAAAACTGGCACATGTGAGCAATATTACAAGCGCAAAAATACCTAAACGAAACAAGCGCATCTCCCGTTGTAACATTTGAAAACGTCTATCATACAACCTTAACCTTTGATTTATAAAGAATAATACAACTCTATTTAATGAGCGCGGTACTATACCATTTTTTGTATTTAATTAGTCAAATCCAAACAGCATAAAGTGAGAGGGTCAAGCTAAAGATGTAATTCCCTCCATAAATGTAATTGGGTGCAATTATCACATTGCTGTCTCGTCCCTAATTGTCGCTAAAAAACCATAAAATATGCTCAGTGGTATTTCCTAAAGCCTAGCTGAATTGTGGGAAATTGGAAATTTGGTGGGCAATTGTCCCTCGTTAGGAACTTATTTTGTCGCTAGAAACGAAGTAATTTGCTTAGATACCGCTGTTAAGTAGGGGTCGAATAACCAAAATGTATGGATAATTTTTGGATACTCTATTAACTGAAAAACGCCATTATGCGTTTCAATCTTGCCTTTAATTACTTCACGGCCAGCAGTAAATCTGTGTTGACCACTGCTGATGACGAGTAACTTTGGGCTTTTATCAGAGACGTATTCGACGGGGGATACTTCAAGCCATTTATTCATTCGCTTGGCATATTCACCGCCTAACCACATTGAAAGAGCGGACTTGTGTCCTTTTTTATCTTCGTATTTAAGTGCAAGTTCCGTTGTCGTTGAAAGTAAACCATCCAAGCTAATAACTGCGTTAACCTCATATGGGCTGGAAGTTTTACTGTTAATATTGTCGTGATTAGTTTTAAAACCAACTAAAGCCGCTAAATGCCCGCCTGAAGACCCCCCTCCAATCGTGACTGTTTGCGTATTAATGCCTAACAGTTCTTTATTATTGACCAACCAGTCCATAGCAACTTTTATGTCATCAGTTGCTGCTGGGTAAGGCGCTTCGATGGATAACCGATATTCAGGCGTGGCAACGTCAAAACCTTGTTGTGCTAATAGCGTCGCCAGTGGATGAAAGTGAGATTTATTACCCGCTCGCCAACCACCGCCATGGATCAGCACAATAAGTCCTTTTTCTGGCAGCGTAGTTACACGGTGGAAGAGGTCGAGATGCAATTCGCGGTCATCAACAACAGCATATCTTAAATTAAATTGTACGCGCTGCTTTGCGGCGAACTCGATGACAGGCAAGGAAATTGATGGGTCCAATTTTTTATATTTTTCAAACCGCTTTGAAACCGTATAACCATCATCAATTGCAATAGTAGCCCCAAACGAACTAGCTTGAAACATCGATATTGTCAGTAAGAACGCCAATAAAAAAGCCCAGGGAGACCTGGACTTCTTTATGCTTATTTTTGTGCCGTATATCGTTATTGGATTGATAACGTTATTAGTCATTATCGCCCGTTTATTTTAATAATTCATACATCGCTAACGACGCTAACATAAACGGTACTGTTCCTTTTGGATCGTTTTTGGCAACTGGCTCATTCATATAATATTGATAACTGCCATCGCGACCAAAACCAAGTCCAGCAACATAACAAATATTTGTTAAACTTATTTCGCCATTGTCATGGACTAAAATAAACTCATTTGTTAACCCTTCATAGGCAAGTTTTGTCATCGGTAGATATTGATTACTGATGATGTTTTTATCAATTGCCTTGGCTAAAAAATACGTAAACATGGCCGATGCACTCGACTCTCGATAGTTACCAACTTGCCCAGGTTTATCGATAACTTGCCACCACGTACCTGTTGCGTCTTGATTTGATTTTATGGTTTTTGCTAAATCATTAGAAATTGCAACTAGAGGAGCGCGCAATTCGGTTTCAGACTCATCAATCAATTCAAGTACGTCGACTAGAGCCATCGCTAACCATCCCATACCTCGAGCCCAGAATTCAGGAGACAATCCAGTGTTTTTGTCTGCCCAGTCCTGCTGCTTTTGTTCGTCCCAGGCATGGTAATAATTACCTGTAGTAGCGTCGCGGAGATATTTATAGGTTAACGTAAACTCTTTAATGACTTCATCTAAACTGTGACCATCTTCAAACATGTTTGAATATTCCGCTAAAAATGGCATGCCCATATAAACGCCATCTAACCAAAGTTGAGAAGTGTATTTTTTCTTGTGCCAAAAAGCCCCTTCAACTGTTTTAGGATGTTCAACTAATTGTTGACGTATTAACGCCGCGGCCTTTTTATACTTTTCGTCTTTAGTGAGTTGGTACAACTTCAAGACAGCACGCCCAGGGGCGACGGCATCGATATTGTAGTTTGATATTTTATAGCGTTTTATGCCACCATCGGCGTCGATAAATGAACCTGTAATACGATGTAGCGCTTGTTGATACTTTTTATCACCTGTTATTTCCGTGATTTTATTTAAGGTATGCGGGTATAAACCAATAATATCGTATTCAAATTTAGGTAAACGTCGTCGGTTAACATCCCAACCGTCATATTCATAAGTATATGATTTACGGTTAAGTTCACTATCGGCCAGTTTTTTCGCCCATGATAGAGCAACTTCGGCATCGATAGGTGATTGTTTTGCCGTATCACTTAATTTTGTTTTTAGTCTAATTCGTGGTTTAACGGTTAGACGTTCCGCCTGTTGCTTTAAATAAACTTCAAACGCTTGCTTTGTTGCGATGCCACTTTCAGGTTGCCATAACGCTGCAAACGAATAATCAAGTTGTTGCGTATTTTTATTATATGGAATCGAATTTCCTTTGGGAGTCAAAATCGCAAGGTAATTGTGCTTATCTGTCGTAACCTCTTTCAACATTTCTTTACGGAAAAATACCGCCATGCCCAAGTTACTGCCATCGAGCGACTGCGGTCCCCAACTTGCAATATAGGTATATGCTTTGCCTGTGATATCCATATCACCTGTAATGAGTTCTGTATTTTTATGCTTAACGATGCCCGCGGCCATTGTCGCAATTGGAGTTTCAAAATTTAACGTAACGTTGGCTAAGTGACTGCCGGCAGACATAGAAATATTTGCCGCTAAGTCTTGCTTGCCAACGGCACTTTGCCATCCACCATAATTTATCGTAAATGCAGAATAAACATCGCCATTAGCATCGATAGTCACGCCGCGGGTATCCGCTTTAGTAATGCGCTCAACGCTATTATCGTGCCATAAGCCAAAACCACCACTACCTAAAGAATCTCCCACTTTCAGGATGTCCATGCCCCAACTTTGTTTCTCATGGTAAGAGTCGTAGCCATCTAAACCAACATTTTGTAATATCGGTTGTTCTGTTAATTTGCCAAAAATGTCAAAGCCATTACGCCAATCGAGATAAACCCGATAACCTACTTTATCAGACTCAATACCTGGGCCCTCATAGCGCAACCAAAATGAATGATCATTGTAGCTTGGTGGCAAGGTTACCGAATCCACATTGACAAAATCACCACCAACGTATTCTTGGTATTTACTATTTGGATAACGAGAATGAGGCTGCCATTTGCCCCCCTCTTTTTGAGAGATTTCAGCTTGAGTACGTTTATTTTGAGCAGTTATGTGCGGATTGCTCGTAACAAAAGCGTCAAGCTGAAATGTTTCGCGACTTGCCATCGATGTTAAAACAACAACACCATCTAAGCTTCCGTCAAAATCAGAATCGATCGCCTGAGTATTTAAAACTTGGTCATTTCGTTTAAAAACCAAAGCCTTATTAAATTTGGCAGGCAATCCCAAATCGTAATAACTAAAATAAATTGACTCATCAGGACGGTCGAATGTTGAAGGGTTATGTACTTCTGCGGTCGCCACTTTAGAGTCATCATGTTTTTCGGAATTTTCCATAGTTGAATTTCCGCTACACCCCATTAACAATGTGAGTGTTGAAATACCCATAAGCGACATTTTGCTTCTTTTTTCTAATGTCATATCATTCACTTCCTAACCAGCAACTTTATTGATTATTATAATTTGTATGCTTTTTTAACTAAGCCGTAAGTCAGTTCGTAAGCTAACTTATGGGCATCGTCGATTGTGATCTGGTGATTAGTTACCAGCTCAGCTAAATAACGACAATCTACTCTGCGAGCCACATCATGGCGAGCTGGAATAGACAAAAACGCGCGCGTGTCATCATTAAAACCAACCGTATTGTAAAAACCTGCTGTTTCAGTCACTTGTTGACGAAAACGTAACATACCAGCCGGACTGTCATGGAACCACCAAGCTGGACCTAATTTTAAGCTTGGGTAATGACCTGCCAATGGCGCAAGCTCCCGACTATAAGTCGTTTCATCGAGGGTAAATAAAATTATATTCAGCTCTGGATTATTGCCAAATTTTGTTAACAAAGGCTTTAATGCGTTCACATATTCCGTTTGGCTAGGGATATCAGCACCTTTGTCTCGACCATAGCGGTCAAATAACTGTTGATTGTGATTGCGATGGGCACCCGGATGAATTTGCATAACAAGCCCATCTTCAATACTCATTCCGGCAAGTTCCGTTAAACATTGAGCTCGGAATAACTCTTGTTCACCTTCATCCGCCTCCCCCGCGAGGGTTTTATCAAGCAATGCCTGACATTCACTTGCAGATAAATTGGCAGTGAGGGCTGTTGGATGACCATGATCTGTCGCCGTCGCACGGCCATGTTCTTTAAAATAGGCACGACGTTTACGAATCGCCGCTAAGTAACCCGTCCATAGTGTTGTATCTTCACCTGTCATTTCAGCAAGTCGTTGGACGTTTTGTTTAAAGTCTTCGCGACTCGCATCTACGACGTCGTCAGGACGAAAAGACGTAATCACGCGGCTTTCAAACGCTGTACCTTTTAGCGCAACGTGGTGTGGCAATTGATCTAATGCCCCCTCAGTCGTCGCAATAAGTTCGATATTAAATCGGTCCATTAGCGCCAACGGCGTAAATTCAGGTGTCGCTAATTGTTTGTTAATTTCGTCATAATATTCAAGTGCATTGTCGCTACACAGTTTTTCGGTAAAACCAAATACATTAGCGAACGTATCATCTAACCAATAGCCCGACGGCGTGCCTGCAAACAAATGCATATTGTCCGCTAATAATTGCCAGGTTGCTTTTGGATCAACATGTCGAGATGCATCTAAATCACCTTTTTCACCCTGTTGCGGGATACCAAGGGATTCTAAACTGACCCCTTGGCTAAACAACATGCGAAAAACATAGTGATCGGGGCGGATCAACAAGTCTGTTGCGTTTTCAAAATTGCTATTTTGAGCAAACCATTTGGGGTCCGTATGACCATGTGGGCTGATGATAGGCAGATCTTTTATTGCTGCATAAAGCTCTCTTGCAACAGCAATGACCTTGTCATCACTCGAAAACAATCTATCAGGGTGCAATGTTAATTTTTGGCGTTGGTTACTCATTCATTTATCCTGTACTGCCTATCCCAATCGGGAATTAGCCGACGTTTAATAACGTAGCTTGGTTAACTATTTGGCCATTAATCTTGACGTTGTCTAATGTGAAATTATCAATATTTCGGACAACGGAAGATTTTTTAGCATTGTTAAATTCACAATTTTTAAGATGAAAATCGGTTATGGGCTTGCGCTCAAACCCTTGTAAATTAAGCGGTTGATTTAGAATTTCGCCGCATTTAAGATTTTCAATTACAACATCACGCACGGTTGGGTCGAAAGAACCCGCATCGCCTTCTTCATAATAAAAGTTAACAACAATGGCGTTTTTAACTTTGCCTACATTGATATTGCGATATCTAAGGTGTTCGATAACACCGCCGCGAATGGAGTTTGTTTTAATGCGGATTGCGCGTTCAAGGTGTGGACTGTCCATTTGGCAGTCTTCAACAAAAACATTGTTTACCCCGCCGGAAATCTCACTACCGATGACAACTCCGCCATGCCCTTCTTTCATCAAACAATTACGTACTACGATATTTTGACTCGGTACGCCTATTCTGCGCCCGTCAGCATTTCGCCCCGATTTAATCGCAATACAGTCATCACCGGTATCAAACAAGCAATCTTCAATTACAACGTGATCGCATGATTCTGGGTCACAGCCGTCTGAGTTAGGGCCGTGGCTGAAAAAGTTAACGCCCCGTACTGTCACGTTTTGACACAAGACAGGGTTAACCAACCAAAATGGCGAGTTGGTAATCGTGACATCTTCAATAAGAATATTTTGGCATAAATAAGGTTGGATAAATGGTGGCCTTAGATATGCGCCATCCGCGTACAATCGTTGAGATACCGGCACGCCAGCCTCTACATCAGCCATTAATTTCATCCGTGCAGGTTTTTGATCTTCACCTGCAATTAGATCCCAATGTCCTTCTTTATGAGGCCCTTTCCACGGCCACCACGTTGAATTATTGCCACCACCATTTAGCGTGCCTTTCCCTGTAATCGCGATGTTTGTTTGCTGATAAGCATAAATTAGTGGCGAATACCCCATCAACTCCATACCTTCCCAACGCGTAATAACGGCCGGTAAGTAACGCTTAGGATCGGTAACAAAATTTACTACTGCCCCTTTTTGTAAGTGCAGCTCTACGTTAGATAACAGATGGATAGGGCCAGTTATATATTGCCCACTGACAACATCAACCCGTCCGCCACCGGCCTTGTGACACGCCTGTATCGCGCGTTGAAAAGAAAGTTCGTCATCTAAATCACTTGCCAACTTATAATCAGCAAGTTTAAAAATTTGATCTCTAAACTTAGGCACTAAGGTATTGGCGCGTATTTCCGCCGCTTTTAACCAATCATCCTGTGATTGCTGTGGCTTAAATAACCAAGATGCAAGCGCTTGGTTAGTTGCGAGGGCCGAAAAAACCGATGTGGCGGCTGCAGCTTTAATCAAATTACGGCGCTTTAACCCTGAAGATGAAATTTTTGTCATTCAAAAAATGCTCCTAAAATTAGACAAAAGAGAGCTTTATATAATTATTTAAACTAACCGTATTGTTTAAATTTTCCTACCGAGCAACCTAAATTAGTCATGTATTATTGAGCAATTACAAACATATACATGCCAATTTGTTGAACGATTTACTCACTGTGCATTGACTCATTTTGCCACCGGTGGCAACGACTGTCAATATTGGCAAAAAATGGGGTATGGTGTCAAACCCTACTTTTAAACATTTTAGTTTCTTTTATCTAAAAAACATCCTAAATAATTGTATTTATTAAAAATATTTATTTACATTAATTTTTCTTAGATCGTAATATGCAATAAATCATTAAATTTCAAACAAAAAAAATATATGAACATTTTTTAAACTAGACTATTGACAAGCACTAAAAAATTAAGCTTAAATGAATCTTGTGCCACCGGTGGCATTTTCAAAAATAGAATATTGAAACCGGAGATGCATTAAAATCAGAATAAACATGAAGCGTATAAAAACAGCACAAACAATTTAGAAATTTAGCTTAACAATAATTATAAAAACACGAGGAGACCATCGTGAAGTCAAATTACAAACTCAACAGGTTAATGACATCAATGATACTGGCAGGAGGCTTAACAACTTCACTCACTGCTATCGCCGCAGATGAGTCAGATGCAGAAAGAAACAAGTCAGACGTCGAAGTTATCGAAGTTAAAGGCTTTAGAGGCTCTTTGTCCCGCGCCCTTTTTGAGAAACGCGAAACAATAAACTCTAAAGAAACCATCATGAGTGAAGATTTGGGTAAATTCCCAGATTTAAACCTTACTGAGTCTTTGCAGCGTGTAACAGGTGTTGCAATATCCCGTGAAGGTGGTGAAGGCCGTGCAATCACTTTACGTGGCCTAAGCCCGTCATTTACTCGCACTACCTTAAACGGAATGGAAGTACCGTCTAGTACTGATGGTACGGACTCCGGCGGCGGTGTAAACAACGGTCGCGGGTTTGACTTCAACGTATTTGCTTCAGAATTATTTAATCGAATCGACATTCAAAAGGCCCCAACAGCCGGAATGGAAGAAGGCGGTATAGCCGGTACAGTAGACCTATACTCAGCAAAACCGTTTGATAATCCTGGTTTTAAAGTTATGGCGTCAGGCCAAGCGGGTTACAACGACGTTACAGGCGAGGCTGACCCCCGTTTAGCCTTTATGATCAGCAATACTTTTGCAGACGATACGGTCGGCGTATTATTCTCTCTAGCGCAATCAACTCGAACCGTGCGTCAAGAAGGTTACGGTACTGTACGTTGGACAACTCCTGTTAAAGATGGCAATCGTTCATATGTTGACCCTGACAATATAGTCATGACCGGTGCAACACCTGCGGCCTGTGCCGATGGTGATGGCAACGCAACACATCCGGTCAACTGTCTTTGGACACCACGCCTGCCTCGTCCTGACTTTTTTGGTAATGTTCAAGACCGTTTAGGTATTACCGGTTCGATTCAATGGCGTCCAACTGACGACATCGAGATTACGTTTGATACCTTACAGTCGACGTTAGACAATGAACGTACTATGTACAACTTCTTTGAACAGTTCCGCAGTACATTTGACCAAATTACACCAACAGCAATCAAAGTGCATGAAAATGGCAAGCAAGTCGTTGCCGGTACTTACGAAGGTATTCATTCAAGAATTGAAAGTAGACAACAGCTATCAACGACTGAGTTCAGCCAATATGTGTTATCTGGTAAGTACAATATTTCAGATGCGTTAACACTTAATGCAATGGTTGGTACGGCTAAGTCTGACGCACGTTCTGAGCAATATCGTTACAATATGACAAGCTTAGACTCACACACGTATAGTTTCGACTTTAGCGATAACGCCAATGCGCCAAAAACGTCTTTTGGTTATGACGTAAACGACGATAGTAAATACAATCTGACTGACGGTCGTCTAAGAGCGGGCGATACATTGCGTGAAAACGATACGATGAAACTCGACCTAACTTATGAAATGGACGATTTCACTATTGTTTCGGGTATCGCAATGAATGACCGCGTGATTGACTACTATGAGACTGAAATTAAAAACTTCGACGATCAAGCCTCAGCGGATGGCTTTAGTACACCTTTCCCATATTCAGACTTTGGTAAAGGATTTGATGGTCCTTTAGACGCCTTTATTGTAGCTGATTTCTCGAAAATTCAGACTCAACTGTTAGATACCATGAATAATGGTGCGGGCATTCAATGGGATGTTCGAATTGGTTCAAGCTGGCAAGTTCAAGAAGAAACGACAGCAGCTTATGTAGAAGCGAATTCTGAATTTGAAGTTGGCGATATGATTTTACGCGCTAATGTTGGTGGTCGTTTTGTTGAAACAACAACAACGGCAACTGGTTATGTACCAACAGCTGCAGGCGTAGATACTATTACAATTTCAGAAAGTTATAATAACTTCTTACCGGCATTAAACTTAGCGCTAGATGCGACAGATGAGTTAGTTGTTCGCTTTAACTTATCTCAGTCGATGACACGTCCTAGCCTAGGGTCACTAAACCCTGGTAACCCAAGTTTTGACTACATCAACGGGACAGTAAGTACGGGTAACCCAGGTCTTGACCCATTTACATCGAACAACATGGACTTAGGTTTTGAATGGTATTTTGCTGAAGAAGCGTTAATTGCAGCAACGTATTTTTCTAAAGAACTTGATGGCTTTATTGAAAGTAAAACAGAAGAAAAACTTGTAGATCCAGCATACTACGACTTTATTAATTCTGATGACCAATACGAAGCTGGAATTTCACAAAATCCGTTCACAACGCCTTATATTCATAGTATCCCGTTTAACAAAGGCACAAATGAAGTCACTGGTTTTGAGATTGCATACCAACAGCCTTTATCGTTTTTACCAGCACCATTTAATGGCCTAGGTATCTTAGCGAACTATACGTCTGTTGATGCTGAGCTAATTGAGGGTATGTCTAAAAACTCTTACAACTTTACCTTGTACTATGAGCAAGAAAGTTACGGAGCACGTGTTTCTATGAACAAACGTGATGACTACATTACTGACTTCACGGGCAGCAATGGTAACCTTGAACATGGCACAACTGGACCGACACACGTAGATGTTTCTGCATTCTACAACTTCAATGAAAACCTAACGTTTACATTAGAAGTGCTGAACTTAACAGACGAATACGAACGTTTGTATACAACGGGTGACGGTACTCTTGACCTAATGCGTGAGTATAATCATACGGGTACAACGTACTTCTTTGGCGCACGTTACGTGATGTAACTCGCAAAACGATCTCCCTTTAAAAGGCCGCTTTTATAGCGGCTTTTTTATTGGATGAAATTTGGTGCCACAAACTAAGTGCTGAGAATTTTAAAGTTCGAAATAAAATGTCAACGAACAGGGGAAGTTTAGGAAAATGACAAGGACTTTGAATTTGGGTTAAGCCCCATTTTTTTATGCCGTTCTTTAAGCTTTCAATGCACACCTTAAATGGTGTGCAAGTTTGGATAATATTTTGCTCTATAGTTATTCTGTCGTTTCAACATCGCCGTCGACATCACCTTCGACTTCACTTTCAACAGTCGTTTCCGCTACGATTTCTGCATTTTTTCTGTTGTTTCTCTCTTCTCTCCTACTCTTTTTACGTTCGTTTTTATCAGTTACTATTTTAATTGCTTCATCCTTCGATAAGCTGGGATGCTTTGCCAGTAACGCTTCTACTCTTTCATCAAACTTTGCCATTAATAAACCTCGTTGTTTCATTCATATATCGAAAATACTTAATCTTTAGTCATTATCGGTGAACATGTAGGGCCCATGCAACCGTTCGATTGAGATACATGGGTTACTTTACACTAATTTAATGTTTTAGAGAGTTAATGTCGTAACCCAATGGTTTGTATTTAATGATCAGTTCAAACGACAACTCGATGCTTTGAACACGAGAGGATCGGCAGGACCTGCCCACCCAGAGGGTTTTGGAATATCTTTTCTTTCAAAGGTAACTTTGCAATCAGCGCCAAAATAGATGCTATATTTTTCAAAATCTACGGTTTTGAGCGTCGACATTACTTTTTCATGTTGTTTGATAAATTTTATCATTACATCAAAGTCTTTCATGTTTTGATATTTTGGTGCTAAGGCTGAAAATGAATATTGTGAAAACAATAAAACCATTAATGTCAGTATGAGTTTTGTCATCGTTACCTCTGTGAGTTTAGATTAACGCCCAACTCGGCTAAAAAGGGATAGTTCTTTGCATAATAAAATTAGCGGTAAAGTAAAAATAAACTACATTCGATTTTAATAGCTCGATATCTTAACCAGAGAAAAATACTCTGTTTGAAGACCCCTTATATTTTTACCAAAGTATATAATCGATATCCTACTTATCAAGTTTTACAAAATAACCCTTCATGCTTCGCTGCATAGACTTTCGAGCAGGCAAAAAAAAGGAGCGATATCCTTATCGCTCCTTTTTATCACAACAACAACTTCCAGTTTCTTTTACAACTTCTTTACTTCACAACCTAATCTTTATAGGTAATGGAGATATCTTCTAAACTGATGGTCGCACCGCCTTCAGAACGCAATGTGATGAAGGAAGTTGATGTAGCAACTAATCCATCAATTGTATAGGTTTGGCCTGCCACAAAGTCACTCAGGGCCACAGAGTAGAACTTAGAGCTTCCACCATGAATGCTACTGCCACTGCTTGATGTTGTGTTATCAACATAAAGTTGGAAATTACGTGAGGTATCGTCAGCAACACTCGCCACCGTAAAGGTGACTTGGTACGGCTTACTTAAGTCAAAAATACCGGTTGTTTCAGTATCTGCTGCAGTTGTATTGATGCCAGGTGTTGTATTGCCAATACTCACTCGAGCACCAGTTATCGTTAACTGACCGTCAGCAACCGACACGGTCCCCGTCACTTTATGATACATCGCTGTGCCTGAACCGGCGCTACCGGATAGGTTTTTATAGGCATTGCTAAATAAAATGTCTGCGCTAGCAACTTCAAAATCTTCGGTGATTGGTAACACAGCATAAACGACTGGGTCATCATTGCCACCATCCACTATTGGGTCTGCAACATCAGGAATATCTAATTCAGACTGGTCCACAATTCCTACGCCAACATTCGCTAGCACATAATCTTTGACGTCGGCGACTGGCAATAAATAGGTATCGTAGTCGTATGGAACTTCATAGGTCGATGTTGAACCATCCGCAGGAGAATAAACCGCATCTCCTGTATCTGGCGTGGTGTAAGTCACGTTAGTAAACGCATTATCACGGACGTTCCAAAAACCAATTTCTCTTGAATAAAACGATACAATTGGATTTTGCACATTTTCAAATACATTCGCTTCAATTAACAATTCAGCCCCCATTCGAGAGTTAATGCCACTTGAATTAATGTTTGAAAATACGTTGTTATACAGATGACCAAAACCATATCTGAACAGCGGTACACGAGACTCTAAATTATTAAAGTAGTTATGACGGTATGTTATAAATCGTTCGCCACTGTCGTCATCACTTGAGCCATTTAACATGCTTTTGTAATGGTCGTGAACATAGTTATGAGAAAACGTCACGTGAGTTGCCCCGGCTTTGGTATCAAATAACCCGTCGTAGTCGTCTTTCCCAACGTTTAAGTTGCCATGTAACTCATTGTGGTCAACCCAGATATTCCCCGTTGCGACGTTGTCATCACCTTCAATTCCAATCGCATCTCCAAACGAAGCTGGTACATCATGAATTTTTAAGTTTTGAATAATAACGTTACTCGTCCGGCGCATTGAAATACCGATACCAGCGAACTCTCCGCGATTCGCGACACCAATAATTGATACATTGCTAAGATCTTTAATATTAATGTTACCGGTCAAGTTACCGCTATTGGCTGGAGTAATCGTACCATCAACATAGATAATTACTGGAGTGCCCGCAGATTTTGCCGAAGCAAGGGCGTTTTGCAACGCCACACCGTTGTCGACCGTGACAACAGTACCACCAGCACCACCGGTCACTTCCATTAAGTGACCACCAAATCCGCCATCACCATCTGGCGTAGTAACAACAACATCTGCTATAACCGGTGCGTCAAGTGGTGTTGGTTCCCATCCTGCACCGCCATTGTAAGATGCAAATACTGAGGCGCGATCTGAGTATGGAGCCGCTTCTGGAGCAGACAATTCAAATGCCACGTTTGCTTCACGACCAGAGATATCTAACGAGTTACCTTCTAAGTCCATGCTGCCGTATTCTCGCCAACCGGCAACCGCTGACGCATCAGACGGATTTGGCATTGGATTTGTGTACCAACCTTTAGTACTTATATGGGCACCCAATCGGTTGTTAATCAATACAATATTATCAAACGCATCGGTCTTACCGGCACTTCGCGCAAAGTAGATTGAGTCGTCTAATACGTTGTTACCTTTAGGACCAGGGCCACTCGTAAATGTATTGTTTAAGAACACAAAACCCGGATCATCAACATTTGCAACACGGGCTTGTAGAATGTAATCACCGCCACTGTCAGCCGGCGCATCTTTTGAATCACCAATAGTGCGAATTTCACTGTTTTCAAATAGTGTCGCTACTGGATAACCCCAGATGAAGTCAACATTACCGGCAACTAAACAGTTATAGAACCAAGCATAACCTTTCATCAACAAGGTATCTTGCTCACTGATAAAGTTCATGTTGTTAGCCACCAAACGATTACTACTATTGAAATAAATTGTTTCCGCTTGGTCACCAGAGCCTTGACGCATATGGGTGTTTTTCAGCGTAAAGTTATTAAGAACTAACATGTCAGCACTTTCAACTAAGAACACTGGACGGCCGCTTGAGCCACCATTGAAGCCATCAAAGTTGTCATACTGAACAATCGTATTTTCACGGCTTTCACCTTGAATAGTAAGATTGTTTTTGTTTCTCAAGAACAACATTTCATTATAAACACCATCTTTGATGGTAATAGTCATCGGCGTATCTTTATCCGTCATGGCGTAATCTAACGCGCCTTGAAGTGTTCTAAAGTCAGCTGCACCGTCGTCATCAACCACTAATTCGGTACCAGAAGGTTGAGTTGAACGTGTTGAAAATGTCCATCCCGCCTCTTTACCTAATCCGTCAAAATCTATGCCGTTAAGTGTTGTACCGTTAGCCACGTCGTTGCCGATCACGACATAATATTCTTTGTTGTAATCAAGTGCGCCTGAACTAGGTGTTAAGACAAGCTTGTTCCCTTCAACCCGCATTGGATGATATTTAACAACACGTGTTTTATCAGACGTTAACCCCAATGTATTAACGTCTCCGGCTAACAACAATTCATCAACCAATTCATCCGTTGCCGAATCAAATATACGAACTTGGCCTACAGTACCCAACGTCGGCGCGGTGTCGAATTCAATCACTAGATTTGTGTCAACATGTTGGCTGAAACTAGCAGGTAATGGGCTTAATTTCGTCGATATATTCCCGTAATCCGTCATCGATTCGATGAAAGACGCACCTACTTCAATTTCTAGGGTTTGGGTAATCGTCGCATCGGCATGAGAAACTAATGTTACCGTCGTCGTGCCTTCAGCTACGGGACTTATTGTGACAGTCGAACCTAAGACAAATACTGTTGCGATATCACCATCTGCCGTGATGGCGGTAACTTTATCTGCTGTAACACCATCCCCTAACAATGCCGACACATTTAGCACGAGCGGCACGCCACCAGCCGCACCTGACCAACTCGCTTCCGTATAATCGGTTGTGAGCTGAATAGGTTTATTGGCTACATCACCAATCATAAAGTCATCTAGTTCAAATGAGCGGTTGTAAGTAAAAATACCCGCAAGACCTTGAGCTGTTAAGTTCGTGTCGTTAAAGCTTCCTTTAAGTTCACCGTTTATGTACAGACTCAAATCACCGGCGACCATTTCAAAACGAACACGATACCAAACACCATCATCTGTTCCATCGCGCTCACCTAAGTAAAACGGCTGTTTTACTTGGACGGGACGACTTAGTGCGTCCGCTAGGTTAACTGCAACTTCAGCTTGAGTCGAAGACGGTGAATTTTGCAGGTTAATACCACCTCCGTACCAGTTTTGATCATCAACATATCGACCTAACAAGAACAACTGTTTGTTGGCTGTTGTACCATTTTGGCGCGGCCTGATCTTCGCTTCCACAAAGTAATCAGCTGCAGGAACAGACGTCATTGCCGACGTCTTCAGGGTTGCCAAAACACCCCCTACACTCCCTGCGGTATATTGCATTACCGCGTTGCCATCTAAATCAACAACAGCAAAGCTTCCTTCCGGTCCATCTAAATTGCCAACAGCCGCGTTAATGTCCCAGTTATCCAGCGTGCCAGAGGTAAAGTCGTCACAAAAATATAAGTCTGTACGTTCTGTGCAATCTAACGTTTTTGGCGCGACTTCTGATGTATCTGGCGCTTCTAAATACTCAATACGCAGATTGTCGATTGTCACTACACCGCCGCTTTCCGTGCGTAATTGTAAAAATGAGCTTTGAGTCGCTAACATGCCATCTATTTCAAGTTGGCCCGTTGTCATTTCAGCAATTTTTTGGCTATAGAATTTCGATGCTCCACCATGTATCGACTTACTGCTGCTACTCGAACTGTTATCTACATAGACGATAAAGCTGTTGCCCTGATCTGTTTCGATAGGTTCGCTGACACTCACAATATCCATGATAATTTTATAAGGCACACTTAAATCAAACACACCGGTAGTTAAAACATCCGTACCCGTTGTTTCAACATCTGGTGTGCTGTGGCCAATACTAAAACGTGCACTATCTAATGTCAGTTGACCGTCAGTAATGGTTAACCCGCTGCCACCGCCGGTGATGTTGTACATGGCGATTGAATTATCTATCGGTTGTGCTAAATAAGCCGGCGTAAACAATTCTTCTATTGTTGTATTGAAATCTTCACTAACAATAAGATTTGTTGGGATGTATTCGAATCGCAAGTTGTCAATTTCAACAACACCACCGCTTTCAGTGCGAAGTTGTAAGAAGGACGTTGGTGTTCCAATAAAGCCTTCAACTTCCAACTCTCCAGGGGTTAATTCAGCGAGTTTGACACTAAAGAACTTGGAACTACCACCATGAATTGAACTACCACTGCTACTGGTATTATTGTCCATATAAATGATGAAACTGTTGCCCTGATCTTCGGCGACAGGCTCACTCACACTTAATACGTCCATAACGATTTTATACGGTTTGCTGAAGTCAAACGAACCTGTTGTGACGACATCGGCTGCGTTTGTGCTACTTACACCTTGAGCAACGTCACCTATCGTAAAGCGTGCGCTGTCCAAAAGGAGGGTGCCTTCGGTTGTTACTACAGCCGTACCGCCCGTTTTAGTGTACATTCCTTTAGTATCATCACTCGCCTGTGCACGGTATTCAGGGGTATAAAAACCACTGTCGCTGACCGGAAAACTTTCTTCAAAAAATACATTTGGATCGTCATATTCGATGCTCAAGTTGTTGAACTCTATAGACGCACCCGTTTCCGTTCTAAACTGTAAAAACGACTGTGACGTTGCAATCATACCTTCAATGACAAGCTCGCCAGTGGACAACTCTGATGGCACAACTTGATAGAATTTTGAGCTACCACCGTGAATCGATTTACTGCTGCTCGAAGTATTGTTATCGACATAAACTTGAAATGTTTTTCCATCGACAGAGTTTGAAGCTGCAATCACATTTAGTTTAATTTTGTAAGGTCGAGACAGGTCAAATACACCCCGAGTCGAGGTATCGTCGGCTGTAGTTTCCACTTCTGGTTTGGTATCACCGATTGTGAATCGCCCTGCATCTAACAGCACACCTTGGTCTACAACATCTACATTGCCGCCTGTGCGTTCGAACATTGCAACATCGTCGCCAGTTAGACCAACATCACCATCAACAGCGGCAAATTCTGGCGTGAACAAACTTGCTGTGGTGGTCGTAGTGAAGTCTACTGAATAAGGCAAAGCGACCTTAATTGCAGGTGCTTCAACGATGTATTCAATACGTAAATTGTTAAATACGACAATACCATCACTGCTGGTTCTAAATTGTAAAAACGACGTTTCAGTACCAATATCGTTACCTAGAATTACCAGTTCACCAACCGCTAAATCTAGAATATTAGATTTGAAAATTCGTGAGGTCTCGCCATGCATCGAATTTGCAGATGAGCTCGTGTTATTGTCGACATACACTTCAAAGGTATTATCCCCCTCGGCATCGCTGACACTCACAATATCCATCACAATTTGGTATGGACGGCTTAAATCAAGCACACCACTTGCCAATAAATCAGCCGCTGTGGTTTCAGTGCCAGGTAAATAATTACCCATAGTGAAGCGACCACCGTTTAGCTCGATACCTGTATCAACAACGGCAACATTGCCGCCAGTTCGCACAAATAATGCTAAATCATCGGTTTCACTAGCTGCACCACTTGTGGATAAAAACGCTGGGCTAAATAAGCTTTCCGTCGTCGCGGTTGTAAAATCAACAGTGTCTTCAAATACAATTTTTGAAGGTGGAATAAAGTTATCTGAAGGGTCAACCGCAGTCGCTACCGTATCAATTTTCAAATTGTCGATGGTAATACTACCCGCACTATCCGTTCTAAATTGGAAAAATGAATTGGTAATTGATGTATCTAAAACACCTCGAGCATCAATGTGCGTCAGGTCAGTACCAGTAACTACATCTTGTCCCGGGACATACGTGTAGGTAAAAGTTTGGCCAACGGGGTTGTTATCCTCGTTGATATCTTTACCGTAAAACTTAGATGGCGCACCATGAACCGAGTTGGCTTGACCCGTTGTATTGTTATCAACGTAAAGAGACAACGAACCAGCGCCATTATGGGCGATTACATCAAAGCTCAAGGTAAAACCTTCGCTAATATTGTAAATACCGGTACTAAATGTATCGCTTTCGGTAGTTTGACGAAGTAAATCTTCTGCTGCATTGCCCACTGAAAAACGTGCGCCAGCTAACGTTAATGTCCCCGCGTCAGAGTCCAGCACTGGGCTGCCCCCCGTTTTTACATATAGGGGTTTGTCACTTAACTCTTTTGACAGCGATTGATAGCTAGAAGTGAAAAAGTCTGCGGTTGTAGTGCTGAATTCTTCTATCAGTTCAAAACCAACTTCGTCTTCTCGCTCTAACAAACCAACTAATTCTGCGTCTGCTTGGGCTTGGCTAAATGTGAGTAAGTTTAACTTGTCATCGTCGTTTTCTGCACAAGCAGCAACTACTGACGCCAATCCTTTATCGGATTTTGATTCAACACATAAACTGTATACGTCATCAACGGTATTGTATGAACGCGATACCAAGTATGTCACGTCATCGCCAGCGGTTAAGGTCAGTACTCGGCGGCCAAACTCAAAATGGTAGGTTCCCGATACTTCAGTTAAATCCGACGCTGTATAGGTATATGAACCAGTCAAGCCGGTGTCATCAGCTGGGGTAAAATTGTAATTTGCTAATACCGCAGCTTGACCAACAATCGCTGGGTTAAATACGCTACCCGTGAACGCAGATACGTTAAAAGCACTGCCAAATAACGTACCAAATTCGGTTTCTAAATAACTGACAAAATGGCCAACGGCGACATCATAACTGACTAAACTTGCGGCACCGCCAGCGGCTGGTAACCAAGTTTCCACATCCGCAGCAAATTCATCTGCTGGGCGATTGAAATACTGTTCAATCGTTTGATCCGGCGCAAGTGTCATAGTTGCCGCTGCCGCGGCATCTTCGCTAATTGTTATTCCATTACTGGCATCGCCATCAGTATCGAGTGACTGTAATAACCTTAAAGTATTCACCACCGGCTGACTAAATGCAGTATCAGCATTAAACAAATTAAGTGGCGTCATCACCGATGCAACTGGCACCGATGGAAAGACAAAGTCGCCAATTGAGAAGGTAATTATTTCTCCACGGAAATAAGGGAATTCGCCATTTTCGTTTGTCGTGCCATTGACCACAGTATCCGAATTGTACGTTAAACCTTGTACTGGACTGTCGACAAACTTACCGGTAAGCGCCTTTGGTGGCGGCTCTTTCACATTTATAGTGCTCTCCGCCCCACAACCGAATAATACGGATGCAGTCAGGAAGCTGATAAACATATTTCGTTTACTATTTTTATTATTGAAATTATTCATAATTTAACCTTTAACTTGCGTCTATCTGCCTAGTACAACTTGTAAGTCACACCAAGTTGGAAGGTGCGGCCGTAGTTTTCTTTTTGATACATAATGTTCCCACCACTTTTTTCATTACCTTCGAAATAACGTAGGTCTTGATTTTCAGTGAGGTTAATAGCATCGAAATAAACAGACAGAGCGCCGTTGATTTGGTATTTGAATTTGAAATCGACTGTCGATAGTTCGTCTTGGTAACGGTCGGCCCACAATTTACACTCGGTATAATCGTTGACATTGACCCCTTCAGGGCACGAACCGACTTCTTCCAAAATTTCTGAACGATAATTGGCGATAATGCGTGCCGATATATCGTCGTTTTCCCAGCCAAAACTTAAATTTGCGGTTAAGTCTGCTTGGTCAGGCAAAGGCACAGGGTCTAGTCGAATAGTTGGGTCAAGTTGCGCTTCACTTTCTAAAACAGTGAAATTACTTTGAACAAACAAACCATTTTCAAAGTATTTATTAAAGCTAAACTCACCACCAAATACCTTGGCCTTTTCACCGTTTAGCGTAATGTTCACTTGGTTTAGGGTTAAATCGTGGGGAATAACAAACGAGGTAACTTGTGAGACTGGCAAAGATAAAGGCAGTTCATCAAGCGATCTTGATACACCACTGACATCAACAATAAAGTTGTCGATATCTTTGTAAAATAACGCCGCTTCTAAAAATAGATTTTCGTCAAAGTAATAACTTAACGATAAGTCATAGTTAATTGACGTCATAGCAACCAAATTGGGGTTACCGACATCAAGTAAGTTATTTGACCCTAAAATATAATCCTGCAGCTGTGATAATGTCGCACTTCCTTGCGCATCGTCACAGTCGGCACTTTGCGGTGGGCACAACTCGATGTCACTATCGAATTTAGCGAATCCCCTAGCTTGTTTGAAGGATGGACGAGTAAAGCTTGTCCATACTGCAGCACGTACTAATAGTTCGTCGGTTGGTTCCCACCGCAAGTGTGCACTCGGGTAAAACTCTGAATAATTAATTGACGAGTCAGGTAGTGGAACCGCAATATCTAAGTTACCGCCACCAGCGCCATTAAATTCAAAGTCATCGTTTTCTAAAGATAAAAAGCCGGTAGATGAGAAATCCGTTTCAACATAACGGACACCAGTGGTTAGTGTCATATCAATATTGATTGGAATTTCAGCCATCACATATACTGCTTTGGTATCTTCAGTAATCGTATAATCGTCTTTTGTACTGTCTATCGAGACTTCACCATTCGTTGCCACTGCCGCGGTTTGACGTGTTGCATTGACAATATCTTCAACGGTTTGTTGTGAAACAAATGGGAATAAAAAGTTACTGTTTTCAGGAATACTCGAGGCATAATCAGCATGAGTTGAGTTAACCGCAGTGATACACGCTTGGTTGCCATTACAGTCTTCAGCTGATGGATCAAAACTCCAACGGTTTTTATCACGAGCATGTACTCGTTCAGTTACCATCGCGCCAACTTTAATGTAACTTAAAAAGTCGAGGTCAAGCCAAGCGGTGACATCCAACTTACCCGTTTTGATGTCATCGGTGCGTGTACCGCCCTCTAAAAACAAATTGTCAAATTCAAAGTTGTTTAGGTCCGTCGCGTCGCCCGATGCCGAAGTCCCGTACATTCCGTCGGTATAAGCGTAGCCACCAAGTTCAGCCGCTTTGTCGGGGGTGATAGGATATCCTACGATTTCATCACGAGAACCGCGCCCATATACCACAAGGTCACGTTCACGGAATTGAACTCTGCGGTCACCAAGTGATTCGTCTTCGCTCTTTGATTCAGCATATTCATAGGCAATGTTAAACGTATCGGCAATTAAGTTTTCACCACCGACACTAAATGACGTTCGAACCGTTTCACTTTCTTGAATAAAATACTGGTGGAAAACGTCGATATCGGTCAATGCAAATTCAAAGTTATTTGGATTCACCGCGGCGATTTCACCACTACCAACAGAACCTGCATCTTGGAAATCAAAAAACTCCCTAAGCGCAACATCGTCATCGGTAAAGCGCGTGTAGTTGCCTCGAAAATAAAATAGATTCTCTACACTTGGTTTAAACTCTAAATTTAATGAAGCTGCAGAGCGTTTTCTTCCCGCAAGTTCGCGTCGAACTTCTAACTGACGTGGCGTTAATATCTCAGGTCTTGAAGCAAGCTCGGCTTTTTTCTCTTCCGCCGTTAGATTTGGATCGACATCAGCGTCTTGAGTCAAAAACTTCATTTCACCGCTACTGTGGTGACGATCTTCATCGACTTGCGTTTTACGTTCTTCATGAGAAACCGCAAAACCAATCCCTACCGTTTTATCGAATAGAAATTGGGTTGCATCAAAACTGATCTTAGGTGAGTGTTCACCGCGAAGATCAGAGTAAGAATCTTGAACTTTAATTTTTGCGCTGGTTTTGCCACGGTCAAACGCGGAAATTGTTTTAACATTAACCGTACCACCAATTGAGTTTAGATCTTGATCTGCGGTTAAAGTTTTTAGAACTTCGATTGTGCCAAGCATATCTGCTGGTAACGCATCTAATCCGATTTTACGTTCGTCGCCGCTACCAGATGCTTCAGAACCATTGATATTGACCGACACAAAACCTGGGCCTAATCCACGTACTGATACAAATTTGCCTTCACCTTCACTGCGTTGCAGTGTGACACCTGGCAAACGTCGTAGCGATTCAGCTACGTTTTGATCGACAAAGTTACCCAAATCGTCACTGGCGATTATTGAACTCAGACCCTTTTTCAATCGCTCAAGCTCTCGAGCTTTTAAGTCCGTTTGTCTTACGCCTTGAACTTCAATAACTTCAACGTCTTCTTGCGCTTTTGTTGTATTGTCTTCATCCGCATATGCATTACTTTGTAATGCAGCTGCCATACACAACGCTACCGTTCTGTAAGGAAAGTTAGCCATGCCTGCTCCCCGTTATCCGGACTTAATGAGGTCCGAAAAATTGATTACCTGTTAGAAAAAGTGACTCAAATCCTAGCGCCACTTGCTGTTTTATTTTTATAAAAGTTATTACACCGTGGACCACTAATTAAGTGTCAAATCAACTTTATGCCACCGGTGGCATAAAAAACTAGCATTATGTTTCATAAGATGTCAACATCTATTTTTATTTGCAGAATTCTCGATTAAAGGTCAACCATTTATGAAATTTGTGCTGTTTTTATTGCTCCAGACTTTATTGTTTGGACCTATCAGTTGTCATTCGTTTGAGCTTGCTCAAACTGACAAGCTTGCATTCGCTGGCGCAAAAGGTTTTGGCAAATATACTCAAGGTGGCCACGGTGGTGAGATTTATGTTGTAACGACACTGGAGGATAATGAGTCTGCAGGATCACTGCGTCATGCCTTAAAACAAAAACACCCGAGAATTATTCAGTTTGCAGTTTCGGGGGTTATCAAGTTATCAAAACCCCTTAAGATAAATAACAGCCATGTCACCATCGAAGGCCAATCGTCGCCCCGCGGCGTTGCTATTGTGGGTGCACCATTTGTGGTATCTGCTGACGAGGTGATTATTCAACACATGCGATTTCGTTTAGGGACTTATGGATATGCTGAGGATGCCCTTACCGTTCGAAATACCAAAAACGTTATTGTTGATCATTGTTCAATAAGCTGGGGTACAGACGAAACCGCCAGTTTATACAACAATGAAAACTTCACTCTGCAATATTCAATTATTTCCAATAGCCTGAACAAATCGATTCACCCAAAAGGTGAACATGGTTACGGTGGTATTTGGGGCGGGCAAAACGCGTCATTCATTAACAACCTTATTGCCAATCATAAAAGCCGAACACCCAGATTAAATGGCCATAGACTTAAATCGCCATACCCAATCGATAAAGAATATGTAGAGTTGGTAAACAACGTCATTTATAACTGGGGACAAAACTCGGTGTACGGCAGTGAAAATGGCCGCTTCAGCTTGGTAAACAACTATTATCTACCAGGGCCAAATACAACAGCTGAACGCTTTTTAGATTTATGGTTTAGTGACCGTTTAACATCGGCGCAGGCGTATATTAGTGGCAATGACTATTATGGTAAAAGCTGGCTTGATGATAATTTACTTGGCGTGATTGTGAGAGACAATAAAAAGAAAAAAATCAAACCTTCTGCTGTTCCTAGCTTATTTACTCAGTCTATTTTTAACTCGGCCTCACAGAGATTCGCGCATGTAAACGAGACAAATCAGTCTGCAAAATCGATTATTGATGCTCTAATCACAACAAGAGATATCGGTGCATTCAAAACTGCTCAGGGCAACTTCCACGACTCGGTTGATAAGGAAGTTTTAATGCAATTGGTTGATACTTTGGCAGGTAAAAAAGTGACTTCGGGCATTATTGATCATGAAAATGAGCAAATTGGTTCTCTTCAACGCTATCAAGCTGAATTTTCAAACTAGGCTTAGCTTGAAGGCTTGGTTTGAAGGCTTAGCTTGAAGGCTCAGTTTAAAGTCATAGCAATCATCGAAACTTTATGGAGAATTCCCACATGGATACGTGGGTTTGCTGTTGCTGTCGCTGTCGCTGTCGTTAACAAGCAAAGCCTTATTATTTCGCTAACCTAACTTTAGCGACATCATAATCGCATCTTCTTTGAGGTTTGAATCAGGGATAGAATAATATTGTTTTCTTCGCCCGCACTCGACAAAACCATAACGATGATACAAAGCAATCGCCGCTTGGTTAGAAGCTCGGACTTCCAAAAAAACTTGGTCTGCATTTAGGACAACAGCTTGTTCTAATACTTGTCCTAATAACTGGCCGCCATGACCTTTATTTTGATGTTGTTTCGCAATACAAATATTTTCAATACTCAATTCACCTGCAACCAAGTCAGTAAAACAATAACCGACGAGTTCATCAAGCGGTTTAGCTTTTTTAAACAAACCAAAATTGTGACTGCGAGAACCAAAACTTCCCTCAATGGTTTTTTCACTCCAAGGTGTCAGGTGACTTTGCTGTTCAACACTGACTATTTGGCTAATGTGACTTAAATTTAACTCAATGATTTTCATGTTATTTAGGGTCTTGTACGTAGTCGCATAAAAATGCCCATATGGCTTTTTTATTGTGGGCTGACAATGACTCTAATGGGGATGTTGTTAACTGCGGAAATTCAAAACTGACTTGATTTGGCTCCGATATTAAGCGCCACGCTAACTGCCCATTAAGTTGTAACTTGTCGGCCTCAACAACTAAATTAGGAAACAACACCCGTAAGTCAGTTAACCACTCTTTATCTACCTTATCCCATGGTAAATAAACGATAGTGGGTTTAGCGGCTTGTTGGGTATTCGGTTTTGTTAATAAACTTGAGAGCGATGGGCGACTGCTGGATATCGTTGTCGAAGAGTTAGCACGATTCGGTTGTAGTGTACTTGTATTGTTTGCTTCGTGGTTTAGCGATGTGACTTTCAGCTCAGCCGGGTCTTGCTGTTGAGTCACCTGGTGATTTGATTGCAAATCTAAAACTTGGATCCCAAGTTCTGCTAATGCTTGTTGCTGAAGATTTGAATACACGTTACACACCATTTTTTGCGATTATCAAATGGTACAAAAAACCAATGAAAAAGTCTTTATATGTTTTGCTCAATAAACAAATACCTGCGCTAATCACAAAGACGTTGATTTGGCACTATCATCAAGTATCTATTTTTATCGAGGATCCATTGCATTAATAAGGTTTTACGATATTGATAGCTATCGTCGGTTACCTTTTCCAAACAGCGTTTAGCGCTATCAAACAGCCCCCTTCTACGATAAATATCAGCAGCCACCATAGCGTCAAACTCAAATGAGTCATCACCACCTTTCACTAAGTTACAATTTGATGCCTTATTACTTTGCCTATTAAATCGCAACAATATTTGATTTTCGATTTCTTGGTGTTTAGCTCGATATTGGACTTTCCAAATAAAATCTTGATGCTGCCAACGCCGTTTCGCCACCAACAATTGATTATATTTGTGCATGGCAATGAGTTGACACTGACGTTGCAGTGGCACAGGAATTAGACTTGCTGTTGTTATTGTCGCCGCCTCGAACCAATCGGGTAATTCAGGTAAGGGTAGCTCAGGTAATTGAAATGGTTTTTCAACATCAAATACCAAATCTAGTCCAAACAAACTCCGCCAGAATGAAGGGTAAACCCGTTTAATCGTTACGACCTCACCGAGTGATTTTAAACCACCTACATTTGGAATGAGTACGTCACATACCGTACAACGACCAATGACAACGCCGCAGTCGTAAGGCGCAAATGTCGACCCACCATCGGAATATTCGACTGACCAAAAATTACTAAATGAAGCCAAGCGACTTCGTTCATGTTTTTGACCACAATATGGGCAAGCAATTACGTCGGGTGCGCTTAATCTGGTCATTTCAACTTCCTTTTCAAAATTAAGTGCTTAGAAATCCCTTTCCAACCACTATGTTTAACATCCATGTCATCGTCGTTCCCTGTAGATACTGTACATGTCGCCAACCTGTACAGACAATAACTGGAAGTATGTACACGTATAAAGATTAAACCTATCTCCTCATCAAGTAACTCTACTATGGGGGAATTTCCAACTATCGTGCTTAAGTAAAGTCTAGATGTGTATTAAATTTATACGGGATGTCAGTTTTAACAACGAATTTAAGCAATTGTCGAACGTTCTATTTTATCAATCGTAATTATTGATTTTGCTCATTATACTTAATTATCGAAATTCCCTAATATTATTCTTGCCCTGTCAAACCACGTTGTCAAACAAAAAGGAAAAAGATTAAAAGCTGACATAACCCCTTGAATTACGGGTTAATTGTCTTTTTAACATCACCTTAAAAAGACAGAAAGGTTATGGCAAAAACTCAAACAAGCGCGGCGAACAAGGTTCCATTTATTTTTGTACTTTGCTCAATCGCTTTTTGTGATTAGAGATTACACAACTTTCAACTACAGTTGATATGTCACTACAATTAATAAACCCGAAAAGGGGAAGAATATGGATAACAATTCAAACGGCAAATGTCCTTTTGTTCATGGTAGCAATACTCAAATGGGCGGTCACGGCACCAAAAATATGGATTGGTGGCCAGAACAATTAAACATAAAAATCCTTCGTCAAAACGATACTAAATCGGATCCAATGGACGAAGGTTTTGACTACGCAGAATCATTCAAAAAATTAGATTTACCACAAATCAAGCAAGACCTAGTCGCTCTAATGACCGACTCTCAAGATTGGTGGCCAGCTGACTATGGTCACTACGGACCATTTTTCATTCGTATGGCTTGGCATAGTGCCGGTACATACCGTACAGGCGATGGTCGTGGTGGAGCCTCTACCGGCACACAAAGATTTGCCCCCCTCAATAGCTGGCCCGATAATGGTAACCTTGATAAAGCACGACGTTTATTGTGGCCGATAAAACAAAAGTACGGCAAGCAAATTTCATGGGCTGACTTGATGATTTTGGCTGGCAACTGCGCAATTGAATCGATGGGACTTAAAACCTTTGGTTTTGGTGGTGGTCGCCAAGATGTGTGGCATCCAGAAGAAGATATTTACTGGGGAGCAGAAACTGAATGGCTAACTGACGGTCGATATACCGGTGAACGTGATTTGGAAAACCCTTTAGCTGCGGTTGAGATGGGGCTTATCTATGTAAATCCAGAAGGGCCAAATGGCGAACCAAGTGCTATTGCTTCTGGTAAAGACATAAGAGAAACCTTTGCTCGAATGGCAATGGACGATGAAGAAACAGTTGCTCTTATTGCCGGCGGTCATACGTTTGGTAAATGCCACGGCGCTGGCGATGCAGCACATGTTGGAAAAGAACCAGAAGCCGCTCCGCTGGAACAAATGGGTCTTGGTTGGATAAGCACTCATGGTTCTGGTAGCGGCGATGACACCATTACAAGTGGCATTGAAGGCGCATGGACAGCAAACCCAACGCAGTGGGATATGGGGTATTTTGATGTCCTATTTGGCTATGACTGGGATTTAGTAAAAAGCCCAGCCGGTGCTTGGCAGTGGGTTCCGATAAACCCTGATCAAGCGCATTTAGCCCCAAGTGCACATGACAGTTCTAAAAAAGTCACCACGATAATGACGACGGCGGATATGGCGCTGAGAATGGATCCGATTTACGGTCCAATCTCAAAACGTTTCCATCAAGACCCGGCGTTATTTGCAGACGTATTTGCCCGTGCATGGTTTAAACTTACCCACAGAGATATGGGACCAAAGTCATGCTACTTAGGTTCTGACGTACCGAGTGAAGAGTTAATTTGGCAAGATCCAATACCTGCCACGCCAGGTGAGTTAATAAACGAAGCTGATATTGACAGCTTAAAACAACGTTTAATAAATTCTGGTTTATCAGGCACTGAGATGGCTTATACCGCGTGGTCTTCAGCCTCGACTTATCGTAATTCAGATAAACGTGGTGGCGCCAATGGTTCTCGTATACGTTTAGCACCACAAAAAGATTGGCAAGTAAATCAACCTGCTCAATTGCAAAAAGTGTTAACGGTGTTAAATACCATTCAAGCAAAATTTAACGGCCAGCATTCAGGTAAACAAGTCTCTATTGCCGACCTAATTGTTTTAGCCGGAAACCTTTCGGTAGAGCAAGCCGCGGAAGCTGCTGGTACAAAGCTAACAGTGCCATTTACCCCAGGTCGCAGTGATGCTACCGCAGAGCAAACCGATAGCGAATCATTTGCTGTACTTGAACCTAAAGTGGATGGATTCCGTAACTTTGTTTCGACTACCGCATCAATTTCACCAGAAGAAGTTTTGCTCGACAAAGCCCAATTATTGAATCTTACCGCCCCAGAAATGGTTGTGTTAGTAGCTGGTTTACGGGTAATGAATGTCAACTATCAGTCAAATAGCCTTGGGGTTCTTACAGACAATGTCGGTGCTTTGAGCAATGATTACCTAGTTAATTTGTTATCGATGGATACCAAGTGGCAAAAAGCAGATAAACGCTTCCACTTTGAAGGGCTAGACCGTAAATCAAATAATGTAAAATGGACCGCGACTAGCGTAGATTTGGCCATCGGTTCTAATTCTGAATTACGAGCCATTGCGGAAGTCTACGCGAGTGAAGATGCTAAAGATAAGTTTGTAAAAGACTTTGTTAGTGCCTGGACCAAAGTAATGAATCTGGACCGATTTGATCTACTTTAGCGTAAAATCACGAGGGATAATCGCTTTGATTAAGCAATGCAAATACAATCAGAACAATTAAAGAAACTCTTATAAATATAGTAAAAAGCCGTTTTATAATTAATATAAAACGGCTATGTCTTTTATCGACAAAATAATGTGTTAACGCCATACCAGCTTCACCGGTGAACACTTGAATTTCCAAGCCACTATTTTCAAGTACAGCGATTGCAAATTAAGTTCCGAGAATGCTAATTTCAAAACTTGGAATTAAAACAGTAAAACCAATCGTTTGCTCTGACATATGTGCCTCCAGACCAGTATTTTAAAAATCTAATGTTATTGGCGCTTCGAGTGAAAATTTTATGACATGGATAAAGTTCAAATTCCTCGTCAATGCTTGCCAAAAAGAACTCTCTAATTAACGTCCTCGGAAACAATTTTAAAATTTTCGATAAAATATGTGTCACTTCATTTTTCCAAAAACAATACCTATTAATTAACGCAAATATGGCCTTCAAATTTTTGGTCATCAACTGTCAATTAAAGGTATAAAAATGAAAAAGTGCATATTGCTGCAGACTTCCATCGTTTTATTTAGCTTATTATCTGTAGCGTCAGCGAGCGCTGAAACCACTAACAAGACAACTCCTACTCCAGAGATGATTGATTTAACTCAGTGGCAACTCGCGTGGAGCGATGAATTTGAATACCCTAATAGCCAGTTAGACCAAAACTGGATTTCACAAAACGGTCCTACAGAGAATGCTTGGGTTTTAAGCAGTCGTTGGCGAGATAACGCCGTCGTAAAAGATGGTGTTTTGCATTTGATGAGTAAAAAAGAAAACCGCGGTGGGCAAGAATGGACAACCGGTAATATCTGGTCCAAACGTGCTTTTCATTATGGCTATTATGAAGCCCGCTATAAATACGCCGGAGCCTATGGTACCAATAACTCATTTTGGTTTTGGCCAAAACAAGGTGTTGCTGAAGGCGAAAAAGCCTGTGAAATTGACATTAATGAAGGTCACTACCCAAACGTTATGAACACAAATGTTCACAATTGGACTGATACTTATACCCTGCCAAATGGCCGCGAAACGCATTCGGATAATCAATTACACCACACGTTGATGGGTCAGCCCGATCATACAATCGCTTTAAGAAATACGATCAAAACAAAAAAAATACGTTTACGTTCTCAAAATCCAGCATCAATTCATATTAATGAATTCAGAGTTTTTGCCCCTTCTTCAAGTGGCTACCCTAATGCTTTTGACGAAAAACAAATGACAACCGTAACCAATTTGGCGTTGGCCGAAGACGTTTCGTTAGTAACTAACGGCATATACTCACGACTTGTATCCAAAGAAGAATTCGCCATAGACGACAGAATTGACACTCGTTGGGTCTCCGAAAAACACGGTGATAAGTTTATTGAGTTGAGCTGGGAGCAGGAAAAAAGCATTGGCGCAATTCAGTTTATAAATGGCTGGTTACAGGAATCTGGTCCTTCAAAAGGTTTTTATCGCAACTTGATCACTGACTATCAAATTGACTATTACGATGGCAATAAATGGGTTGAAATTGCTAACTACGACGCTGCGAATGTCGCCGACTTTTCTGAGGAATATCATACTTATGGGTTAGCTTGGGATAAAGATTATTTCAAATTTTACCTAGACGGCAAGTTATACCACACCATGCGTAACGAGGTGTGCTTCAGTGAAACAACCATGTTGTTCAGTCTAGCCATACTAAAAGCAGCAATTGCAGGTCCTGTAAGCGATGATATTGACGGCACAAGTATGGCAATTGACTGGGTTCGCTATCACACAAAAAAACCTTAACGACAAATCTCAAATTTAACTTTGAGACGAAAGGAATAATAACAGGACTTATGAAATGAATATTATCGATATTAGTGTGATTTTACTGTTTACCTTGTTAGTAGTGGGTTGCGGTTTAAGCTTTTCGAGCTCAGGAAAAAATATGAAAAGCTTCTTCTCAGCAGGTGGCGCGCTACCTTGGTGGATGAGTGGCTTATCACTGTTTATGAGCTTTTTCTCAGCGGGGACGTTCGTCGTTTGGGGCTCAATTGCCTATAAACATGGTTGGGTGGCCGTCACTATCCAATGGACCATGTGTATCGCAGGCTTAATTATCGGCTTTTTTATCGCGCCCAAATGGCAAAAAACCAGAGTATTAACCGCCGCCGAGTTTATTAAAGATCGCTTGGGCATTAAGGTACAAAAAGTGTACACCTACATTTTTTTAGCCATCGCAAGCTTTTCTACCGGTGCATTTTTATATCCGGTTGCCAAAATTGTAGAGGTCTCTACTGGGTTATCAATAGAACATACCATAATCGCTTTAGGTATCTTAATTTTACTGTATACAGCGATTGGCGGGCTTTGGGCGGTAATCGTCACCGACATTCTACAGTTTGTGGTACTAACCGCCGCTGTCTTAATTGTGGTGCCACTTTCATTAGATAAAATTGGTGGACTTGGTAACTTTGTAGATAAAGCGCCTGAGGGATTTTTTGCCTTAACTAATAGCGAATATTCATGGGGATTCATTTTTGCCTTTGGTCTATACAATCTCTTTTTTATTGCGGGTAACTGGGCTTATATTCAACGATTTACAAGTGTAGATAAACCAAAAGACGCAAAAAAAGTTGGCTGGTTATTTGGCGGCTTATATCTCATAAGTCCAGTAGTTTGGATGATAGCCCCAATGATTTACCGTGCACTAAATCCTGAACTCGCCGGCTTCGAAAACGAAGGTGCTTATTTGTTAATGAGTAAAGAAGTTCTACCAATTGGAATGTTGGGTCTAATGCTTGGCGCGATGATTTTTGCCACATCTAGCTCAATCAATACCTCACTAAATATTGCCGCCGGTGTTATTACTAATGATGTTTTTAAACACTTCAAACCAAATGCATCTCAAAAAACACTGGTAAAGGTTGGAAGAACAGCTACGGGCTTGTTGGGCATAATCACCATTATTGTTGCCTTATTAATACCTTATATGGGCGGCGTAGTTGAAGTAGTAATGACTATGGCGGCTTTAACGGGTGGTGCATTATTTTTACCGCCTATTTGGCTATTGTTCTCACGCTACCAAACAGGCGCTAGTATTTTAACGACAACAATTGTGTCATTAGCCGTAAATGGTTTCTTTAAGTTCATCAGTCCTGAATTTCTGTCAGTGTCGTTAGACCGTGCTCAAGAAATGATGTTAGGCGTTGGTTTACCTGTAATTATATTGGCGGTTTTTGAGCTTGTTTTACGAGCTCGAAAGCAACAAGCACCACTTTATCAAGCCTATGTAGAAGCAACAGCTGCCAGAACAGTTGCCGCAGAACTTGTCTCTAATGAACAACATAATTCTGACAATACAAAGGGCATTAAAGTAATTGGATTTGGTATCACAGCAATAGGGGCGATTATGCTTTCCCTTGCATTTATTGCCGACAAAGGACAAATAGTCGTGGCCACCATGGGCGCAATTATTTTTGCTATAGGTTTAGCGATCTTTTTTGTTTGCCGAACAAAACCACTCCAATCAAGCCCTAAAGATGACAATGACACTTTATTTAACAGAGGCTCCTAGTGGTCTGTGTTTGTTCAGTAGCGACAACATACATTGATGTTCAACGATTAATACACCGCCGCTTTTGTAAAAAACAAAACGTGTAAAGAATAAAATGAGTAATGAACATGACGAATAAATATGACACTAAAGGGTTCCCTTGGCATCTACCGCCAACGCGCCCAAACCGAGACTTGAGTCAAGCTATGGAACGACTTTATAGCAAATACCCGACTCCGAGACCGGAAGACAACCCGTTATTCACAAGCTTTAAATATACCGAAATTGAAGGCTTTGATTATGGTAACCGAGACGGCAAAATCTCTCGTCGTGACCCATCCAAAATTATTTGTGAAAACGGCCGTTATTATATTTGGTACACCAAGCGAAATACGATATCTCCGCCTCGCGGGGCGGACTTATGCACCGATGAAATTCCATCGATGGACTGGGACTTAAGTGAAGTTTGGTATGCAACGAGTGAAGACGGGTTTACCTGGCAAGAACAAGGTGTTGCTGTGCCACGTCCCAAAAAGCCGGCTTTAGGTTGGCGCGCGGTGTGCACACCAGACATTTTAGTTTGGAAAGGTAAATATTACTTATATTATCAAGCCTTTGAAGAAGCTAGTGGAACCAAAGGCGACAACTGTCCTGTGACGGTTTCTTATGCCGACTCCCCCGATGGTCCTTGGACCCCCTGCAATCACATTGTGGTGGAAAATGGCCCTGAAGGAGACTGGGATCAATATTCCATTCACGGCCCTTACCCTATGGTCGTCAACAATCAAATTTACCTTTATTACAAAGCCGCGTTAGGGGTTCGTCCTGACTATTTAGTCGGTAACGGGTTAGCCATTGCGGATGATCCTCTTGGGCCATTTACCAAGCACCCCCTCAATCCGATATTAAATTCGGGCCACGAAACAACCGTATTTCGGTTTGGTAAAGGCATTGCCGCTTTTTCTATTCGTAATGGCATTGAAGCCAATACAATTCAATACTCTGAAGATGGCGTAAATTTTGATATTGCCGCCGTCACCTCCTTAATGCCTGTTGGCGCAGGACCTTTTATTCCTGACATATTCACCAGTGAAGGTGATGGCCAAGGCTTTACTTGGGGGTTGTCGCATTTTTGTGATCATAAAGCAGTTGATACAAAGTTTAGCTTTTTAGGTCGATTCGACTGTGATTTACAGAACAAAATGCCACGTTCTCAGGTCGCTAATAATACCGATGTTATTCATGACCCAAGTGTCTTTTTTGCCCAGGGACTGAGCGACGAAATACGTAATGAACGCATGGTTGCCGCTAAAAACATTGCCCGTAGCAGTGCCCGCAGTTAGATAAGAAAATTAAAGTAGAGTACAGATTTAATGATAAAAGAAAATTTCAGTACAGCTTCGCGTAAAAACAAAACAATTGAACTCAATACCCAATTTGTTATCGCAGGCGGTGGACTTGCAGGCACATGTGCGGCGATTACCGCGGCCCGTGCTGGTCGCAAAGTGATACTTGTTCAAGACCGCCCCGTTTTAGGTGGTAATGCCTCAAGTGAAGTCCGACTGTGGGCATTAGGCGCAACGTCACATATGGGAAACAATAACCGTTGGTCGCGTGAAGGCGGGGTTATTGATGAAATAATGTTAGACAACATGAAGGTCAATTCTCAAGGTAACCCGCTCATTTTTGATGCTTTATTATTAGATAAAGTCGTGGCGGAAAAAAATATCACCTTATTACTCAATACTGCTGTTTTTCAAGTTAATAAATCCGATGACACGACTATTTCTAGTATTGAAGCTTTTTGCAGTCAAAACTCAACCCATTATGTAATTGCAGCCCCCTTATTTTGTGACGCAACTGGCGACGGTTTAGTTGCCTTTAATGCTGGTGCTGCATTCCGCATTGGCGCCGAATCTAAGGATGAGTTTAACGAACAACTGGCATCTGATGAAGCGAATAACGAATTACTTGGGCATACTCTATTTTTTTACAGCAAAAAAGCCGGTAAACCGGTGAGTTATAAAGCTCCGGCGTTTGCTTATACACAGGAAGAAATCGGCGCTATCCCACGCTGTAAAGATATACATGGTACTGATTCGGGTTGTAAATTCTGGTGGATAGAATTTGGTGGAATTCGCGACACAATTTATGAAACAGAAGAGATAAAATGGGAACTATGGAAAATTGTTTACGGTATCTGGGATTACATTAAAAATAGCGGTAAGTTTGAGGATGTTGATGACTTAACATTAGAGTGGGTTGGCACAGTACCGGGCAAACGAGAAAGCCGTCGTTTCGAAGGTGAGTACATGCTTAAGCAACAGGACATTGTTGAGCAAACCCAGTTTGATGACGCCGTATCCTATGGCGGGTGGGCCATAGACATTCACCCTGCAGAAGGAATTTATAGTAACCGCCCTGCGTGCTCACAATTTCATTCTAAAGGAGTTTACCAAATTCCCTATCGTAGTTTTGTGAGCCGTGATATCGACAACTTATTTCTTGCGGGTCGTATTATAAGTGCGACACACATGGCTTTTGGTTCAACACGAGTCATGATCACTTGCGCGCATGGCGGACAAGCCGTAGGTGAAGCCGCTGCAATGTGTAGCGAATTATCGTTACAACCCAAAGCACTTCTAACCTCAGACAAGATGCAAACGTTGCAGCAACGACTTAATTCATTTGGTCATGGAATTCCTGGAATTGCACTAGACAAATCACTCAATCTTGCCACTTTGGCAGACGTTAAAGCTAGCAGTGAATTTGCATTGAGTGGATACGAAAACAGTGGTGAAACCGTTTCGTTAGCGCAATCTGTCGCACAATTATTACCGTTTAATAACGGCCCTGCACCAAAAGTAACTATTCAATTAATTGCCAAGCAAGCCACTGAACTTACCTGTCAACTTAGAGTGAGTTCTAAAGCTGAAAACTATACCCCCGATGTCACTCTCAAAACGATTATTCTCCCTGTACTAAAAGGAAAACAATCACTCAGTTTTGATTTTTCTGATGTAGTCACGCTTGAGCAATATGGTTTCATTTGTTTTTTAGCAAATGATGACATTGAGCTTGCGAACTCTACTCAGCGAGTGACAGGCACTATGCCAGTATTTAACAAGGTTCATAAAGCAGTTTCGAACAATGGTAAACAAACAGCGCCTGTTAATAGCGGTATCGACGAATTCGAATTTTGGACGCCCGAACGCCGCCCCAAGGGACAAAACTTAGCACTGACATTCACTCCAGCACTTAACTCATTTTCGGTAAGTAATGTGCTTAACGGCCATTTAAGACCTTGGTTAAGCAGTAATGCCTGGGTAGCTAACTGGCAAGACAAACAGCCAAGCTTGTGTTTTACTTGGCCATCAGAAACCACGATTTCAACTGTTGCTTTGTTTTTTGATACTGACTCAGACCATGCATTAGAAACCGTATTAATGGAGCATTCTGAAAACCAAATGCCTTATTGTGTAACAAGTTACCGACTGAAACTAGCCGACGGCACATTATTAGCCGAGGTATCCGATAATTATCAAACAGTAAATAAAATTGTATTGCCAATGCCTGTAACAACAAAGCAATTAATTATTGAAATAGATCATCCATCTGCTGATGTTCCGGCATCGTTATTTGAAGTTCAAATTAATTAATACCAGAACAAAAAAGGAAGATAACTAATGAACAAGGGTTTACGGATAGCTCGAAATTTAAATAAAGTCGCCAAAAATATAATACGACCATTTATTATGGCCACCTGTGCGATATCACTAGCAAGTTGCCACCCCCCATCTTTGTCTGAAGGTAAATTGCTAAGCTCTAATTTAATTGAAAGCACTGATTTAATGGAAAAAACGACAGACAAAGATTACTTTCTCGTCGGTGGCTATAATAAAAATCCAGATGATGGTATTTCTTTAGTATCTTATAATTCAACTACAAACCGATTAGTAAATGAAAAAGTCGTAGCGAACACCTTGAACCCGAGTTATTTAAATTGGCAACAAAAGCAAAAAACACTCTACAGTATTGCAACAACCGCTGATAAATCTCCACTATTGCAAGTGTACCAATGGCAAAAAGCCAAGAAACAATTTGCTCTGGTGCATTCTCAAGAGGTTTTAGGTAAAGGTATTTGTCATGTTAACGTGAATCAAGACCAATCTCAGCTTGCCATCGTAAATTACACCAGTGGCGAAAGTTCGTTTTACGCATTGAAATCCCCTTCTGCACAGCCCAGTTTAATTGGCCATTTCAAAAACTATGGACATAGTAAAACCAAAAGACAAAAAAGTGCACATCTACATTACGCCGGTTGGGGCAACCAAAACCGCTACGTGTATTTAACGGATTTAGGGACCGATGAGATAATCGTATTCGATAGCCTAGCAACAAAGATTGAACCCAAATTTAGAATTAAACTCACACCGGGCGACGGTCCTAGGCATCTTGCGTTTCATCCAACTAAAAACACTGTTTATAGCCTAAATGAACTAAGTAATAGTATTACCGTTTTTACGCAAAACGAGAATACCGGAAACTTAACCTTTGTCGATAAGGTCATGTTATTCAACGAGAATATTAATACCAAAAATACAATTGCTTCAGCAATACGAGTGACTCAAGACGGAAAATATTTATACACGGCCTCTCGTGGAGAAAACATGATTTATGGGTTTGCTATTCAGGCGAATGGCCAGCTTAAATTTGTTAATAAAGTCAGCTCAGGGGGCGAACACCCGCGAGATTTTAACTTTTCCTCTAACCAAAGCTATTTACTAGTAGCAAACCAACACGCTAATCAAATTAATTTAGTCAAAAGAGATACAGAAACCGGTCAGCTAACATTAACTGAAATATCCACAGTAATTAATAACCCCTCTTTTATCCAAGCGTTTAATTAAAGTGGATACTATCGATGCTAATGAAGTATAAAAAACGATGAACGAAAAAGACGACCAGCAGCTTATTGAACTCACTAAAGCTGGTGAAATTGAAGCCTATTCAGTTTTAGTGCAACGCTACGAGTCGTCTGTGCGCGCCTGTTTACGAGTGCGATTAAGTAATTATCATGAAGCAGAAGATTTGGCACAGGAAACCTTCATGTTAGCTTACAAGAAGATAAATGACTTTCGACTCGATGGTTCTTTAGGGGCTTGGTTACGAGGTATTGCGATTAATTTACTCCGTAATCATCAACGTAAACATAAAGCCCTTTCTGTTGGTGGTAATAACGAACTAGAACTCTTAATTAATAAACAAATAGAGGATAATTTTGAGACTGAGAATGAGTCACCATTATTGATCAATTTAAAAGAGTGTCTTAAGAAACTTGATGATAAAATGAATCTACTCTTAACTGAACATTACATTTTAGGACATTCGTTAGCTGAACTTTGTCGAAAATATGACGATAAACACTCAACGATGACCATGCGTATGTACCGCTTAAAACAGAAGATTAAAAACTGTGTTGAGAAAAAGGTTGAGGAATAAGACATGAGTGATTCAAAATCATTGTCTATTGAACAAGAAAAATTAATTGCCGCTTATCTAGCAGGTGAAGATGTCAATGAGTTGCTTCTACTCGCATGCAAAGTAGACCCCGACCTTTTAAAAGAAGTCAGTCGATATGTTGCCAACGATAGACTATTAAGCGCTGAATTTGACTCATTATATCAATCGTCCCACTTTACACGTGAAGTGATTGCTCGCATTGATCCCCTCCCTCAAACATCCATTACGCAACAAGTCAGTAGGAAGTTATTTGAGCAAGAAGCTGCCAATAGTTGGTTTAATAAACCTTGGGTTATGGCAGCAAGTATCGCGAGCTTTGTCTGTGTCTTATTTATTTCCAGTTTTATTAACAACCATGCCGACTTTGCCCAAGTCACAAAAATAACCGCAACATCCGTCTCAGATACCGAGCTTAAATTGGGTAACTACTTTGGTCGCGGATACATAGAACTGACTCAGGGTTTTAGTGAGATCACCTTAAACAATGGCGTTGTATTAATTTTAGAAGCCCCAATTAAACTTAACTTAAAATCTTCAGAACAAGTTGTTGTTCATCAAGGAAAACTTGTTGCCCGGGTTCCCAAAAATGCAATTGGTTTTCGAATCGATACACCTAGCAGTGAAATTATCGACTTAGGCACTGAGTTTGGTGTTGATGTTAATAAAGATGGAGAATCGCAAGTTCATGTTATTAACGGCGAAGTGAAAGCGCGTGCAAATAAGTCACAACGTTACAAACTGGTAAAAAAAGACCAAGCCTTAGCCTTCAACTTAAAACATGAAGTGGCAAGTATTAAAAGCGAATCAGCCGATTTTATGCGCGTATTGCCAGGTGAATCTATGCAAAACCCTGACTTTTTACATTGGAGTTTTGATAATGGTTCCGCTGCGGGCTTTCCTTCTACCGGTAAAGGCGTAAATGGTAAACATTATTTGGCGGTAGATAAATCCCTATCAAATACTAAAACAGCAAAAATTAACGGCCGTTTTGGTCAAGGATTATATTTTGACGGCGAAACAAATTGGTTAGAAACCGATTTTGCCGGTATCGGTAGCGATCACCCTCGTACAGTGGCTTTTTGGCTTAAAGTGCCTTCAGATTTTTCAACTAACAAAGCGTATGGCATCGTTAGTTGGGGATTACATGCAAATTATGCTGCGTGGCAAATTTCTCCAAATCCGGAGTTGATTGATGGTCCTTTAGGTCGTCTTCGCGTTGGTACTTATAAAGCACAAGTCGTTGGCACAACGGACTTGCGTGATGACCAGTGGCACCATATTGCGGTAGTGGTTTATGGCGGTGAAAATTCCAACATTTCCACTCACGTATTGTTATATGTAGATGGAAAATTAGAAAAAACCCAACAAAAATCGATTGCCAAGCTCAATACCCAACTGCAAGACCCATTATCCAGTCCGTTAAGTATTGGCAGAAACATTGCTCACAGCAAAGGCATAGAGCCATTAAAACAAGGATTTTTCAAAGGTGGTGTAGATGAGCTTTTTGTTTATGAAGCCGCACTTGAACAGCAACAAATTCAACAATTAATGGAAAAAAATACATTGCTTAACCCAGCGAATTAATTAGCGACAGTCGCTGCTTTATTTCTGCAGCGAACTTTTTTGATTAATTTTTAGTTCATGTGTCATTTGTATCGACTGACAACAACTTAATATATTGCTTTCATGAGGAATATATTTTGAATAAACCTACGACTATTACTGAAAAAATACTAAAAATAATATTTGTAAAAAAACCAGACTTTAGAATATCAATCATTGCGCCATTTATGTTGTTTGCACTTGTGGCGTGTGGTTCTCAAAACCTAGATGATGACCGAAAAAAAACAACACAAGCCAAGCACATACTTGTTACTGACTTTAATAACACAACGGTGCCAAGTTATATTAAACCGTTTGACGCAAAAACAGAGCTTGTTGAGCTAAGTCATAACAATAACGCGCTAAATATTAAATTTTCCACAAAACATAGCAGCTCCGGCATAACCATAATACCTGACCTGCCGTGGTCAACATCAGAGCTAGGCAACAATGCCTTTATGGTTGATGTTTACAACAATGGTAAATACGCGACGATGTTATCAACTAACATCACAGGTATGACTCAAAAAACACAACGTAGAACAGTTGCAATAGACGCCGGTGAAACAGTTACCTTATATTTTGAGCTCGAAGGATTTGAATTAGATCACGATACAGGGTTACGGGATACACCGCCTTCGTTTATAACATCCGCCCGAAAAATGCCCATTCGAGGCAGTAAAGAAATCATTGATTTTTCGCAGGTCTACGCAATCAAGATATATACAGAAACGCAAATCAATCCCACGGAGGTGACCATTGATAATCTGCGTTTTGAAGCGACAGGCACACCAAACAAGCAATATGTTACGCACATCGTAGACAAGTTTGGTCAACGCGCCGATATTGATTTTGACCTCAAAGTCTCTTCCACAGAAGAACTTAAACACCTAGCCGATGAAGAACGAGCGCAATTAAAACGATCTGAAGGGTGGCCTGGACGAAGTCAGTTTGGTGGTTGGAAAGAAGGTGAAAAATTCAAAGCCACGGGATTTTTCCGTACTCAAAAAGTCGGTGATAAATGGTCGTTAATAGACCCAGAGGGTTATTTGTATTTCTCATCAGGCATTGCCAATTCAAGAATGTCGAACACATCGACCTTCACCGGCATTGATTATAAAGATGACTCAGTTCGTTTTATTGACCCCTTAGATGTCACGCCAGAAGATTCACAGGGTATTAGTGGCAATTATCGTAACGCCCAAAAGACAAGCGATGTTGCCAATCAACAACGTCATAACATGTTTGAATGGTTTCCAAGCTACGACGATGAGTTAGCAAATCATTACGGCTATCGTCGAAAAGCGCACAAAGGCCCGATGGAACACGGAGAAGTGTACAGTTTTTATCAAGCCAATTTAGAGCGTAGATATGGTGAAAAAACGGAACAGTCTTATTTAATAGATTGGCACGACATCACGCTAGACCGTATGGTCGATTGGGGATTTACATCGTTTGGTAATTGGACCGACCCAATGTTTTATGACAACACTAAAATGCCCTATTTTGCCAACGGATGGATTATTGGTGAATTTAAAACTCTAAGCTCTGGTTTTGATATTTGGGGTAAAATGCCTGATCCATTCGATCCTGAGTTTGTACGTAGAGCAAAAATAACCACCGAAGTCATAGCAAAAGAAGTAAATGATAGCCCTTGGTGTGTTGGCGTCTTTATCGATAACGAAATGAGCTGGGGCGGCGCTGCACCAGCTATTAGACGCTACGGTATCGTCTTTGATGCATTATCAAAATCGGTGGACGAAAGCCCGGCCAAAACCGTATTTGTAAAAATGCTCAAAGACAAATATAAAAAGATCTCTGCATTGAATATCGCCTGGGATAAAAATATAAAATCCTGGCAGGAACTAGCCCAAGGGGTTAATTACAAAAAAGACGCGTCTTACAACAAGACATTAACTAATGACGTATCTTGGTTGCTACAAACCTATGCAGATGAGTACTTTAAAGTTGTCAGAACCGCTGTAAAAGAAGTAATGCCAAATCACATGTATGTGGGTGCGCGTTTTACAACGTGGGGCACTGCACCTGAAGCAAGAGATGCGGCTAAAAAATATGCCGATGTCGTGAGTTACAATTATTATCGTGAAGGTATAGATGAAATGACATGGGGCTTCTTAGAAGCGTTAGATGCACCAGTCATTATTGGCGAGTTTCACATTGGCTCTACCGATGTAGGTCACCCAAATCCAGGAATAATACATGCGCCTAATCAAAAAGTTCGGGCAGATATGTTTAAAACTTATATGAACTCAGCGATTGATAATCCCTACATCATAGGCGCACATTGGTTTCAATATATTGATGCGCCTTTAACCGGACGAGCCCACGACGGTGAAAACTATAACGTTGGATTTGTAACAATCACGGATATACCATTTCCCGATTTGGTCGACGCAGCCAAGGACGTACATAAAAACCTATATCAACGTCGTTATCTAAACAAACCGCAGTAAACCCCATAATGACCCGGCCCAAATCTAGATTTAGGCCCTCAAAAAATGTATTTTCTCCGCTCCAAACAGCTTTATGTAATTGGCGAAATTACATCATTGTTGTTGACATATAACATCGAAAATTAGTGGACAGTAAATTAGTTGAGTCACTCGTTTAGGCATAAAGAACGGTGATAATACCCGGTGATTCTAAACCGGTGTTCGTTTCAGAACTGGAACTAGAACATCAACGACCAGTCGGTCAAATACTTTCTACAGAATATCGAAAATGAAGCGCAGGCTAAGATTTAAGAAAATCTAGGAGTTGTTATGGCGAGTTGCACAAACTCAAATATGCTTGGTTTTAGATTATTTTATCTTCAGAAAGCAAAAACCCGTTAATCTCTCGATTAACGGGTTTTCTAAATAATGGCGGAGAGAGAGGGATTCGAACCCTCTAGCAGTGTTTTAGCGACTACTCTAGACCACTATAAACAAAGAGTTGCACTATCTCAATATGTCTAAAATGGTCTGTTTTTGCGCTTGGATCGATCCAAAATGGATCCAAAATTGAATTTTTATATGCTCTATCATGGGGTGTCAGGGGTCGCCAGTTCGAATCTGGCCAGTCCGACCATTTTTAAAGGCTTTCAGAGCATCGCTGAATTTACCGCCCACTTAACGCCCACTTAACGCCCACTTATACAGTAGTCTGTTTTCGCGTTTAAAAATGGTTAAGTAAAACTGTACTTTTTATTTTTTAAATTAAGCTATGATGATCAAAGTGGCGCTGAGGGTTCTCCTTTTCCCTCGGACTAAAGTGCCACTATTATTCAACTATGACCTCCGCTGACTCGATAAACTCACCGTTCAAAATTATCTCTGCATCAAACAAAACATCATCGACCATGGCCGTCAGATCGTCACTGGGGGGAGTTATAACGAACTCGGTTGCATCGTATGTCTTATTACCGTAAACGACTTCACGTTGCACCATGGCAATTTCAGTGGGATATGCCCAATTATTGCCGTTAACTTCAATCGATATCGAATCAATCGTATAAACTTCACTATTGATAAACTCAATATCGGGATCGGAAAACGGCGTCTTGTGGCGCAAAACAAAACGTTCTTTGCTTGTGCGCCCTGCTCTAAACCGTAATTTCATTATGCTGCACTCACCAGCTCTTCGAACGTAATTGACCAGGTATTCCAACTCACAGTTTCACCGTCAACATTAGTGATCAACTTATCTGTAACATCTGTGCAGTAGAGCACTTTCTCGTTTACAGAATCCACCAGTGCTAAACAAAGATCGTCTTCAAGTGCTGCGGTGGCGCTTTGGTCAACATCGGACTTTCCGTTGATAGTTGCAACTAGATTATCGCTCACTTCTGTAAATGCCATGTCAGTTCCAGTAAACGCGGCTTGAGCAACGGCTTTAGCCATAAACGCAGCATAGGTATCTGACTTAAGTGGATCTTTAACTACAACCTGCAGATCCGCGTAATCTTTCGCGAATTGAGGACCGTTCTTTTTTGAATCTAAATGTGAAAAAAATACTGCCATGGTTATGTCTCCATTGGGATGAAAATTGGTGTGGTTTGGATTACGACCTTTTCGGGCGTTGTTAATACGATTTTAAAATCTGATGATGTTCTAAGTGCGACGACATTTGAGTCGTCGATTGTTGAAGTTGATAACCGGCCACCATCGAAAATACTAACAAACGATGCGCGCTCTACTTGTTTTGCAGATGCAGTGGCTAGTAGATAATCAAAATTAATTTCTACTATCGCTGATTTTTCAGTTTGTTTTGCAGCGACTGTGCTCAATACATAATCTGAATTGATTTCATTCGATTGAACGGTTTCTATTTGTCGAGCCGCTACTGTATCCAACAAACTCTCAATAGAAATTGTATTAGTAGATGCTTTCTCAAGCTGCTTTGCAGAATTGATTACGAGATTAGTTATAACAGCGTTTGATATATCAACTGTCGTTGCAGTTTCTATTTGTTTTGCAGCGTTAATTGCTATTGAAACTGACGCTGTAATATCTGCTGAAGTTGCGCGTTCAATCTGTTTAGCTGCATTAACATTTACTAAATAACCAAGTTCAACGCTATTAGTAGAAACTTTTTCGACTTGCTTTGCTGCAACAGTTTCTAAAACAGCATCTAGAGTTAGTATTGAAGTAGATGATTTCTCTATCTGTTTCGCAGAAAATACATTAACAACATGACCAAGTTCAAAGCTATTTACGGAAGATCTTTCGACTTGTTTTGCCGCTACTGTATTCAGTATGCTCGCAACTGTTACTGCGACAACTGAAACACGTGCAATTTGTTTTGCTGAATTTACGACAATTTCAATATCAACTGGCGTAGGCTCGCCACCGCCAGTAGTTATCTGGCTAAAAGCAATACGTTTTTGACTAACGCGAAAACCACCCACGCGAAATGACATGTTTACACCTCAAATTGTACTGAACAGATCCAACTTAAATCATTTGATTGTTCTATCTGTTGTTCGAAAGCCTGTCTCTTACCTGCCATCGTTGCCGCAAGTGCATTGTATTGTTGAGTTTTTATCACTGCCTTTTGTATTAATGTAACTCGGTCTACACCTCTAGCAGTTGCAATAGCATCTAATACAGGTGTGTCACAGGTGGAGTCCACAGCCCAATTTTCGGACTCAATTTTTTGAGCTGGCCAAGTGTGTTTCTCAAAACTTGGGTATGCAGATTCAATTTCATTCATATATGACTGCGACTGTTCATTTATACGTTGTATGGCTTCCAGTCGCGCTGGTACAAGCGGATCGAAAGAATCAATTATTTCTTGAACTGCTCCATCATCGCTTGTTTCAACTACGCCATCCATTATCCAAATCGAATAACCTTGTCTTTGAATTTCTTCGATCACATATTGGTTTATCTTGGTGCGGTCTATCATGATTTTGCCCTTAGTAATACCATTGGTGGGTTTGATGCAAAAACAGTGTCAGGCTGTATTGCGTCATCAGGCAGTTCAGTTATCGACACACCATCTTTGTAAAGACTTCCAATCGGCCTGAGTTCGTAATTTTGCCCTGTCATTCCAGTGTCTCGACATCTATACCAAAATGGGCATCGCATTTGTGGTGTGGTGTTTGAATAAAAAGCCGCCCAATACTTGCCAGCGGGTAAATGTATTGGAGACAGAGAACCCCAATTCGTGCCGCTAATTGGATCGGTGAATTTAGTACCAATTATTAACTTAGCGGGATCACCATCACCATCCACACTATACAAGGCCATACATACTATTCCTGTTTCCCCACCTTGCGCTGGATAACCCATAGCATCTATAAGGCCACCATACTCAAGAACGAAGGGTGTATAATAAAGTCGATTAGCTGTAACGGTCATTGAACCGCCTTCTTGGCTGTAGTGCGATGATGTTATTATTTTGTCGGTCAAGGTACTTGGTTTTTGGGTGTAGCTTGTTGGGTTGCTCTGCGCTGTCATAGCAATAAACACTTGCTTATCACCCGCTGATAATGCAACTGGTACAGCGGCAGAACCATCAAGCGGGGTTTCCCGTACAAGCGTTGTTGAATCAGATAAGTAGCCAACACCACTTTCCCATTCACCTGCACCATTATCAATAACATAACTAAATCGTTGCCCAACAATTAGCTGACTAGAAAATGTACGCCCGTTTTCACTTGATCCAGACAGTGTGACATTACCTGTTCCAATGGTTGTTGTGAGTTCTTGCATGTTGTTGACTAGCATCAAACTAACCCCGAGTGAATGATGGAAAGACGCGCTGTGGGCGGCTAATCATTTGTTTTCCCCAGCCCTCAGTCCAATCGATTGCTTTAAAACAGTGGTCAAAGTCGAACCAATGAAGCAACCAAAACAACGGGTACGCGAAATAACGAGAAAACCATTTTGGTTCTGGTGCGCCATAGTGAATGTGTTTTCCTATTCGACTAGATAACGTTTCATCCCTGTCACCGCGTAGGATTTTATTTAAGTGTTGATCTAGGCTTAACCATAAATCTTCAACGTAATCGCTTGGCGAGAATGCGCGAATAACCATATAAGGCTTAACAACCAGAACTTCATACACCATTGCTGCAAGTATCATCAAAATAAGAATGAAGCCTGAGCCGTACTTTTTAATTGAATCCATGTGAACCTCGATTTTTAGACATTAAAAAACCGCAATTAAGCGGCTTGTTTAGTTAAGTGTTAAATTATTGAAAGAACGCCTGTCTCGCGCCCATGAACTGCAATGCGAACAGTTCAAACGCGTCTTGATCTGCAAAACTGATGACAGACGAACCATGTTTTGTGCTTGCTTTAAAATTCAAAGGAAAAATGTTTTGATTATGTTTAGCGGCCAGTTCGATTCCCTTTAACACGGCCGCGATACCATTTTGATTTTCTTCAGTCAGTGATACGTAAACCCCATTCAGATAAGAGCCTTCTATTTTATCTAAGGTTTCAAGCTCGCTTGCAATCAGACTGCTAACCGTTTCCGTCGTTGCCTCAACAAAATTAAACGTGGGCGTAGGTAGCGCATTAATGGTTTCCCAGTCTTCGTTTCGGTCGACCTCAGGTAATGCGTTGTTAATGCTCGCACGTTCGTTGTGTTCCAATACCAATTTCAGCTCTAATTGATACTGCTCAAGCTGAGACCAATTTAATTTGTTAACGCAGTATTGTTTGTATTTATCAATTTTTGATTGCGCTGCGTTTGATTTAATTAAACGCTGCAATACATCAATATCACAACAAAGCGGTTTGTCTTGTAACTGGGGAACATCGTCTATCATGACAACGTCGCCGTTTTCATCTCGTTTATAAAAGAATTCCATTACGCCACCTGTGTTGGTTTTATAAAGATTTGAGGGATACCCAAGATTTTATGGTGAATAGTTGGGTCGCTGGCATCTACGACATAATGTTCAACTAATCCGGTTTCAGGCACATGAGAATAAAACATTGCGTCTAGTTCAGGGCCAGTGCCGCCAAGTGCCGGTGAGTCATATAGTGGAATACGAGTTAAATCTAAACTTCCGTCCGATTCTAAGTTGTAGCCCTGGGCTTTGTAACCAAACAGTGTTGTCGGGCCCGTGCTATTAGTTGGGATTTCACCAGATACGGATTGTGTAAGTACTGCGCCTTCATTTACGTCACTTGAGTTAGTTGCATGAACACAGAAGTCGCTATAATCGATTCGCACTTCGCCTGCTGACTCAGTGAAGTTCGGTGCGTATTCGTACGTCATTAAATCAACTCTGTCAGTCTCAGCAAAATACGTATATTTATTGTTAGTTTGATCAATTGTTCGAGTCGCTGACTGCCACGCGCCGCCGCTTACACTGTAGATGCTCGATACTGTACTAGAGAGCGCTTTTCTTGTATAAACATAATCTTTACTTGTTCCGTCTGGAATAACGGGTATCCAGTCTGCAAAAATACCCGAATAACCGTTTGCATCAAGTAACGCCTTGATTTCAACAGGTGAGCCTATGATATTCCGTCTGAATTTGGATTTGTGTGAGGCACGGGTTGGTATCATCCAATAGACACCCGTTTTTCTAGTCAGTGTTGCATCAACAGTTAAATATGTTGCACCAACTATTCCAATATATTCAGTGATGTTACTCCCATCAACAGCGTATATTTTATCTCCGTTTTTAAAATCAAACGGTAGTTCCGAGAGTGGCAACAGGAAGCCAGTTGAAATGTTAACTATTTTAAATTGACCGCTACTAAAGTCATCCGTTGTTTCGTGTTCAGTCCAAACCTGTGTAAACGGCACATACTCAGTGCAATTAGCACTGGCGTTGCCATTGAACGCCATTTGTGTGGCTAACGAAGTAGCTCGTTGTAAATCAAATTTACCCGAGGCGTCAACGCGTCTATCAGTTATTTGGTCCGCATAAACTGCATCGTAGAAACGGCCAGAATGGTGGCCTGAAACAGCCGATGAAATACCCCCTTCATTGAGTGTATAATCTGCTGTGGCTTCATTAAACATTGCTGCTGTACTTGTCAAATGAGCTTCAACAATTGATTCACAGTTGTACCAACTTCTAGTGCTAGATACTGCTGTATTTAGTATTTTACGAGTTCCATTGTCATTATAAACAGGGTGAAAAGCCCCCTGATTCATGCAATCAACCGTGACGACAACTGTCATTTCCCAACCTAGACCGTCTGTGAATAATCCAGCGTCATTGTCGACTGAGTTAAAACCCTCTGCCTCCATCATTGTTTTATTTGATACTGATTCACCGTAAACCGTCGCGGTTTGATAAACGAATACTTGAGCAATATCTTGTTTTAAAACACCATCAACATATCTAAGATTGTTTTTAGGATTTTGTAAAATTGCATCTTTATCTGAGTCTGACGCATTGGCCCAATCAAAGATTTTTCCGGTCGTTGTCGTATCACTCGCCCAGTTGTCATCGTAAAAACGGCATTCATCTTGGTCAGGATTACTAATTAATGTAATACCATCAGCTGTGCTTGCCGCGAATTGCAAAAGGCCAAGCGGGTAAGCTTTATCTGTAACCGTCACCGTTTTTTTGCGAACGACAACAATGCGCTGACCACCCAATCGTGAATCACTTAAATCATTACCACCCGCAACTATTGCGGCGGCTAAGTCTGCGTGGCGACCTGTGCCGTCAAGTTTGTCTAGCCCATCTGGTGCAGGGGGAAGTTTTAATACATTATTTTTATTTGATGAGTCATTAATATAACTGAGTTCAAACTGTGCTCCGTAGACATTGATAAGTGGAACATCAGAATTGCTTATTCCAACCCCATCACTACTGCGCCCAAGTCTAATTTGATTAGTCGTTGTCGGTATTGCAGCTAACCCTTCGTTTACTTGTTCCCATGAACTATGAGTTTTACCAAACTCAACAAAACCGCTAATCCCATAACGCTGACGATTCATTTCTATCTGTGCGTCGTAAACAACTGAGCGCATTGATTTGATGTTGCCGCTTGCGCTTTCTACGTCATAAATTAAATTATCAAATCGTGTTTTAGTCGATAGCGTGTGGCTTTCACCCAACCTATCAACATACGTAATCGTTTCATCATCTGACGTAAATACAGCCTCTCGTGTTGCTGATAGCTCAATAATTTTGTCATGTATCGCTGTTAGCTTTGTCATCAAATCATTTGATTGACTAACAGTTTCAAGAATAAAACCACGACGGCCACTAATAGAAGTACCAGGGAAAACGCTACTTAAAGTTAATGTTTGGTCTCCGCCGCCATCGAGTGACATCAATACATCAAAACCGTCTACTGACAATACATAGCCGGCCGGAATAGATGATAAATCAATTACGTCGTTGACGACTACGTTCGCACTGCCCTGCGTTAAGTCTATGCTCGTTAATTCAATATGCTGCATATAATTTTACTCTTGAGAAATAATTGAAAGTCGTTGAGAAACATCGCTGTTTGTAAAACGTAAATTACCTCGCGCTGTCATGCGCAATCGATACGTTCTATTAGCTGTTGTTTGTTTGTTGTCTGTGTATGTGAAAGAACCAACTAGCGTTTGAGTACTGGAGTTAAGATACTCGCCACCTTCTTGAAGACTGCTATGTTCTTCATTACCCGTATAACTGGCTGTCTGTCGGGTCACCCATGCGCTCGATACATATTCTTCTAGCAATATGGAACACGTTGGAACACCATCCGGATCGCGAGAGTAATTGTCATTCTGAAAGTAAACTGACTCCATCGTTACGCTACACGCAATTGTTATTGCGCCACCGTTTGAGCCATATGGGCCAATTTCAATTTGTGCTGTTGAAGATGTATCGCTAGTTGATAATGCGGTGGTTAGCGCGCCGGTATTAATCGCTCCGCCAAAATAAGCCTCGCCGTTGCTCTTAAGAAATTGGATGGCATTCGCTTCGGTTATGCTCGAGTAATCAATTTCGCCTGAGCCATCCACGGCTTTAGGGCCAAACCATTCAATAAACTGGTTAACGCTACCAAAACCACTCGCGCTACTTACACGCATATGAGTCGAACCAACATATTCAATTTTTGGTGAACGGACACGAGTACCAGCTATAAGTGAATCACCAGATAACGACTCCCTCGCGACCAACGAACCATCGATTAAAACAACGGGTTCTATCCAATTCGAACCGTTCCAAACTTTAGTTGTGATGCTTGGCGAATCGTTGTCGCCATTTGAAATTGTTAGTCTGTCACCTGTTAATGCGTTTCGTCCCAAAAATGTATTTATTGCTGAATTACTTGGCCAAGTGCCAGTAAAGTCGGTTTTAATCCAAGTCCAATCACCCGCTGGCGACGTTCCCGCTACACCTTGTGGGCCTTGTGCACCAGTTTCTCCTTGAGGACCAGTATCACCTTGTTCACCCTGCGCGCCTTGGGCACCGGTTGCGCCAGTTTCACCTTTGATTTTGGTCCAAGTGTAATCTGTATAGTCGGTAGAATCAGCTGCAGTAAAATCGGTGTATTGTCCTATGTAGGTTTTATTCGTTGCGTTACTAGTTGAAAAACCAGTACTGCCCGTGCTATTCGTTGCATAAGCAATATGCAGATAACTTGTTTGACCATTTGGACCAACTTCACCTGGTATACCCTGATCGCCCGGATCACCTTTTAAACCCTGCAAACCTTGCGGGCCAGTTTCACCTTGTTCTCCAGTGTCACCCTTTAACTCAGCTTTTTGACCACTTGTTAACGTAAGTGCTCCGGCGGGAATCGTAATCGTGTTCGTTTCAGTATCGTAATTTAATACCGGGGTACCCGATGGCGTTAACCAGTTAAGTGTGGCGCCATAAAAATTGATAGCACTGATAGAACCGTCTTCATTAGCAGTTGCGGTAATACCCGTCGTTTCATCATTCGGTAAAACTAAACCAAAAAACGCTCGGGCAACTAATCCATCCCATTCATCTTGGAATGCCTGAAAGAGTGTGCCCGCTTTAATTTTTACATCGTTATCGTCTTGATCTTTAACTGTGACAGAAACAAAATCCATTGCTTCGGACAACGGCAACTTCAACCACTCATGTCCCGCTGCTACACATGCAACAGCATCGATGTGATCTGTAATGTTCCCGTCTTCATCAACGCAATAACCCACTGACGTATTAACCAGGCTAATTGCCTCCGCTAATACTTCATCATCACGAGCAGTTAATTGCGTTAACATCCGCGCTGTTATTTGCTCGTTATTAATTATCGATGAAATCGCTTTCGAGTAACTTGCGAAACGATTATCAATTTGTGCAACCTGAGTTTCAACCGACTCAATCTTTGCAGTAGTCTCCGTAGTGTTAACTTCAATACGTTCTTCAGCTGCAGCTAATGAACCGCGCAACTCTTCCGCTTCTAAGTCTTGCTCTATCGCATGTAATCTATCTGCTAATGTTGCGTTTTCAGTATCATCTAATCGTTTATTTGCAGCTGTATAAGACGTCATTGAACGTTTAAAAACATTACTCGATAGAATTTCAACTGCGCTATTTAACGTCGTAACTTCTTCAGTAAATAATGTCTGAGTAACGTAGTTCTCTATTCCTAAATCACTGATTTTTTGATCAACAAAAGTCGTCGTAACAAAATCTTTTTCAGCAATGATTGAATCGACCGAAACTTGAAACGAGTCCGGTTCAATGAAAACTTCAACTTGTTCTAATCGGCCTTCCACTTCACCAATAGCAAAACTTATCGCGTCTGCTTCATCGCCAAACTGTAATTGAGCAATATCGCTTCTCAGCGTGGACTCTAACGCGCTTAACTCTATCTTTGATGCAGTTTGAGAAATTTGCGTTGTATGAACCGTTATCTGACCTTCAATCACTTCGATTTGGGCGTAGGTACCTAACAACGCTTCTTGATTATCAACATCGAGAAGTATCGAGTCAGCCCACGAACTCAATGCATTTTCTAAGTTTGTTGACGTTTGACTAATGGAATTTTTAACGACTTGTAGCGCGTTATCTGTAGCTTGCTGAACTGTTTGGCTATCTGAAACATCAGAACTTAATTGTGCAATTACTGATTGAGCATCATCGCTCAAATTATCGATTTCAATGTGTCCATTAATTAGATTAAGAACATTGTCGGCAACGTTAGTAGTTGTACTTTCAGCACTGGCCCATTCACTGGTACCCGCTACATTTATAGTTCGAACCCACACAAAATAATTAGTGTTTGGTGCAAGCCCAGCAATCGTCCAGTTTGATGCAGTTCCGTAATTAGTCGCATCAGCTTGAACATCTGTCGTGCCAACTTCTAATTCAAAAGTTACACTCAAAAAAGAACCGGTAATAACCGGCTCAACTAACAATTCAAAATTTGTGGGTGTGATATTAATGTTTGGAGGCGCTGGTTCATCAATAGTAAATGCTAAAATAGAACCTGTAGAACGATAACCCAAACTATTAAACGCATGGACTTTAAATACAAAGTCACCGCTCGACAGATTATCAATTGTTATCGATTTATTAGAAATGTTTGCTTGTTTAAGTAATTCGTCATCAACAGATAAAGAGTAATAAAAGTTACGATAATCACTATTCCAAGATAGCTTAACTTTACCGGAATCCAGCGCTTCAACCGACAATCCCGACGGAACAGTAACATTTTTTACATCGGGAAGACTCGTGTCTACAACTGCAGGTTTTACGTCGCCACTTAACCAGGTATAAATATATGCCTGGTGTTCAACCAACTCTAACTCTACTTCACCGTTTTGTCGGTTTTCAGTGTACTCAACTCTAAATGGTTTCGCGTCCCAACCAAGCGACTCGACGGTCACAGGAACAACATCGCCAACGGTATAACGAGATGCTGATGGTTCACAAATTACATTAGCAGTTAACGTTTCTCTGCTCAGTTGAGCAATGACACGACCAGTCGAACGTGCTTCGTAATAGTCAGTACATGCGTTAAGCGTAACTCGTTTTTCTAATAACTTACCGTCTTCACTTTGCCATTGCGTTTCTAAAGCTGAACCGATTTCTGGATAAACAACTTCCTGCTTCTGCCAATTATTATCCGGATCATAAAACGTCACTATTACTCTGTTGTAACGTTCATTAATTGATTTAAAACTAAACCGAAGCGCGTCTTCAAAAAAGTCGACACCTTCAATTAGTGGGGTGACTGGATCCCTATCAATTTCTAGAACCAGATCCAATTGCCCGTCTACAATCGGCAATCGCCCGCGCATGGGTTTCAATAGCTCAATAGCGTTATCAATTACATTTCGGGACGTATCGACAATTATATTTGAAGTAAACTGCGGTTGAGTTGAAACACTGCCCTGATAGCTTTCAACTAATGTATCAGATTGATCTATCGCGCTAGTTAAAGAGGATTGTATCCATAGATCATGAGAAACCCCTTTCCCATAAATATCGTTACATAAATAGTCATACAACTGATGAGCAGGGTTAGAACTAGCGTAATCTAATCGGGTGCCAGTGGTTTTATTTGTTACACACAACTGCCCTTTAATATTTGCGGATACATTCGGAATACCATTAAAGATCCCTTCATCATTGTATTCAAGTCGAATATAACTAACAGCCAAACCAGAAAATAAATAATTCTCAGTGTCGAATCCGGCATCTTCTAATACACTATCTACGTAAGTACCGTTCATACCATCTGTGAAGTTGCGAACATAAGCCCAACCGTCGAACTTACTATCAGTAATCAATACATCATCTAAGTAAATTTCGTCAATCGATTCAATTGGGCCTTCACACCACACGATAACCATATGAAGCAAATCATTTTTAATACTGTCATCATCATTATCATTGGTACCTAACCATGCAATTGTACCTGTTACTTTTCCCCGGTGGCCATATATGACGGGAATATGGGCGTTTGAACTTGGCTTTGTTAACGACTGTCCTTGATCGCCTGTGTCAATTTCTGGTGTTAACCACTCAAGAACTTTTCCAATGCCAGTGAACTCAAGACCAATATCAATAACTGTTTCTAAAAAACTCATTATTTTTCTTCCGTTGGAGCGGTTATAGCTGGATCAGACGGTTGACCCCAACCACCTATTGCGGGCGCGGCACGACCCCATGGAATATCTTTAATTATGTTTGGGGTTTCTTTGAAACAAGCATCGAGAGGATAAAAAACTTTCTGGCTAGCGATGTTGGTTTTCCTGCCTGATGTTTTATCAAAGTCTGCCCAAATAGATGATGCCGTAATTGTTACTGTCGAACTTTCGTCACTTGCGCTGTCAACCGTCCCCGACCAAACGATAATTGTTTCAACGATTTGGCCCGATGCATCTAGATACATGCGACGAACTTCAACCGATTTGTTGTACCAACCACCTTGTAAGATCAATGATGCAATAGTTCGGTCAGGATCGCTTAATTTAAAATCAGCATCGTTTGTCTTGGGCTCACCGTTCTGACTGAACGCATCAGGTGGTTCAAGAACACCCGACAAATATGTATTACCGTTGAATTCTCTATCAATCGCATCATCTGTTAAAAACAAATCAGTACTAGGGAATGATATTTTTACCAGGTGCAAAAAACTATGCCGCTGGGCTAATAAACTCACCATCGCATTACTTTGTTGGCGCATTAACCGACCTCAATAACATTGATTGAAACCTCGGCAAGCTTTCCACTACTTACTGCAAAGCTGATATCTTCAATTTCACTTTCTAATTCAAATTGAAAATTAACATTAGAACCAAAGTTAATTGCTGTACCACTTGGTACATCGGCTATTAATGCAGGGTGGATACTGGCCGTTGCCTGTCCAGTACCGTTCGAATTGATTGTTGACGTCACCCTGTACGCCTTTTTGTGATTGTCGAACTGAATGAAATCACCCACTTTCCAAATGCCTGTTTGAGACGCCGATAAACCATCAATGGGGATTGACGTTACACCTTTCGCAATTAATGCTCTGGTTTCTGGTGAACCTCCACCAGCGCCTAAAGTTGGTAATGGGTTAAACATATTGAATCGAACATAATCAAAGTCTAATTGATCAATAAACGTTTGAAGTTCAATTGCATTCTCAAACGACAATTTCACTGTTGTTAACTCAAAACCCCAACGTTGCCCCGTTGTAGAACGCCGAACGGAATGCTGATACGACTTTTTGTTTGGATTTATGGTTTCAACAACCGATCTGGGTGTGACCGATCTGAATCTGGCTAAGGTTTGTGGGAATTGCATAATATCTCAGACATAAAAAAACCCGCTGAATGCGGGTTTAAGTTGTAATAAATTTAATGGTTAAGACGTTGGAGGTTCTTCAATTTCGTCTACATTTTCTATATCTTCAGGTAAATAATCAGGATGATTTTTTACTTGGACATTAACCAGCTTTCTTAATAGTCGGTTTGTTTCTTCCAGCTCTGTAACCATTTTATTTATTTTAAAATACCAACAAAAAAATTCTCGAGCCAAAAAGAATACAATGATGGCTATTAAGATACCTAAAATTATTGGGCCATCTTGCTGTGGATCCATACGTACTTCCTTGACTAAATCATTTTCAATTCGAAATTCATTCGTTGTCCGTTAACAAATATTTGAGATTGATCAAGAGCATCCTGTAACGTAATGTCACCATCGTGGAATTTCGTTAGTGATTCTTTACTAGAATAAATCTCAATTATTTCGTTGTTTAAATCTCTAGGGTAAGGGTCAGAAACAAAATTATTTGAGGTGACCAAAATAGCTAAAAACACACCATCAATATCATCTTTGAATGGAGTATTTAATAACCTTTTTGTCATGTCGCTATATTTGGAAAAAACCTCGTTTGATAACCTAGATATTGTTGTTGTTTGAATTGTATTATAACGAGAACCAATCAGATCAATAGATATATATTCCAGCCCTTTTCTCTCTCTAAAACCAAGAGATTTAACCCCCATTGAATAAGGGGTATTGGATGCAATATTTACTAGTTCAGCATGATATTTGGATTGTAGAGGCCTACATTCGACACACTTCAATTCTTCGACAGGTATAACTGCCATCTTAGCAGGCACAGTGTTAGAACTCGTCGCGCCACATCCAGATAACACCAACGCAATAAAAATAATTACTAATTTCATAAATCTTCCTTTTTAGTGAAAGGATAAATATATAACAACAATACTATGCCGGCAATCAAACTGGACGTAAATTGTGCTTAATCTTATTAGCATTTTTACGGCTAAACTTAGTTACATTTTCCATACTATCACCGATACCATAATAATTATTCGTAACTGTAACCGCGTCGTTACTAGATTCTGAGCCTATAACTTTCTTTAAATTATCATTATTGGTTATCTGCCCAGAAGCACCAGGCACAAATAATTCAGGACCCCGTTCACCAACTAAATATGGCAGGCCACCCCGTGTATACCCACCTTTTTCTCGAGCACCAGCTATTTTAGACAAAATAAAAGCCATAAAAGCGGACACCGCTATTGTCGCGCCAATAGCGTTTGTGCCACCTGTTGCCAATGATGTTACACTGGCAGCTGGGGTCATGGTAGATGTAATAACAGCACTTTCCGCAACAGACTCAGCAATTCGCTTAGCTTTAGCGCCTGTGTTAATTGTCTCTTCTGCGGTCGTTGCAAACAGATGCGTTGTGACACGTTGAATTCCCATTTTGATAATATCGGCAATTATAGATGTGGTCGCACTTTTGAAACTTGCTTTCATAGCTTCACTCAGACTTTGATGTTCGACAATCGCCGTTGAAATATTGTTACTCAATTGACCTTGTATGTTGTCATAGGCATTGGTAGTTACATTTTCCCAATTGATAGTCTGCTCTTTAATATGATCTGTTAGAAACTTCCAATCATCTGCGACGGCCTTTGTGGTCACTGAGCTACTTTCTTTCACTGCTTTATTGGCTGTTTCAAAATCATCTTTGAATTGTTTTATTTTTTCTTGCGCTTCTTTTAATGAATTTATGATTCCCGCGAAACTAGTAACACCACTGTACCCAACAGAATCGAAATACCCCTCTAATGCTGACAGTTGGCTACCTAGATTCCCTAATTTTGAAAGCTCTTCAAAATACTGAGAGGTACCTTTGTTTAATCCATTAACATGATTAGACTGCTTTTCATAAGCGTCATTGATATCAATCCAGAGTTCTCGCGCTTTAATTAACTTTTCACGGTTGGAATCCGAAAGCCCAGAAAAAATACCTGTCTTGCTTAATTTTTGAAGGCGCAAAACAACGCCTTCGGTAAACTGAGCCAACGACTCAACCGCTTGAATTGATACAACAACGCCTTCAACTGTCGAAACAGCAATAGTCTTACCTAGGTTAAAAAAACCTCCTCGCGCGGTGGCCGTTTCGTTAATCCAATCCTTGATCCCTTTGGTTATTTCCGTAATCGCCGGAGCTGCAGCAGCAACAGTGCTATCCCACATCGCACCTAATTGGCTGGAAAGTTTTGTTATTTGTTCTTGCGAGCTTTTCACACTATCAAGAACCTCACTGCTGAGCACTAAGCCTAATTGCCTTGCCTCTTTTGCATTGTTAAAAAATTCACCTTTGGAAGTCACCAGCGTATCAAACATCTCAGCAGCGGAATCATTAACTTCATCCAAAAAGAAACGCGCTTCAGATTCAGGAAGCTTATTTATTTCAGTAACAAATTGTTCAAACTGAGACGCTGGATCTAGCTGGGCCCATTCAGCCGCACTCTGATTAGTTCTTTGAAAGAAATCAATCATTGCACCGCCACCAGTTAATGCGGCATCGGTGATTTTGGCATTAAGATCTTTTATTACATCTTTTAAATTATCTGACTCTAACCCGGCGTTTTTAGCCGCATAAGCGTATTCTTGCCACTTTTCTACAGCAACACCTACATTGCTCGCTTCTCTACGCATTTCAACCAACGAGTTTATTGTGCGATTAGATGCATATGCGATAACGGTTGCGGTAGCTGTGGCTGCGGCCCCAACTTTCGCCACCGTAGAAGCAACTACCTTTGCGCCTTGAGTTGCGTTTTTAGTAAATGTTTTAAAGTCTTTTTGAGACGCCTCTAACCCACGACGGAAAGTTGCACTGTTCAAACCTAAAAAGACATTAAGACTTGCGAGCGTTGCCATTGAATAATTCGTCCAAATAAAGTTCTGCTTCGTTATTCGTTGGCTGACGAGGCTGATCCCCAGAAACCATCAAATTTTTAAACAAACAGATTTCAATAAATTCTTTATAACTTAGTGTATTTTCTAGTTCCGAAGGGAGTCTGTTTATCGATAGAGCAAAAGCAATAAAACTTTGCCTTTGCCTATCTTCCTTTAGTTTCCCTCAAGTTCCTTCACATCGTTATCTGTTAAGCCGTTTAACTCAGAGCATTTTGCAAATAACTTATTGATCGGCTCTGCATATAATTCACTTAATGACCCGATATCATCATTCGTGAAAATTTTAGTGCCTGATTCGTCATGTGCGCACGCAATGACAAGTGAAGCTTTTAAGGAAACGTTTTCCGATCGTTTGCCATTCTTACTAAAAGCCAAGCTTTCCCACTCTTCATGTTCTTTAATGGTCAATGGCTTAATGAAAACGTCAACGTTCCACGCTTTGACATGAACCTTATCCATTGTTGGAGTCGGTTGGGATAATATTTTATCGCGTAAATTCATCGTCATTCACTTATGTTGTTGTGTTTATACCGTTATCTTTGTTCACACCACCCAAGGCAATGATCTGCATTGGCGTGTTTTTGCTTGGCTGGCCATAAGTCCATCCCGCAAATTGAACTGTAATATCCCACTGCTTGCCATTTGGAAGTATGATTTGACAATCTCGCTCCTCCTGAGATTCACATACTGATTTTAGTTCAATCTGGCCTGCATCATCAGCTTCGGCTCTAAACTTAAAATTACGTTCGCCACCATCTTTAAAAGAGCTAGCTCCGTATTTTTCTTCAGTGTCAGATAGTGTCCCAGCTTTAACTAATTGGCCTTTCGAACCAACTTCGCCATCGACATCGTCAAAGCCTTTTACTTCTATAAATGTTGGTGTTTCTCCACCATCACTAATTTTAAAAATTGTACCGTCTGGCATTTCCATAAAATTACCCCTTTGAATAATAGATCGTAAATTTGTTAATAATTCTTACAACGCTAGGCGTTGAATTGATGTCATCAACTGAACTATCTAGCTCAATCAATGCGATTTTAATACCGTCTCTCTCACCTGACACTTGCTCCAAGTGGTTTTCAAGTTCACTACTAAGCTTCAAGGCGGTTAAGTAACTCGATGAAATTACATTCAATTGAACGTTCGCAATGCGGTCCTTTGTTGTATTTAACGCTGTTGAAAACTTGCGGTCAGAGATCAGCCTATAACTAATACCAGGTGTTGTAGAGATACTCGGTAATACAGAAACATGCATTCCACCGGGGAATTTTGTTTTGAAATCAATTAGCTCTTTAACAGCTGTAACTAACGCTTCTTGAATCATTTGATCGCCCTTTGAATAGATGCAGCCAATACCGATTTCGCAATTGACACCACTTCATCATTGTTTTCTTCAAGGCTGGGCTGAAGTATTGGCTTAGGTTCGAATCCCGGGTGCATTAGGACAAAATCAACTCTACTTCCATCTGCCCGCCTAGCATTCGGGTTTAATATGTGTGGCTCAACACCAAACTCAAGCCAATAAGCTTTATACGCGCTAGCCTTGCCAAATCCGACCTTAGCTCCAACATCAAACACCTGCTTGTTTTTTTTGTCGGTGGTGACACGTACCTTTACGTCATTGACCAATGCGCCTGTATCTATCAAACCTTGATTAGAAATTCTAGCTTCAACATCCCGTTTTATAGGTTTACTAGCTTCACGAACAGCCTTACGTAGAACTCGGTTTTGTACTGCTAAATTCAAATTTTCCAAGGCTGTTTCAAGGTTTTTGAGGCCTTCGACATCAAAATCAAACTTCATGGAGTTTTGCTCTAAAGGTCACATACCTTTTTCGAAATCCTGGTGAAGGTACAGGCCCCAAGTTGTAAATTTGACTACACCATCTGACATGGCTAATTTGCCGCAGTTTAGTGTTAAATCTGCAGGTTATTTCTATAACGACGTTTTTTAACTCAGTTCCACCGGACTCTTCATGTTCAGACTGAATAATTTTCACTTTTGCTCGAGTATTACCAACTGGTAATAAATCTAACGAATCACCCAAGGAACTTTCGTAGGTTTTGTACTGTAGTAGCTCCAATTTTTCTTTAAGCTGATCGATCATTAGACGTTTATCAACCGATAAGAATCTAGTAAATACTGCAGGTTTGGAACAGATTTAACCGTCATTTCACTAGATATAGAAGGATATTCGTAAAAGTGCGTCAGAAACAACTTAATTGCATGAATTATGTCTTCTGACGCTACTATTCCAGTTTCGTCATCAGCTGCGGCCAACACTTCACTATCTGCATAAATTTTTCGATTTATGTAGTTTTGAACTGCCGATTGAGCAACTGGGATCAAGGTCAATATTCTAGATTCGTCACTATCATCGTCTTCCATCAACAAATGCTGTTTTGCCGCTTCAAGTGTGATCATTTGATACTAACCCTTAACTTTCTTTTCTAACGCAGCCACTTTTTTTACAAGCTTGCTGTTTTCATCTTGAGATGCTTTCAGTGCAGCTTCTAAATCTGCGTTAGCGCCTGCCAATACTTTAATTTGTTCAATTAACTCCGGACTTTCATCTTTGCTTTGAACATCAACTTTAATTGCCTTAATTTCACCTTCCAGCGCTTCTTTCGCTTTAGCTGAATTGATCACGCCTTGCGGCAATTCGTCATATTCACCGGCTTTAAAAGTTTCAACGGTAAAACCATTCACTGAATACGTAATATCTTTCGTTAACTTACCCATTTTACTCACCTAATAAAAAGCCCAGCACTAGGCTGGGCTTGTTAATAAAACCTTAAAATAAATGCTTATTCTGCAGCTTTTACTTTTAAGAATTTAATGGCTTGCGTATCCGTTGCCATACCACCAGTACGACGAGTTGTGTAGAACTGGACGTTTGGTTTGTTGGTATACGGGTCACGCAACATACGAGTGCCGATGCGGTCAACGATAGTATAGCCACGGCGGAAATCACCGAATGCTAACGCGTTTGCATTATCTGCAACAGCAGGCATATCTTCATTTTCAGCGATCGGACGACCAAGTAATAATGACGGTTGATCAGCTTGCAAGCCCGGTTGCCATAAATAATTTTCTTGATCGTCTTTCAGCATTCGTGCGGCCAAAACCGTTTGGCTATTCGTCATCCATGATGAAGTGCGGCGGTATGCTTGCTTCAATGAGTAAACTAACTTGATTAAGTCGTCACCATCAAACGTGCTGGCTGTTGCAGACTCTACATATTGGAAACTTCCAAAAGCGCGAGCACTATCGGCTTCTGCAGTCATTGTGTACGCCATTAAACCTTTTGGCTTGCCCGAACCATCACCAGTCAAGAACGCTAAACCTTCTTTTTCTGCAAATTCACGAGCTATTTCTTCTTGTAACCATGTTTCAACATTGAAATAGATGTCATCAAGAGATTTCTGAGTAGCTGCTGGGTTAGCGTAAATTTCACCCATAAACGCTGCGATTGATGCTAATGTTGGCGCATCGGTTTTTGGACGCGCATCGTCTTCACCAACCCAACCAGAAGCTGCACCACCAAGGTTAACTAGACGCTTGTATTCGTCTGAACCAACCATTATTGATGAGCATAATTGGCGCATTGGAGACATATCACGTTCCAATTGTAGAATATTTCGATCCAGCTCTTCCGGTACTGCAAAACCACCGTCAGAGTCAGTGCCAACATTAACATCTTTGGTTTCTAACTCAGTTGAGTCGCCTTTTCGGACGAACTTACCGAATGCTGATTTATACTCTTCTTGATCTTGAGAAGTAGAACCAGGGCGGTTTTGCTTTTTCATTAAATCTTCAAGATTCGATTTAATATTGTCGAATTCGCTTAGCTTTTCGTTAAGCGTTTCAACTGAACCGGCCAATGCACCTTTTTCTGATTCGATAGCGTTTAAGCGCTGATCATTTTTTTTCGTGAACTCGTCGAACGTGCCTTTCAGCTCCTGTGCGACCAGGTCGATATCTTTCTTTTCTAAAGCCATGGTAATAACCTATTTTTTAAATATTGATTTTAAAGACTCGAGAGAATCCCGAACCTCGTCTTCGTTTTCTTCTGCGTCGCGCAGAGCCTTATAACCGTCCGCCATAAAAGCTTTAGATTGTTTGCGTGAAAAACCTACGTCGCGCAGGCACTTCTCAACTAGGCTTGGTTGAGGCAGTTCGTCGCTCATTAGCGCCGATTTTACATCTGAAATTCTTGCTTCTTCATTTGCAGGGAAAGTAACAAGTGATATTTCCCATAAGTCGATTTCTTTTAGTAACCAACCGCCTTTCTCTTTGTCATATTCATAATCTTCGAGAACATAGCCAATTGATAAACCAGTTATTGAACCGGCTTTTAAGTGGGCGTGAGCACGTTTAGCAAGTGGATCATCTTCTATGAGCAAGCGCCCCTTAACAAAAAGACCAGTCTCGTCTTCTTTCATCTCAGTATAAATGCCAATTGGCTCATCCATTTTGTGCTGCCAAAGCATGGCTGGAAGTGTTTCTTTTTCAGAATGAGATTTCAGTGACTTTTCAAACGCGCCTTTTACAACGATATCGCTGTATGAATCTTTATTACCGAAAATGGAACCATACCCTTCAAATTCGCCTGTTTCAGACACAGATTTAATTTTGAATGGAATATCGAGTCTACTTTTCGTTTTCATTGTCTTCTTCCTGCGGTTTACCATTAATTGCCATATTTAATGGCGTTAGGAATATGTCACCACCTTCGCGTGGATTCATGTCTTCTTTGGCACGTATTTCGTTCGGTGACATAGCACCGTTCTGTAACATTTTGGTGTAAAAATCAGCTCGAGCTTTCATGTCGCCGCGTAATAATGCATTGGCGTTAAACTTGGCGAATAGCGTTTTACGTTCGTCTTTTGTTAGAAGTTGGAGTCGAACACGGTTTTCAATTCGTGTTAGCAACGGCATTAATGAATCTGTTACAAACTCAAGACCTTGATGCTCAATATTAGAGAAAGTGGCCTTTTCTAAATCACCGATTTTGTGGGGCGGTACTCGAAACAATCCGCAAATGTCACTGCGTTGAAATTTTCGGGTTTCTAGGTACTGAGCGTCTTGCGGTGTAACTGCAACACTCACCCAATCCAACCCCCCTTCTAAGATCAACGGTTTGAATGAATTTTCAGTACCTTCTTTTTCAGTAAGACTGCTTTTTAACCTGTTGTACTGATCATCGCTTAACGTTTTTTCAGTTTTGAACCCACCACTTGGCTGTGCTCCATTTTTGAACAAGGCGGAACCATGGATTTCAGTCGCTTTTGCAAGCCCAATTGTATGTCGACCTTGGGCGATTGGGCTTAAACCAGTAACGCCGTCTATAGTCATTAGCTTGACGTGGAAAATTTCATTTGGGCCAAGCGTTTGAACAGTTCCATTTGCAAAATTGACCTTATATTCGACTTCGGCACCCCCTAACAATTTTGGAGTAACAGCACCTGGTGCTAATGGCAATAACTCAGCAATTCGACCACCAACACGGTTTATATATGAATAATGATTTCCCCGAAGGCAAAGATGCGCAACGATGAGTTCTTTGAACTCTTGGGCGGTCATGTAGTCATTTGGTGCCGTATAAAGTATTTCAAAAAGTGCGTGATCCGTGGCTTTTACTTTTGTATCGTTTACTTCTCGCATCAGAGAAATTGGCAACATTCCTACTGATTCGGCCAGAACTTTTATGCACTGATAAACCGTTGCAATTTGAAGCGCATTACCTGGTGTTATTTCAATACCTGAACTTGTGTCATACCAAGCACCCAAAACATTCGCTAACTTTTCAGGTGTATCGATGATTTCAGCATCTTTTTTAAAAAATTTTGAGAATAAACCCATTAAAGTCTTCTAATCATTGGTTGGTGAATGTCATCTTGCTGAGTAAGCCAGCGATTAACTGCCATAAACAAAGCGACCATTCCGTCAATTTTGTTGTCGGGATGCTCTTTGTTTGGAAAATAGTTTTCGTTTCTGTCGAGTTTCACGACAATGTTTGAGGCCATCCAGTCCATCATCGGGTTCTTGTCTTTTCGAAGTGTTCCCGCTATTACACGAGCTTCAACTTCTTTCATAGCTTCCGATAAATTTTTGACTGTCTGAGGAATTTCGACCATCGGCGCCCCTTCCTCTTCCAATTTTATTGAAAGCTGAGTGGAACCCCATGGATCAAACCCAACTGCTTTAACTTGAAAATCATCCAGCATTTGGCGAATGTCATACTCGATGTAATCGTGATCAATGATGTCGCCCTCAGTAAGAGTTAGATATCCTTGATCAGACCACGTCTGATATAAGTTCCCAATGGTGCGTGACTTCGTATAAATCGTATTTTCAGGTAAGTAAAACTTGCAAAACACGTGAACAAACTCTTCATCAGGGAATGCTGCAACAACAGCTGCGACATCAAGTTTGTTTGCAAGGTCCAATCCGATAAAACACGGCAATGTTTTAAGGTGATCTAGATCTTCTCTGAATTGCAACGCATCCCATTTGGCCATGTCCAGCCATGCAGTTTCAGCGTTTACCCAAACATTAAGATGTTTAGTTAGAAAGTTGTTCCGAGCCGCAGGCATTTCCTGCGCTTTCTTGGCTAACCGTTGAAGGTCATCAAGTTTTTTAGAACGCCCCAAGTTGGGATTTGCTTTAATCCAACAACGCTCATCAAATGGATCGTCGTCTTCATCTATCGTAAATATGATCCCAAAGTAGGTGTCATCATCGACAACCTTATCTAAGATCTTCGTTACATATTCGCGTTGTTCATAACCAACGCCTTGCTTATTAAAGCCAGCAGTTGTAATTGCTAAAATGAGAGGTTGTTCACGGGCACCGGTTGCTGTTTCAACAACGTCCCATACTTCACGGTTTTTGTGAGCGTGTACTTCATCGAGAATGGCACAATGTACGTTCAAACCATCTAATGTTTGAGCGTCACTAGATAGCGGCTCGAACTTAGATGCTGATTTTTCATGATGAATATTAAGTTTGTGAACTCCGAACACTCGTTTTAACGGTGCGGACTTCTTGATCATGTTCTGCGCGTCACCAAAGACAATTCTTGCTTGGTCGCGAGTGGTTCCAGCGCTATATACTTCGGCACCACCTTCCAGATCAAACGCTGTCATAAACAACGCTATGCCAGAACAAAACGTAGATTTTGAGTTTTTCCGAGCAACTTCTATGTAAGCTGTTCTAAATCTTCTGCGTCCATTCTTATCAACCCAACCGAATAGGTTAATGAGAATAAACGCTTCCCAATCTGATAATTCGTAAGGTTCGCCGGCTAATCGGCCCTTAACGTGACGAATAAAATCAGGAAAAAATTCAAGAATTCGATTTGCTTTATCAACATCGAATATCCAATCATCTTTGCCAAGATCATCAATAAACCGTTGGCAAGCAGCACGAACCCATTTACATGCAACAACTTCCCCTGCTAATACGTCATCTGCGTATTGACAGGCCGACTCTAACGTCGCCATTAGACACCGTATTTATCTAGTGGATCGTCACCTTCGTCTTTATCTTCAGTTTGAAGTTTGGCGCGAGCGCTAGGCGTTAAACCAAATTCGGTTAAGTAACTCCTGAACAGACTTTCTGCCTTTTCTAATTGCGACACTTCAGGATACGCTTTAACAACTTCATCGCCTTGAGTACTCAACGTAATGTATGTCGTTTTGCCGTAGCCCTTAATCACTTTTTGCAAGTCGCGAATACGTGCATAAATTGAAACAAGTATTTCTAAAGCGTATTCGTCAGCTAATGTTAGAACGCCCATATCATCAAGACGTTGACATAATTTCTTCCATGCTGTTTTTGCTTTTGCATCAATATGTGAAGGGCATTTTGGAACCCCTCGTTTCGGCTTCGGCTCTTTGATATTGATCGGGCGTTTGCCAGGGTTCCCCTTCACCAGTTTCAACGCTGTCGGCGTAGGTTTTGGGGTTGCCATAATGTTTCCAAAAAAAAGTTTCGAAGTTGCGGACGTGTAAATTAAACTTAGGCGGCGGTACTTTAGCAAAAGGCTCTAGAGATTTTGACCGCCCCTCCCATGGGATTCAGTAGCAGTTTTGCGCAAGTGGCAGCAATCACAGATGCTTTGCAAGTTACTTTGATCATCTGTTCCACCATGTTCTTTAGGAACGATGTGGTCGACCTGAGTTGCCGCTGTGGTTCGCCCGTTATTTCTGCAGACAACACACAAACCTTTGTCTCTTCTCAACGCATCGCGACGATCAATTTCCCATCTGCGACCATAACCACGTTGATGCCTATTACCTTTTAATTTCTCGTTATTAAACCAACCAGACTCATCTTTGTGTAATTCACAAAAGCCCTGCCACTTTCGTTCGCGTACTACCGCTGAACAATTGTGTTTTCGACATGCCTTACCTGGTCTTGACGGCATCTGTATACATCGCTTTCACAATTGCGGCTGTCACTTTATCTATGTCGGGGACTTGTCCCGTCGCATACGCAACAAACTGTAATGTGCGTAAGTAAGGCTTGAGCCACCATCTGAATTTGATTGTGATAGTAGCTTTAGCCATGCTAGACGCCAGCCAATCCAAACAATAGAACGATTGCGTCGATAGCCTCAGGCGGTAACGTCACACCAGCTGCACCTGCAATAACTGCAACAAGAAGGGCCTTGCCTTTTTTGGTTTTAATGAATGCTTTGATAGATTCCATGATTAAATACTCACTTACTTTGATTGTGATATGACGTGTTATTAGTGATAACAAGAAACTCATCGTTGATTAGTGAGCATTACTTTCAGCTCATCCAGAGTTTTCTCAATGCGAATGAGGTGGTCTTTGAGATCTTCTTTCGTGACATACTCACGCGCAACCATGAACTGATGAGCGTTCAGCTCCTGTTCGACTGCTAATGATTTGTTAAATGCTTTTTCTGAGCGTTGAAATAGAAAATAGATGAGCGGCAGCAGTACTACACTGACAAAAGAAAATAATGTTTTGAGAAATTCAAAATCCATTACGACCACTCACCTGACTGCATTTGTAACGCCAATTGCTCAGCACGAGCCCCAACCTGTCTAGCCCATTTACTATTCAACATCTCATGTGCTGCAACACTGTAAAGATGCTTATCAAATGCGCTTAGCATCTTTTTAAATCGTAATAGTCCAGTAATACCAATATTAAATGCCATGTTGATTATCACAGCTTGGCGTGGGCCATTATGCCCATCTAACTTAATTGCTCGCTTAACCGCTGATTGAATGTTTTTAATGTCGTTCACCAATAGCAGCTCTGCTTCTGATTCAGTGATTGGATTAGCATCTAGATTTCGGCCGTAACCGATTGTAGTTTTACCCGACGTGCAAAGATAAGGAACGCCGCGAAACCCTTCATGTTCTTTAAGTTGTTCTGTTAAGTTCATTATCATTGTTAAGCACCGGAAATAAAAAACCCCAACATATAGTCGGGGTTTTAGCACGATAGTAGAATGAGGCTGACTTATGAATTAACAGGTTGCCAATCTGAACTAATCCCTGCCCAACGGCCATATGCGGGATACGTTTCAATCACATATTCCCAATAAAAAAGCCCAGTGCAATGACTGGGCTAAAACAACTACATAGGGAAGAGGAACCAAGGTGAGCGACCTTTAATCGCAAAAATCGACACCCTACATGAAAAATACTACTGTATGTCCGTACAGCATGCAAGTGTTAATTATATTAACTGTATAAAAACTCCATATAACACAAGCGTTATAGGAAAAACTACTGTATAAAAAAGGTCAATATCCTACAACACGTAAGACATACGCCATTGATTTGTTTGTAAAAAACTATATAAAAAATATATAGCGTTTATACATTTAATTTTAAATTATATTGAAAATATACTTATAAACGGCTTGATTTCAGCTATATTTAGATTACTATCGCGCGGCAATTAACTAGCACAATTATAAGGATGTATGTGACTACAACAGTATGTGACTTAGAGAACGGTATTATTACTGCGGACACAAGGTGGTCAGCAATATTTCCCTTAAATGATGGAAATGAGCTCATTTTGTATTGTGATGATACAACTTTCGACAAGATATGTATTGTTGGTAAGGCAGCTTTGCTAACTGCTGGCGATGGTACATTAATAGCAAAATGGAAGGAGTGGTGGATGAACGATCGAAACCCTACAACCAGACCGATAACTGATAATGCATTAGGTGAAAATGCAGTTAATTTAGCAATAGTAGATTTAGTCAATAATGATGTGATTTTTGATGCAGGGCAAAAGAATGCACTCTTTTGCCTTCAAACTAATGTCATTAAAGCCTTCGCGGCAGGGTCTGGTGGAATTCATGCTGCGAGTCACCTGCTGAACACGGGGTGCGCAATAAGTGCGGTTAAAGAGGCTTCAAAAGAAGATTATTACACTGGTTCCGAAGTTAAGTTTTTAAACTTTGATACTACACAGAATAATTTGGAGCCAGCAACGTATGATTATGGAAAAATAGTTAACGGATTAATAAAGAGAGGAAGAGTCATGACAAAACAAGCAAATACACCAACCGACGTTGGTTTAAAAGTTCAAGACCATCCACTTTACAGCGATATGAAAAAAGCACTGAAAACCGGACAGGCGATAGCTTCTGCTCCAGTTCCTGGGCTATCCCGATTTAAGTGGACGAATGATACTGAAAAGAAATTTACTGAAGCAATGGATAGAGTAGCAGAGCTAACATAATACTCGCGTATGAAAAGCACCTTAATTGGTGCTTTTTAGTTATTTAATAAATCCTTTGCGCCACCAAATATCCCTCTAATTTAGCAGCAGATATATCGACTAATTGTTTAATGTAGTTAGGGGACCAATGTCTATTATTCGGTAACTTTAGCTCAACACATATGTTTGCGCGCTTATTGTATAGCTTGGTCAGGTCACGCAGAGAACGTCCATATTGAAAACGGTCTTCATATATTTGCAGCAACTGCTTATCTTTATGAAATAACGTAGCAATTGCTTTATCTACTGCAAATAAAGTCTCGTCATCGATTGGGGGTAATGTTCCGCCCTTCTTTACAACAAAAGGTTGAATTGAATAACAACCGGCTTCGGACTTTGCATTACAACTGACAGCCCAACGGCCCCAGGCGAACAATAGTTCTTCAATTGGCTGCGACGTATCAATCTGCATTATTCGATTTCCCTTTAACAACAACACCACTGCGAACACCAATACATTTACCGTTTCTATAAGTCCAAATTTGTTTTGTCTTCATGGCCGCAGCTCCTGTTGATTAAACTTAAATTTTGTACGCTATCGATAATTCTATTAATTTCTGGGTGAACTCTGCTTCTGGTGTAAACACATAGAGTCGTTCCCAATCGTCTACGTTAATAACCTCCCCCAATTTCCTTTCCAGTTCGTCAGTGTCCGTTTTCGCGTATGGTTCAATATTAACGACGACACGACCATTTTTAATAACCGGTTTCTTAACAGAACGTATGTCGACGATCTGAGTGTCGTCGACATACACACCAGCATGTTGCATTGCATCCAGTAGTGACTTGTTAATATTGTCTAGATCGCGCTTTCGGTTATCTGGCACGAACGCTAATATTGATACTTTAATGGGCCCTTCGATTTTTTTATCTAACCGCTTACTGAGTACTTCAATTCGAACATCATTGCGATATTTACGACCAGGTGCCTTAATAAATTTACGCCCACCAACGGCGTTGCCGTAATAATGATTTACAGTTGGCGGGTAAGGGAGATTCAATGTAATCATTATTTTTTCACTCTGAGTAAATCGAGCTCAAGAAATATTGCGCGGGTACGTTCCGCAGCTTCATAACCAAACAATCTTAATTCTTGGTTGCTGAATCGACTTTGTATCTGCCCGTCCAAAACTCCATGGCAATCGCTACAACCATGCGCTGATTCGATGTCATGCGCTTTCATACCCATGCCTGAGTTTTTACCCACATGAGCCAATACCGTTGTATCGGTGTCATAATTACAAACACCAGGTATTCTAATCTGGCACTCACGGCCCCGAGCGCTCTCGCGTAATTTTTTACTAACAACCCGCAATTTACCGCCCGGCTTCTGTTCCTGCGCCACCCATTTCTCGTCTGGTTGATTCATCAAACGAGCAACGACGACAGGTACACGATTACCAGATAGTAGTGTTCTAGCGACTTGAACATAATCTTCATCAACAACGACTGTTAATGATAACGGTCCACCAGCTAATTTATCGATTTCACTTACGGTACCGGCAATTAGATTCTCAGCCATCGATTACGCTGCCTTTTCTTGAAGACGCATTAAGTCCGTCTTGATATCAATTAAAACTGAACTGATAGACGGGTCGAGTAGATCAGATAAACGGTCAATGACATTACATTTCATGTCAAACCAATCGACTGGCTGAATGTCGACCGGCTCCATGGCCAGTTGCATTTCCAAGTCAGATAGCGCCGTTTTAATAGCTGAGTTAAACCCACTCGTAGGTTCTACGACCGTCTCGACTAAACCTGTGAAATTTGGGTCAGTGCCTTTGACAGGAACGACTTCACTTTTCCAGTTTTTCAAAAATGTTTCACCTTTGCCGGTTAGCGAATAGTGTTTTTTAACTTTTTTGATGAAGCCATGATTAATCAAATAACCGATATCATGCATCGTGTTTGCAGGGTTATCAGAATATTCGATATTGATCTCGTCAATATCGACAGGCGCTTTTTCTTCAACGAGTGATAGTAATAATATTTCGTGTGGCTGTAACTTTTCCACTAGATTTGTCCTTCTGCGATTGTTTCGGTTAGCGTGTCGATGTAACTGGTCACCAAGTTACGAGCGTTTTGGGGGTTTTTCCTCAGATCGGGCCCTGTTTCGCGGATAACATCGATGATATCCGGAGTTTTCTGCAGTAAAATCTTCATCGTTGCTCGGTGGCGCGCTCGTTCTTGTTGAGTGTATTGCCGGTTATTTACCTTTGGGTTTTCTATCTCTCGCTCTACACGGGCCAATGATTCAACCATTTGCTGCAATGATTTTGGGTCTGGACAGTATTTTCCCTTTAACGCTTGTTCGATGGCATGTTTGATTTGCGAGGCAACGTACCCACGTCCCGCGAATGCTGCTGCGTAATCTCCAAGGATGACGTCTTTGCCAAAACGATCGATATTCGTTGTGAAGCTAGCCCATTTCAAACAGAACTGGCGGTACATGTGTTCTTCAAGAAACTTAATTTTTTGCTGTGTCGAAGTTAATTGGCTCATGATTAAAACTCCATGTTTGGATCAAAGTGAGTTTCAGCAACTGGCTGAAAATCCGATACTAGACACGATTGGCGGTCTTGGTTCTGTGGTTCGAATATTCCTTGCCAACCTAGCTTAATCGAGTACTCAACCAACTTGGTTGCGCAGTAGCCCTTCTCGGTGAGTTTCTCCAAATCGGAAATGATGAGTTCTTGAGCTCGGTTCGTCATCGGTTTACGTAATTTCTTTCGATGCTCTAAGAAATCTTTCCAAAGGTTTTTATCGACCCAATTCGGCAAAACGAACTTGTTCGGTTTTGCTTTAGGTTCTATGGGTGGTTCTATGGTTGGTTCTAATGACTGGTTCTGGATCCCGTTTTCGGGATCATTCAAAATACCGTTTTCGGGATCATTCAAAGTACCGAAATTGGGATCATTCAAAATACCGTTTTCGGTAATCTTCCCGTTTTTGGGAACATTACCAATTTCGGGATCATTAGCCTTGCTTGAAATAGTACCGTTTTCGGTAACATTCCCAATTTTGGTATTATTACCGTTTTTGGGATCATTAGACTGGATATTTAAACGCCATACTTTAACCCGACGTGTCGGCCCTTTACGTTCGCTCGTGTCATTGATCAAACCACGCTTAGACAACTCAGCTAAACCACTCTGAACCGTCTTAGCGTTTAAGCTCGTGTCCTTTACTAAGCGCTGTATACTGGGGAAGCAGTTATGTATTTCATCAGCTCTGTCTGCCAAAGCCAATAGCAGTAGCTTTAAGCTTGCTGGCTTAATGTTTAAACCCCATGCCCAATCGTTTGCTTTTCTACTCATTGCTTTCCCCAGTATTGACAATTAATTGATTGTGTTTCATTATTTCACCTACGATATTGAACCCGTTAGAGTTGCCGCTCTTTGATACGGGTTTTTTATTGTTTGCGGCTTGGGGTTATTCCTACGCCGCGCTTAAACTCTTAATCTAAATAACCTTCATTCATATCTTTATCTCACTTTCTATTTTCTTATGTTGATAACAAGCTTGTTCCCCAGCCGCAGGGAGTAACAAATCGTTACCCCTGTTTGTGTTACCGTCTATTTGAGTGTGCTCACTGCTATGACTAAAAAAATAACTAATGAGAAAAACGAACGCAGTTAGCATCGGAAACCAAATAAGTCTCCACACATCTCGGCTACACCAAGCATCAACAAATGTTTCCAAATTAAAATACTTCATACGTTCCTTAACCTTGCCCAACTGTCCGGAGTTTCCGGATAGTTCAATTCATTCGGCTGGTGACTGATAAAGCCTAGTGCGCTGCTAAACCCTCTTGTAAACAACACAGGACTTATTAACTGCCTATGCCAATCACCATGCGAATAAACTGTTCCCCACTCTGCGCTGGCGGGGCCGCGAACTTAGTCTTAATTTTTTTGCGACTTCGGCTAATACAAAATTAATTTTTAATAAATGAAATTTCTAAAATTTGTATTGCGGAAACCCAAACAGTGCCCAAAACACTGCGGGTTCGTGTCAAAATTAACGTTACTGGCCCGTGTTGGTGGGTCTGTTCCACAAAGCGGGATATCATCAGATAGTGTTTTAGCGCAAAGCGCTGTATCTGATAATATGAACGGTTGTTCCTGGTATGAGTTTGTAATGCTAATTGCGAGATCAGCAATGCTTTCATCGATCGCAACCAGAACGAGTATCAGTAACCCTGTAATAACGATTCTACGTCTCATTCTGTCACCTCGAACCGAACTTGAGTGATCACATCAGCACAATGAATTTGACGTCCATATATTTCAGATAAAGCGACTCTAAGGCTCTCTAACGAATTAAAACCATCATCCCGAGCATCGTCATTACTTAATGAACCAAAACGCAACTGACGAACTTCTGTTATCTCCACCAGCAATTTAGAAGCTCGCTTATCAAACAGAAACGCAGCAATACCAATTTTGAAGGGTTTCTGACCTAAACGAACGGTCGTCGTCTTCTGGCCAGCTACGATTTGCCCTTCGTAACGCTTGTCGAAATTAATAGCTGACATTTTCATATTTTCGTTCACTAGTTCAATACCCCTGTATAAATCCACACATACTCAACTGCGTATTTAAAAAATTTGTTTTCTTCATAATTGCAAAGAAGAAAAACAAGTAAGGAACTAAGGGACATGCTCACCGTAGAGATCTGGACGCAATTCTTGACGAGGAACACCCAAAAGGTTCTCGAGCTCAACAATACGAGAAGCAGGGATTTTCTTATTTTTCCATTTACCGATTGCTTGCTCTGTAATACCAAGAGCTTCTGCTAGCTGTTTTTGTGTTCCACCAGCTGCATCTACACAAGTTTTAAATTCGGGTGTCATTACATCCTCCAAAAATTGGAAACCAATATAAACCATTAGTTTATTTATTGTAAACCAGTTTATGTAGTAAATTCTAAACCTTAGGTTTATGGTGCTGATATGAAAGAAAATTCAATTACGGACAGACTGTGGTCATCAATGGAAACCAAAGGGGTTTCTAAAGCTGAAATTGCTCGAGCTGTGGGCATTTCACCTCAAGGGGTGGGTAAGTGGTTTAAAACCAACTCTATAAGCCGAAAATCACTGGAGCTTTGTTCAGAACATCTAGGTGTTTCCCTTACATGGTTATTAACAGGCAAAGATATAGCTCCAAACGTAAGCGCCGCATTGGAATCGAATGCAGAATACGCGGGGACTTTTGACCCGTGGGATAGTAAAACACCACTAAGCGAGGATGATGTCGAAGTGCCTTTTTACACGGAAGTAGAATTATCAGCCGGGAATGGCTCAGTTGTTCAATTGCAAAATGACGGTCCCAAATTAAGATTTTCTAGAAACACACTCAAAAGGCAAGGCGTAGAAATAGCGAACGCGGCTTGCGTTACCGTTCGTGGCAATTCCATGGAACCGGTTATTCCTGATGGCGCTACCGTTGGAATCGATACATCCAAAACTGAAGTAAAAGATGGCGATATGTACGCTATATCGTGGGACGGTGAGTTGTATGTCAAAACATTGACTCGGAAACCAGGTGGTGGTTTAAGAATTAGGAGTTTCAATATCGACGAGTACCCAGATGAAACGCTATCGAAAGAAGATGCGGCTGAGATAAATATTATTGGTCGAGTATTCTGGTACTCGGTATTGATGTAATTTCTTTATTTAGACTAGGATGTATCCATGGAAGAAGCCAGATTAGCCGTGACGATTATTGTGTATTTAATTATTTTTCTTATACCGTCTGTTTTCTGCTTTATACTTTTTGCAAAAGAAATTAAGAATGGGTTTCAGGTTTTTGTGAATTGGCTTAAAAATCATAGTACTAAATTATTAATTCTCGCTGTTTTAGTGTATTTGTTTTGGCTGATTTTTGTAATGATAAAGTCGAATACTTGGTATGTGGGAAATTCCACTTTTGATCTCTGGTTTCCGGAAAGAACAGATGAGAAACTGGTTTCTTTCTGGTTGTCCGTAGCATCTTCAACTTTAGATAGTGCCATATTTCTATTATTAATTAGCTCCGTCCTTGGATTAAAGGGTTTAAAAGATCCGAAAGAAGAAGAGTATAAACGGAAGATCCAAAATTTATTTCCAGAAATAGACATGCACTCTGATATGGGACAGTACCTCCAAAAGAAAATATCGTTCCTTGCTTGTATAAGCCCATCTGCTCAACGGGTCATTACCATTGATAAAATTTCTAATTGTGGGAATTACATTCATCTTTCGATGCAAACGGATTGTGATATTAAAAACATCCATCACAACCACCAGTTCTCTGATGAGTTAAGATATACAATAACACCAGACAATATAGACTTTGACGAAGAATACCTTGTTAAAGTACTTAAAATGAAAGTAATCAAGCACACCTCCAAAAGGGATAACAAGTGTGACGTTATTAACCACCCAATAACTTTAAAACCTGGCGAAGATACTCAAACATTTAGTAGAACTCTAAAACTAGATCTCTCGCCATATGACACGGCCACATATCTAATTCATACAATGATGTGGCAAGATCTTTCTAAGCCACTAAATACCAGTAATGTAAGATATACGTTAGCACAAAACTACGAAATAAAGAATGAAACCGGCACCGACCTTTATTTGAAAGTAAACTCTCCCGTGTCTAAAAGCTTTATGGATAAAGTTAAATCAAGATTTAACATTGACCTAGAAAAGCATAAAGAAAAGTTAACAAACTTAAAGGCTGGCGATGTACATAACTTTGGAACTGGCGAGGTTGAACCAGGAGAAAAAGTCACATTAACATTTTCCAAAACAAAATTTGAAGAAAATACACAATAAAAATATGTAAGCTAAACTTATAAAGTGTTATACTAAAAAACTTGAGGAAACATATTTACTAAAGTATAGTTAAAAATCAAGATACACTTATCTAACTAAGGAGCCAGATTATGCTTAAATTAAACCTTTCTTTTCAAAGTGAAGTTGTTGGTCCATAAAATTTTTTAGTTGATAAAGCCCCTTAACTGGGGCTTTTTTGTGCCTGCAGATCACCAACTCCTACCGCTACCCTAATTATTACTTAGGGTAACCATCGTATTATTTGACCATCACCAGAATAATGGTTTAGGTCTGAAATTCCTCCCCATTCATTTCACCCTATCAAAAACCAACAATTCTAAAAATAAATTCCTATTAAAAACAACAACAAGAAACCAAAAGTTTACTTTTGTAACTAAACCAACTTGCTAAAACAATAAACCAATGGTTTACTATAAACCATAAGTTTATAAATGAGGTTTAAGTTATGGAAACAATCAGAACAGATAGAGGCTACCAGTTAGACAATATCCATGTTGATGCGAAGCCGTTTTCTCGCCTTCCTACTCAACAAGCGCGAACTCTGTTGTTAGTAGCCAAGGGTTTACCACAAAAGCGGATCGCCAAGGAATTAGGTGTTGGCCTTTCTACCGTTAAACGGGCATGTAGCGAACTGAGCTATAAATTTAGCACTCAAAATATGCGTGAAACCGTCAATAACGCAATCCAACAAGGTGTGCTCAGATACATGCTAGCCGCTCTATTATGCGTTACTTCGGCATGCAATGAAGATGTTGAACGCAGTTATCGTAGCAATAGAACCGCCCGAACTAGTCGTACTACGAGGTCAGGTCGCAAAGATCTTGATGGATTCGGAATAGTTTAATTAAAAGGCCACCAGCTGGTGGCCCTACTTAACCACCCTAACCTACGTTTGCAGACTCCAGTTAGGGTAAAAAGCACTCAGGAGAGTATCACATGAGAGTACAAAATCACAAAGATCAAGTAATCCAAGATCTATTCGAACTTAAAGCCCAGGTACAACCGGCTTACAAACTTAACATTACCGCTATTGGTCCAGTGGTGAGTGTCTTCCTTAAAGATGAAGAACCTATTTTAGTTGTTGATCTTAATTATGACAACAACACCAATAACGACTTTGATGATGCCTACAAGCGGATCATGAGCAAAGTAAAAATTCACAAGCTTTTAAACGACTCTCAGACAGAACAAGGAAGTTCACTCCTCCCTGTCGTTTATTCACCAGGCATTCAATTTGGTAAGTTAATAGGAGCAACAGCATAATGTGGTTTACAAACGCAATTTCATACCAATTCACCAAACCGTTTAACGTTACTGTTGAGCAAATACAAGCTGATTTAGAGCAGCGTCCGTTTGTTCCTTGTGGCTCTATGGATTCATCAAAACAAGGTTGGGCTTCTGCAATACCTGGTACAACTTCACTTGTTCATGTTGTTGGTGGTAACGCTTTAATCTGCTTAAAAACAGAAGAAAAAATATTACCAAGCTCAGTTGTTAACAAAGAGTTAAACGAGAAAGTTTCTCTACTTCAAGACGATCGTGGCCAAAAAATTGGCAGAAGTGAACGCATGACTTTGAAAGAAGAAATTATTCAACAGTTACTACCGAAAGCATTTACCAAAGAAAGTTTGTTGTTTGCTTATATCGATTACAAGGGCCAACGAATTGTTGTTAATGCTAGTTCAGCAAATAAAGCTGAAACATTACTAGCGTTCTTACGTCAATCGTTGGGCTCACTTCCAGTTTTACCATTTAAACCTGAAATAGATTTATTAGCTACGTTAACTGATTGGGTTAAAAACAACTCAACACCAGCGCCATTTACTTTAGCTAACAATATTAGCCTTAAAGCGCTTGATGAAGAAGCCAGCCAAGCCAAGCTTAAAAACCTAGATTTAACTGAGGAAGAAGTTCAGCTTCATATCTCCAATGGCAAATACGTTGAACGCTTATCTCTATGTTGGGATAACAAAGTTTTATTCGACTTAACTGACGAGGGACACTTTAAACAAGTTAAATTTCTCGACGTTATCAAAGAGCAAAACGACGATATCAACACAGATGATGCGGTAGGCAAGTTTGATGCTGACTTTGCATTAATGGCCGGTGAATTAAACCAGCTACTTAACAATCTTGCAGTTGAGTATGGGAGTGAAGCGTAATGTTTGCCGTTTTTGGAATGTCGTTACGGCTCGCCAAAAAGGAGCTAGACAAAAAATTATCGAACCCTAACTCAAAATTCACTCGGTCTTACCGCGAACTGCCGGAAGATGAACAAAAAGCGCTTTATGAAAAAGAAGCAAACCGACTTCTCCAAAATATGAGTTTAAAACAAGTTAGCGCTGAAATGTCCGCGCCAGAGTTTGTTTTAGAGCTTAAAAAAGAAATGGAAAAGAGCGGGCTTTATCGAGATTTAGAAATTAGATGCAAGCAAGCAGCTTTAAACAAAGATGGAACCATCAAGCGTGCCAAAAAAACAAATAAAGTTTCGCTTAAATGGGTTTCTTACTCTGAATATTTACAAAATAAGGAAGCAGCATAATGGCTAGAGGCGTAAACAAAGTAATTTTAATCGGTACTCTAGGCCAAGACCCAGAAGTGCGATTTATGCCGAACGGCACCGCAGTTGCAAACATTAGTTTAGCAACAAACGAAAGCTGGAAAGATAAAAACACCGGTCAAATGCAGGAGAAAACTGAATGGCACCGCGTTGTTGTATTCGGCAAACTCGCAGAAGTGGCCGGTGAGTATCTGCGTAAAGGCTCACAAGTTTATTTTGAAGGCAAACTTCAAACTCGTAAATGGCAGGACCAAGCAACGGGTGTCGATAAGTACACTACAGAAGTAGTTATTGATTTTGGTGGCCAAATGCAAATGTTAGGTGGTCGTTCAGATAATTCGCAGGCAGGTGGTAGACAACCGGGTAGTTTCCAACAACCAGCGCAAGCACCACAACAACCGGCACAACAACAAGCTCCGGCGCAACAGCAACAACCAATGAGTAAAATGCCGGCTCACTTTAGCCAGGGCACGCAATCACCTGCGCCAAAAGAGCCCCTACCTGATTTTGATGACGATATCCCGTTCGATCGTCTTCTACGTAAACCTCATAGCCATTGGGTGGTGTGATATGGACACTATGACTGCTGCAAAACACATGGAAAATACCGGAAAGCTCTATAACGCCGCTGATTTAGCTGCTGAGTTAAACGTCTCAGCTCGCGTGGCCAGTGGTTACCTGTGCAATATCCGACTAAGCAATAAATACAATACCGAAGATGATGGCCTGCCAGCTCGTCGCGTTCGTGTTCTTAAAATTACGGGACACGCGTCTTCCGACCTTTGGAAGCTCGCACTCGGTATCAAAAGGAGCGCTGCGTAATGTCTATTATCATCGGTAACACCTACCACAAATTCACAGTTATCAAAAAACTGGCGAAGAAAGATGCGTTTGGAGACAACTATTACCTCGCTGAATGCGAGTGCGGTAATGAACGTGAAATTCGTAAATACAATATCGGACGGGTTCAAAGTTGTGGCTGTATAGCAGCAAATTGGCGTAAAGAGGTGAACGATAGAAGTTTTAGTCTTCGTTCAGAAGTTGAAGCATCTAAGCCAAAGCGCAAACGTAAAGGGGCTTATACACCTTCTAAATCGTTGCAAGTTGAGACGACATTAGAAACGCTTCGTTTTCAAAAGGAATATTCTTATGAGTGATCTAATTAGCTCTGACTTAGATGCAGATTTGAAAAACAGCTGGGGAACTGACCCGGTAATATTTAATGCTCTAAATAAAGAGTTCAACTTCGAACTAGATGCCGCGGCCAGTGCACTAAATAATTTAGTCACTCCATTCATTACTAAAGAAATGGATGCCTTGGCGTTGGACTGGAAACAGCAAATTGATGACTTCTATGGTCCGCTACTTCGCAAAAACTACACCGTTTGGGTAAACCCGCCATACGGTAACGGGTTTATTAAGCAGTTTATGCAGAAAGCAATCGAAGAAAAGGCAAAAGGGGTTACTACAGTTCTATTGGTACCGGCAACGCTCGATGCCCAATGGCTGCCGATTCAAGATATTTCTGAAATTAGGATCGTTACCGGTGGTCGCCTGAGTTTTTACCACCCCATTACCAATAAGAAAATTAACGGTAATACAAAAGGCTCTATGTTCGTTGTTTTCCGACCTACGTCCATGCCTTGCTGTATTAGATTGGTAGACAGGAATGAGCTTTTAGTACAGGGAGAAGAGTGATGAAAAACAAACTTATAGATTTGAATAACCACTTGTTTGCGCAACTCGAGCGTTTGAACGATGAAGATCTTGAAGGTGAAAAGCTAATCGAAGAAATTGAACGTGCAAAGGCCGTTAGCGGTATCTCTAAAGATATTGTTACTAATGCCAGGTTAGCTCTCGATGCCGAAAAGTTCCGAGTTGAATTTGCTCATGGCGGCACATTGAAAGTTCCAGAAATGCTGGAGTCCAAATAATGAAGTCAGGTCGCGTTTATAACAAAGCTATGCTGCAGTTTCTGGAAGAAAACTTTAAGGATATGTTCACCAAAGAACTAACTGAAGCTTTTAATAAAAAGTTCGGTAAAAAGAAAACTGTGGGCCAAATTAAAGCGTGTCTTAATAATCACGGTATTAAAGCTGGGGTTCGTCGCAACAGAACACCACGACGTTACTTAAACGAACATTTAACATTTCTTCAAAAACATTATTTAACGATGAATTTGGAAGAGTTAACCGCAGCGTTTAACAACGAGTTTCCTAAATTCAACGCGAATATCAAGTCAATTAGGGCCTGTCTTCGTAACCATAAAATACTTAGCGGCCGTACTGGGCACTTTGTACCAGGTGAAGACTCTTGGAACAAAGGCATGAAGGGTTTAAATACCGGTGGCGAAGCGGGATGGTTCAAAAAAGGTGCTCGTTCGTTAAATCAAAAACCTGTTGGCTCTGAACGTGTAAACGTTGTCGGTTACATTGAAATCAAAGTGTCAGACCCAAACAAATGGCGCCTAAAAAATCGGGTCCTATGGGAACAGGCAAACGGACCCTTATCATCTGATGATGTTATTACCTTTATTGATAACAACCCGCTTAATTGTGTCCTGGACAACTTGATGAAAATATCCAGAGCGCAACATGCAGTTATTAACAAAATGGGTTTAGCCAACGTTCAACCAGAAGCCAAAGAAACAACCGCGCTCATTGCTAGTGTTGTAATGAAAACCAACGAGGTGCGCCATGGATAAAATTTCAATGCCTAAAGCGTGTATCAGCTGTGACCATTATCAACACAAGGGGCGCAAGAAAGATGTCGTTTGCCCCTTTGGTAACAAGTGGGACAAAGTTGAACGAACCCAGTTCGGTGGATGCAGTAAAAATGAATGCGATGTTTTCGCTACTCAAATATGTACTTCTTTTACTTACCCAGTCGAGTTGATGGATGTTCATGAAGTGCCAAACCGAACGTTTCCCTTAGAACCGTTCCAGCAAGTAATGGTGTGAGAAATGACTAAAATAGTGCAATTTCCGAACTCGAGCGTACGTGATTTCAATAAACAAGATGAATTCTTGGATAGATTACTTGACGCATTAGAAATGTTTTCTACATTTTCCAAATTCGATCACTTCACGTTTAAAGAAAATAATGAAGAACATCATCGATACTTTTTTATTGCTGAGTATGTTGGCAAAAATAAAAAAAGCATAGTTAAAATTGACTTCATTCCTAAAGGGAAGTTCCAAGTTTCTGCAGAAGTGGTAGTTAAAAATAAACGTGACCTTAGTTGCAAAAACAAAATTGCGCTGCTCAAAACGTTATTTGAGTGTTGCGGCGAACTCCACCCTTCCTTAGTGTTTGTGCAGACACCTCATTGGGCGAATGAATGGGATGTTTTGTTTTAACTTATTGTAGCTAAACAAGAGTAACTAACCGCCCTACGGGCTAAAGGAAAAATTATGTCAGTTGAAGAATACAAAACCTTATCAGATGTTCCTTGCCCTGATTGTGGCAGTGACTTTATGGCGTTATCAATCGAATCTAGCCGAGAAATGGGTTTTAGCCGAATTATTTGCGGTGACTGTGTTGATTTTATTTTCTCAATGAAAACGCATGAAGAAGGTTTACTCAAAGCGTTTGAGAAAAAATACAAAGTGAAGATTACCTACAGTAAATAAACCAACTGTTGCATAAATTGCAGCAGTTCAATTAACAAAAAATAATATGAGATATCAATTATGAGATTTAAACGTAGATTTTTAAAATAACCATAGAAACTTACTTCATAGCATTCATGTAGTGCTATGTGTTGAGTTACTAAGATCAATATCATTGGAGCTACGAACATGGTTTACGTAAAACTTGGCTGGGTTAAGGCCAAAATTATTAACCAGCACAAAGGTTTTTCAGATGATGCATTAAACAGAATGCGCGCTACTGGGAAGATCGTCGAAGGCAAACATTGGAAAAAGGTTCGCGGCGTCGTAATGTATAACTATGAAAAAATAGATGAGTACTTTGAAAATGACGGAATCGCTGCTTGAGTACTGCAAAAGCTTTGAAGGTGTTTCGATACACGGTAAGAATATTAGGGTTAGTTTCTATTACCGCGGCGTTCGTTGTATTGAATCCATCAAGGGCGTTAAGATAACGAAATCGAATATCAAGTTTGCATCAAACAAGCGAACGGCGATATTACATGAAATTGCAACTAACCAGTTCAATTACCTTAGTCATTTTCCAGAGTCAAAAAGAGCTGCTCTTTTTAGCCCTGGCAAAGTGGTACCGACCGTTGCCCAAGCCATTGAAAAATGGCTGAGTACTTATGAAGTATCGGTGCGGCCGAAACAGTTCGGGCTCACAAAGTCCAGAATCGACGCTTATATACTTCCTATGTTTGGACACTATAAGCTTGATGATCTAACGCAAAGTAAAATTCGAGCTTGGCGCGATGGTCAGCTGACTGGAAGTTTGGGGAACAAAACGATTAATGATGTAATGAGCCCACTTCGCGCGATATTTAAAGACGCGATGGCAGATCGTATTATCGATTTTAACCCAATGGATCATATTAAAAATCTTAAGAGAACTAAGCCGGATGAACCCGACCCATTCACACAAGAAGAAATATCTCGGTTTAAAGATCAGGATACTCATTACGTTTCAGAAAAAAACGGCGTTTTATTTGCTATTTACAGCGGCGTGAGAATATCAGAATGGATGGCCCTTTCATGGGATGATGTTGATCTAAAACGTAGGAAGGTAACCATAAGACGTTCAATTGTTGACGGTGAATATGCGTATACTAAAAACGATGGGAGTAATCGAACCATTGATCTATTAGACCAGGCATATGAAATTTTACTCGAACAACGAGCGGTTACTCAAAGATCCAAACTTTGCACTGTGTCTGTTCTCAAAGACGACAACCGAACCAAAGAAGATCAATCACTGCGATTCGTATTCCTAAACACAAATACTGGAAATCCATTTACTCGAAGCAACAACTTTGTAACGGGATTCTTTCGTACTTATCTAGAAAAATGTAAGATCAGATTTAGACCGGCCAACCAAGCTCGACATACATACGCTAGTCAGTTGCTAACAATGGGTATCGCAGAACGTTGGATCGCAAAACAGATGGGTCATACTTCAATAGCAATGTTAGAAAAACATTATGGCAAGTGGATGGACTCAGAAGTACCGGACATGGCGACCAAAATTTCAAAAATGTTTTCAAATGGATCCAATAGTGATCCAAAGTTACAACAGGGTGTTGTAAATAATTGAAATTAATAAAGAAAAATGGCGGAGAGAGAGGGATTCGAACCCTCGTTAGGTTTTACCCTAAACACACTTTCCAGGCGTGCGCCTTCAGCCACTCAGCCACCTCTCCGCATTGCTTTTTTAAAGCCGCGCCATACTATTGAATTACGCGGCTTTCTGCAAGCCTATTTATTGATACCACCTGCTAGTTGGTGATAATTCAACCGAATAGGCTAAGCGTTACCTTTAACTTTTACTTTGTTGTCAGCGGCAAAATTGAGCATTCTAGTCAGTGGGATCATCGCTTTTTCAGCTAATGTTTCATCGACAAAAACTTCGTGACCGACAACGTTAACTAATGCTTCCTCTAACGCTTTAAGACCGTTCATTGCCATCCACGGACAGTGTGCACAACTTTTACATGTTGCGCCGTTACCAGCCGTTGGAGCTTCTATAAACGTCTTACCTGGGTTAGCTTGTTGCATCTTATAAAAAATGCCACGATCAGTCGCGACAATAAAAGTATCATTGCTCATTTCTGTAGAAGATTTGATTAACTGTGATGTAGATCCGACGGCGTCTGCCATCGCAACAACAGAAGCTGGCGATTCTGGGTGAACTAATATCGCTGCGTCAGGATATACATTTTTAAGATCGGCTAACGCTTTTGACGAAAATTCGTCGTGAACGATACATTCCCCATCCCACAACAGCATATTAGCGCCGGTTTGATTATTGATATAACTGCCCAAATGGCGATCAGGCCCCCAAATGATTGGTTTACCTTCAGCCTCTAGGTGGTCAATAACTTCAAGTGCGATACTCGATGTTACAACCCAATCGGCACGTGCTTTAACCGCCGCAGAGGTATTTGCATAAACAACGACGGTATGGTCAGGATGAGCGTCACAAAACGCAGAGAAGCGGTCAACAGGACACCCCAAATCTAAAGAACAAGTCGCTTCTAATGTTGGCATCAACACTGTTTTTTCTGGGGTCAGGATTTTTGCCGTTTCGCCCATAAATTTAACGCCAGCGACCAATAAGGTTTTTGCTTCGTGCTGATTGCCAAAACGTGCCATTTCCAATGAATCGGCAACACAACCGCCGGTTTCTTCGGCAAGAGCTTGAATTTCAGGATCGGTATAATAATGGGCGACAAGTACTGCATTTTTTTCAATCAATAACTGCTTGATGCGATCTTTATAAGCTTGTTGCTCGCTATCATTAAGAGGTATTGGTTTTGCAGGAAATGGGTAATCTTGTTTAACGGCTTTTGCTAGGCTCATATCTAATTTATTTAAGCTAAAAAATCTTCGAAGAATTATACAGGACTGAGTTCTAATGTCACTCAATTGGCAAAGTGAACACTGTGCAAAATGCAAATAACATATGTCTGCAACTTTTTGTTTATCGACTAAAAGTTTACAGAAGCCTGAACAGCGTCTACTGCAATGTAAATTTCAATGCCTTTCTAATTATAGTTAGAAGCTTAATTGAGTTTCTAATCCAAAATAGAAGAACCATATCGATGATTTTCATCCAATCATGACAAGTGCAATATTTATAAGGATTTAGTTTTGATGTAATAAAGGGAGGTTTTAAGTGGTGGGTCATGATTAAGGATGACTTCAGACATCCTGTCTTACGCCCTTCGGGCCTGCTAAAGCAGTTCAAAAATATTCCATACATTTTTGTCGAACCAAATCGATGGTTCTCGTCCAATCATGACAAGTGCAATATTTATAAGGATTTAGTTTTGATGTAATAAAGGGAGGTTTTAAGTGGTGGGTCATG
>NZ_JAUORW010000040.1:0-3891 GCF_030548245.1 Psychrosphaera sp. 1_MG-2023
GTAGCAAAGGTTTGTGTAATTTGATACAAATATAAATATTGTTAAAAAGAGGAAAGTTTCCTCTGATTAAACTGTTAGAAGCTCTCTCGAAAATTGGTGTTATAGTGCTATAGTGCTATAGTGCTACAATGTTATAACTCCAAACTGTTAATGAGAAATATTATGAGTAATCTATCTAAGCGTTCAACTGTTTATTTTGAGCCTGCCATCCACCAAGCCTTAAAAATGCGTGCTGCATCTTCTGATGTATCTGTTTCTGAATTAATTGACGAAGCAGTGCGACTATTGATGCGCGAAGATCAAGAAGATTTAGCTGCCATTTCAGAACGCTTAAATGAGCCAGAGATCACTTATGAAGATTTCCTGAATGAGCTGAGAGCCGATGGCAAAATATAAAATCACATTTAAGAAGTCCGTAAGCAAAGATTTTAAGAACATTCCAAAAAAAGATGTATCGAAAATACTGCATAAAATAGAGAGTCTAGCCGAGGACCCAAGATCTGAAGGATGTATCAAGTTATCTGGATCAGAAAACTATAGGGCTAGACAAGGGTTATACAGAATCATCTATGAAATACGTGATGACGTTTTGATAGTAAATGTGGTCAAAGTTGCACACAGGTCTACAGTGTATAAGAGCATCTAACAAGAGACTATGGCGTCAATAGTTAATTTCACATTTTTGGCGCTTCCCATAAAACACCATCTCTGAGCATCGAATTTAAGATAACTATCATCTTCCTAATACATGCAATTATGGCTACTTTTTTCGGCTTTCCAGCCGCAACTAAGCGTTGATATGTTTCTTTGAAAACTGGATTTGATTGAATGGCTGACATCATCGCCATGTATAAAACCGTTCTCACTTGGTGCCTTCCTCCTTGGATTTTTCTTTGACCTTTTAAGCGACCACTTTCTCGATTCATAGGTGCAACACCTACTAAAGCTGAGGCTTGTTTGTTCGTCATATAACCTAATTCTGGCAGGTTGCTAATGAGTGAAGCGGATGCGATTTTACCTATGCCTTTCATACTTTGAAGAATTGTGTTTTTGGCTTGATAATCTGGACAGCTTTCAATTAGCTCAACAATTTTATTTTCTATCTTTGTTATCTGATTTTTGAATGCGGTAAGGATAGGTTTAATCGTCATGGCTAAGTTCTTAGGTAAGATTTGTAGTCGGTTCTTTTCCATGGTTTGCATCACTAACAATTGATTTCTTCTTGCGACTAAATCGCTCATAGCTTGCATTGTGTCTGGCTTTAATTGAGATAAGTTCGGTTTTATCGCTTCACCGTAATGGGCTATTAATTGCGCGTCTAACTTGTCTGTTTTAGCGCGTTGACCTATCGCACCAGCAAAGCGCTTTATGTGAATTGGATTGGCAATTACAAACGGTAATTTGGCTTTGGCGCATGCGATTATAAAAGGCATTTCAAGACGACCTGTAGCTTCGATAATAATGCGCTCAGGCTTATGTTTCTTAATTTCTTTAACCGCGTCATTGATCCCTTTTTCATCGTTTGAAACGGTGAAATAAATATCCAAAGGGCGGATATAAATGTCGAGTTGGAACTTACCAGTATCAACACCGACGTTAATGTTTTGATTTGTTTTTGTATTCATAATAAGCTGACTCTTGCTTGCATAATGCGGGTTCGAGACCCAGTAGACTATTCGAGTTTTGTGCTTGAAGTCTTTTGTGGCGTTCTTTCTTGTTATCGGTCTCTCAACTGAGGAGCCATCGCTCAATCGAACTGCCACAAAAGAGGGCTTTAGTTGCAGCTAAAGCCTGGGTCTCACTTTACCCGAAGTAGGTTTATTTGGTGAAGTTATTATCCATACAAGCGCATTAAGTCAGACGGCTTCAACTTCGGCCTCATTTAATGCAAAAGAAACGACGCATAAATGCGTCCTAAATTGGTCCGCTGCTTATGCGGGCGTTAGGCAATTAAGTGAGAGGTGATGAACTTTTTTCTAATTCAAATAATTAATCTTTTGATAGCTATTGTTTTTATTGGTGTTGGTTTTTCAATTGGAATGTGGGAGTTAAATGCAGCTTTTAATTCTATTATTCATGTTCCTGGTATTTTGTTATGGTCATTCTTTGCGGGTAATGGCTTTATTTGGTTAATCGTTATTTTAATTTTATGTTTTTATTACTATAAAAATAGAAATAAGTTGTTTTTATATGGACAATTAGTATCTTCATTAATTTTAGGTATTAGCTTTGGTGCACAATGGGTAATTGCCTAACAAGTCACTGCAAAGGACTAAAACAGCTGGCTATTGCTCGTGCCACGCTATTTTAGCCAACAATTTTAGCCTCTGAGTGAGGCGTTAGAAGACTAGGAGGGGTCGGTGCATAATAAAAAGCAAGATTGGAAAATCATACTACTCGGGTTGTTTTTAGTAGTTGCTCTTGGCTGGTTATCCTGGATTATTATTTCATTTTTTATAGAGTCACTTATTAAAGCTGATGCGAAGATTTCTGCCGCAGTTATTGGGGGGATGTTTACTATATTGGCTGGTTTAGCTGTTGTCTTAATTACACAATACCAAACCAAAAAAAGGGCAATTGAAGAAGCCCATAGAGAGAAAAAAGTAGAAATATACAGAGGATTCCTTGAGACAGTTGAAAAACTACTTCAGGGACAGAATAAAAAATCAAAAGCAAAAGGAATCAGCGACCAGGCTCTAATAGATTACTTAGTTAAGTTTAAGACAAATATTATTCTTTGGGGGTCACCTAAGGTTTTAATTGCGCAGGCAGAGTTTGAACAGCAGTCAAAAGTAAGTGGTAATATTTTTCTTGCTATTGATAACCTATATAGAGCTATTAGAGAGGACATTGGTTTAAGTAACTCAGGTCTACCATCATTGCACCTTGTGAAAATGTATCTTTCAGATCCTGAAGAATTAGAGTCTTTGATAGCGTCTTCTAACAAAGCAAATCAACAAGAACACGTAACAGTTGGCTACGTTTCGCTTCGCTACACAATTTTAGCCAACTACAATTTGCCCCTTAACGAGGGCGTTATTTAGACAAGGAAGCCCATGAGTATTCGTAAGAAAATCCAGAGTAGCATCGATAACTTAATTATGAAAAATGGACCGCATCGATACGAAATAAATGAACACAGAATTAAATGTAATCAGTGTCAAAATGAATTTTTTGACAAAGGTGAGGCTCAGTTAAATACAGCTGGTATGAGTTTCATAGGTTTAGACTGGGCGAATAAGACCGCTACCACCTTAGCGTGTCGAAACTGTGGATTTATAATGTGGTTCGTTAAAACGCTTACAAAAGTACCTAATAGATAGGTCGATACAACAAACGCATCAATACAGACTTCACAACTTAGTCCGTATTTTTGCTAAAAGAAACGATGCAAAAATGCATCCAAAATTGTCCCACTTCTTATGCTTCTGGCAGTACTGTGGGGATACAGAAAAAGCACGAAAAGAAACTACGTCTTATTCTGGCTAATTTAGATCAAGCAGAAGAACCAGATGATATGGATCTTCCTGGTTTATTTATGCACCAACTTATAGGTGATAGAAAAGATATTTGGTCTGTTCGTGTAAGCGGAAACTGGCGCATAACATATATGTTTATTCTTACTATTGAAGATTATCAAAGGGTGAGTTGGAGCATCAGATTTGATAGCGTAGACTTCAATTTTGTAAATGATCCTGTATATATATCGGATGCAAAGTTTTCTGAACTTAACGGGTTAAATATTGCTGAGTTTAGCGATGATGATGGACTCATTATTAAAATTATATATGGTAACTGTGCAGCAGTGTGCTTATAACACATATGAACCTTCTTCCGTCAAATAGACAATAGGATCTTTTTTAGCTGCTGTTAGGCAGCTAATTGTATTCG
>NZ_JAUORW010000041.1:0-3289 GCF_030548245.1 Psychrosphaera sp. 1_MG-2023
TTAAAAAATAATTTTGATTATCACTGTAAGAAGAAAACTCAAGCGTTATTTATGTCGATTGTACTTTTAGCGAGTGCAATCAAAATGGCATAACCTACGACTGACAGTATGAGAATACTTAAGGTTGTATGGTTAAGTGAATAAGCGTATACGGTGGATGCCTTGGCAATTGGAGGCGATGAAAGACGTGTTAATCTGCGATAAGTCTGGTTAAGGTGATAAAAACCGTTATAGACCAGAATTTCTGAATGGGGAAACCCACCCTTTTAGGGTATCGCATAGTGAATACATAGCTATGCGAGGCAAACCTGGAGAACTGAAACATCTAAGTACCCAGAGGAAAAGAAATCAACCGAGATTTCCTGAGTAGCGGCGAGCGAAAGGGAAACAGCCGAATCAGTATAGTTTAGTGGAAGCATCTGGAAAGTTGCACAGTAAAGGGTGATAGTCCCGTACACGACAAGCTATATTGGACACATTAAGTAGGTCGGGGCACGAGAAACCTTGACTGAAGATAGGGGGACCATCCTCTAAGGCTAAATACTCCCAATTGACCGATAGTGAACCAGTACCGTGAGGGAAAGGCGAAAAGAACCCCTGTGAGGGGAGTGAAATAGAACCTGAAACCGTATACGTACAAGCAGTAGGAGCAGACTTGTTCTGTGACTGCGTACCTTTTGTATAATGGGTCAACGACTTATATTTTGTAGCAAGGTTAACCGAATAGGGGAGCCGTAGTGAAAGCGAGGGTTAACTGCCCGTCTAGTTGCAAGGTATAGACCCGAAACCCGGTGATCTAGCCATGAGCAGGTTGAAGGTTGAGTAACATCAACTGGAGGACCGAACCCACTAACGTTGAAAAGTTAGGGGATGACTTGTGGCTAGGAGTGAAAGGCTAATCAAACCGGGAGATAGCTGGTTCTCCCCGAAATCTATTTAGGTAGAGCCTCGGACGAATACTTACGGGGGTAGAGCACTGTTTGGGCTAGGGGGCCATCCCGGCTTACCAACCCCATGCAAACTCCGAATACCGTAAAGTACTATCCGGGAGACACACGGCGGGTGCTAACGTTCGTCGTGGAGAGGGAAACAACCCAGACCGCCAGCTAAGGTCCCAAAGTTATTGCTAAGTGGGAAACGATGTGGGAAGGCTTAGACAGCTAGGAGGTTGGCTTAGAAGCAGCCACCCTTTAAAGAAAGCGTAATAGCTCACTAGTCGAGTCGGCCTGCGCGGAAGATGTAACGGGGCTAAGCAATACACCGAAGCTGCGGTAGCGTAATTTATTACGCTAGGTAGGGGAGCGTTCTGTAAGTGGCTGAAGGTGACTCGAGAGGGTTGCTGGACATATCAGAAGTGCGAATGTTGACATGAGTAACGATAATGGGAGTGAAAAACTCCCACGCCGAAAGACCAAGGGTTCCTATCCCATGCTAATCAGGGTAGGGTAAGTCGGCCCCTAAGGCGAGGCAGAAATGCGTAGTCGATGGGAAACAGATTAATATTTCTGTACTTTTAATCATTGCGATGGGGGGACGGAGAAGGCTAGGTGAGCACGGCGTTGGTTGTCCGTGTGAAAGTATGTAGGTTGGCTGCTTAGGTAAATCCGGGCGGCTAGAACTGAGATACGAGACGATACTCTACGGAGTAGAAGTCATTGATGCCATACTTCCAGGAAAAGCCTCTAAGCTTCAGATGATTGAAAACCGTACCCTAAACCGACACAGGTGGTCAGGTAGAGAATACTAAGGCGCTTGAGAGAACTCGGGTGAAGGAACTAGGCAAAATGGTACCGTAACTTCGGGAGAAGGTACGCCGGTTTTGGTGATAGGACATGCTCCTTAAGCTGAAGCCGGTCGCAGTGACCTGGTGGCTGCAACTGTTTATTAAAAACACAGCACTCTGCTAAATCGAAAGATGACGTATAGGGTGTGACACCTGCCCGGTGCCGGAAGGTTAATTGATTGGGTTATCGCAAGAGAAGCTCATGATCGAAGCCCCGGTAAACGGCGGCCGTAACTATAACGGTCCTAAGGTAGCGAAATTCCTTGTCGGGTAAGTTCCGACCTGCACGAATGGTGTAATGATGGCCACGCTGTCTCCACCCGAGACTCAGTGAAATTGAAATCGCAGTGAAGATGCTGTGTACCCGCGGCTAGACGGAAAGACCCCGTGAACCTTTACTACAGCTTGACACTGAACATTGAGCCTACATGTGTAGGATAGGTGGGAGGCTATGAAACTTGGACGCCAGTTCAGGTGGAGCCAACCTTGAAATACCACCCTTGTATGTTTGATGTTCTAACGTTGGTCCCTTATCGGGATTGCGGACAGTGTCTGGTGGGTAGTTTGACTGGGGCGGTCTCCTCCCAAAGAGTAACGGAGGAGCACGAAGGTTTGCTAAGTACGGTCGGACATCGTACGGTTAGTGTAATGGTAGAAGCAAGCTTAACTGCGAGACAGACACGTCGAGCAGGTACGAAAGTAGGTCATAGTGATCCGGTGGCTCTGTATGGAAGGGCCATCGCTCAACGGATAAAAGGTACTCCGGGGATAACAGGCTGATACCGCCCAAGAGTTCATATCGACGGCGGTGTTTGGCACCTCGATGTCGGCTCATCACATCCTGGGGCTGAAGTCGGTCCCAAGGGTATGGCTGTTCGCCATTTAAAGTGGTACGCGAGCTGGGTTTAGAACGTCGTGAGACAGTTCGGTCCCTATCTGCCGTGGGCGTTGGATGATTGAGAGGAGCTGCTCCTAGTACGAGAGGACCGGAGTGGACGAACCGCTGGTGTTCGGGTTGTCATGCCAATGGCATTGCCCGGTAGCTACGTTCGGAATCGATAACCGCTGAAAGCATCTAAGCGGGAAGCGAGCCTCGAGATGAGTCATCCCTGACAGTTTAACTGTCCTAAAGGGTCGTTGAAGACTACAACGTTGATAGGTAAGGTGTGGAAGTGCTGTGAGGCATTAAGCTAACTTATACTAATTGCCCGTGAGGCTTAACCATACAACGCTTAAGTGTTCTTAAGACATTGATGGTCAAAATTATTGAATGTGTGAATACAAATTTTATTTATAACGTATTGCCTTAGGCGGTACGAGCTTTCTGAATGTTAAATCAATTATGTAAACGATGTTCGTAGAACATTGATTACAATTCAGCTTTTGCCTGGTGGCAATAGCGCTGTGGAACCACCTGACTCCATTTCGAACTCAGAAGTGAAACGCAGCTGCGGCGATGGTAGTGTGGCATTTGTCATGCGAGAGTAGCTCACCGCCAGGCTCCCA
>NZ_JAUORW010000042.1:0-3279 GCF_030548245.1 Psychrosphaera sp. 1_MG-2023
GGCGATAAACAGAGACAAAGATCTTAATGTTGTGAATAAAAAATTTGCAGAAATCTTTGCTCGTTATCTTAGCGTTATGAGCACTTCATGAAAATTTCGACATTGCTGTATTTATTCCTATTATCTGGATGTGCTGCGACCGATATCTCAAAATCAAATGTGGCTAGCGACATTGTTGGTAAATGCTATGAGTTCACTGAACAGGGTAAATTACTTAGAGTTGAAGGTTCAGATAAAGAGCGTGTAATGAAATTCACGTTATCATATTTGTTTTTGACTTCTGAAAGCCAGAATCATCACTTAAAGAATAATGACGGTGAACTAGTTACAAGTCTAGAACTCGGAACCAAGATCAAAATTACGAAAGTGATTGATTACCCATATGGTTCTGCTGGTCGATGTTGGGTGATAAAAGCAGAGTTGTTGGGCTTTGATACTAAAGGAGAGTCTGTAGAAATTCCTTCGTGTTGGGTATGGGACGAACCTATTTGGGTAACCCCTATGTCACCTTTCATGCAAGCTATTGATTCAAATGAACAACAAAAATTACGCATTGCAACATCAGTGCTAGCACCTAGTACGTGCTCATAACAAGTTACTCAAAAGGACGCAAAACGCTTGGCTTGCGCTCCTTCGTCGCTAATTTTAGCCAAGCATTTATGCGCCTATTAGTAAGGCGTTATGTTTCAAAGGAGTTGAGCATGAACAATGAGTATCAAAAAATAAAATTGTTAGGTGTTTTTTTATTACCTATTTTTCAATTTTCTTTAATATTGGATGGTTTTAGATTTTCTATATTTAAAGATATAACGTCATTTTATAATTTATTATATCCATATGTTTTAGTATCGTCGGTATTATTATTAACATTTGCTATATATAAAGAATCTTTTAGTGTCAGTACAAAAAGAACCATATCAACAACTGATAAAGTAATTAATTTTGTTGGTTGTTTTTATATTTTAATGAATATAGTTATTTCTATATTTATATTAACAGTATTTGAAACATAACAAGTCATTCAAGTAGGACAAAAAACAGTTGGCTTTGCTCCTACGTCGCTAATTTTAGCCAACAATTTTTTGCCTCTTAATGAGGCGTTAGCAGTCGATATGAAATTTCGCATAATTAGAAGTATTGAAGCATACATTGTTAAAGATCGTGTACCAACTGAGTACAGGAGCTTAGCGGCAGCTTGTGAATCTCAGTTTTCTGAAAAATGTACTTTGATTACTTTTCCACATAATAGAAAAGATGTGATAAAAAGTAACCTTACTGTAAAAGCATTAAAAAAGTTTGGCGAGCCGAGCCAAGATACTTTAATAGTTGTTGGGGGCTGTTTTTCATTAGAATCTGTAGAAATATTAAAAAAGTACAATGCAGTTTTTCTTGCTCTATCGGAGTTCTCGTGGACAGATGAGCGGCACACGTTAATAAAGGCAGGCGAACCTAAGTAAAGTCAACTGCTAACAAGCTGTTCAACAGGACAAATAACAGTTGGCTTTTGTTCGCTGCGCTCACTATTTTAGCCAACTGCAATTTGCCCGTTAACAGGGCGTTATGTGTAAGGGATACTATGCGTAAAATTCGAATTGTTTTGACAGCAATATTTTCCATTTTTTCAGCCGTAGGAATTGCCACTGTATTGCTAGGCAAAGCACCTGCCACTTCTTTAATAGTGGCTCTCGCTTATATTGTGACCACTATGGCACTTTATGATAAAGGTGGTAAACCGAGTAAGTTTGTTGCTTATTTTACTGGTTGTATTTTGTCTTTAGGTGTTATCGGTTCTATTTATGCTTTAATTCTGCCTTTAATCGGTGACAGCTTTGAGCCTTTACTATTTGTTTCTACTTTATTTATAGGGCTTATAGGTATAACAACCATTACTCATTTAAAAAGACAAACAAGGCTTGTGTAAACTTACACATAACAAGTCGTTAAAGCAGGACAAATAACAGTTGGCTTTTGCTCCTGCGTCGCTTATTTTAGCCAACATATTATTTGCCTCTTAACGAGGCGTTATGTTTCTATACTAATCTGTCCATCGCAACTTTATATACTTTTCCTTTGTCACGTTTTCCAACAGAAATGACTGTCACTGTAACCACTGAATCGTTCACTTCATAAACTAACCTATAGCCAGCTTGCCTCAATTTTATTTTGTAAAGTTCATTACCTCCAGACAATTTTGCGCTATCAATGTGTGGATTTTCTAGAATATCTACGAGCTTTTTCTTAAATTGAGCTTGAATAGTTGCCCCTAGTTTTTTCCATTCTTTTAGTGCTGACTTTTTAAATTCTAACTCATAACTCATTTAAGCTAACCTTTATGCTAGCTTCATTTTTACGTTGCTCAGCAATTGCTAATAGCTCTAGATCTTCCATGTGATCCATCATAAACTCATACGTGTCTGCTGGTATGCAGTAAAAGGCAGGTTCATTTCTATTTAAAACAGCAATGGCTTCACCATGTGCGCTTAAAGCAACCTTCATTGGATTAGCTTTTAATTCGCTTATACTTGCAGCAGCTTCAGTTAATATTCTAGTTGTCATACTATCACCAGTACTTTAAAGTGGTCGTTAATTAGGTTTAGTATAAGCGATGAAACATAACAAGTCATTAAAGAAGGACAAATAACAGTTGGCTATTTGTTCGTGCCTCACTTATTTTAGCCAACATATTATTTGCCTCTTAATGAGGCGTTAGCTGCCTAGGTCACTTATGAAGCATGTTTTAATATTATTAACCTTACTCGGAGTAATTTCGATGGCTCAAGCCGAAGATACATGGACTGTTGGTAAAATGAATATCAAGGGTAAACCTGTTATTTATAAATTTATGAGTCAGTTACCCGATATTACTATTCAAAAGAAGTTACCTTGGTTGACTGTAATATCATGGAAATATGATGGCTCAACTAATAACGGGATGCCTATTTCTTCTGAAAATGAGCAAATGATAACGTTAGAAGATGGCCTCGAAGAAATTCGTGGCGAAGAAAGCATTTATTTAGCTGCGTACACGGCAACAGGTAATGATTTAAAGGAATTTGTTTTTTATATTTCAGATAGGGAGGCTTTTATCGAAAGTTTAAATAAATCTCTATCTTCACACTCAAGTTACCCTATTGAAATTAATTTTTATAAAGATGAAGAGTGGTCTGATTTAACAAAGCTTTTAAAGGATTTTAAAGGCAGCTAACAACACGCCCTGAGGTGGACAGCAAGTATTAATACTCACTTTCCACCGCATATTTCAGAAGGGGTGAGCCCTTA
>NZ_JAUORW010000043.1:0-2831 GCF_030548245.1 Psychrosphaera sp. 1_MG-2023
CTGCCAAGCCGAGCCAAATATCGACAGCTTACTGCCTTGGAATATTAAACCCTAGGTGGTGATCACCGGACGTTTACCTTTAACATGGGAAACCGCTCAACGAAATGATTATTTAATACTATTAGTTAATACGTTCCATCAATTAGCTGATGAACCTGTGTTAGTAGTTAATTGCGATTATTTAAGAGAAGGTTACAGAAAACGCCCTCAAGGTGGTTACGTAGTTTATTATAAAAAGCACAAAACAAATCAAATTTTGATTGTAAGAATGTTACACAAAAGTGTGGGTGTTAATCGCGCGCTCTGAAAAATATAAGGCCGCATTCAGAGGCTAGAGGCTAAAAATAGTGATGCACGAACAAAAGCTAACTTGGTTTTGTCCTGTTTAAATGCCCTATACGTTTAAACACAAGCAACCAGAGTACTGGTAGCAATATAATTTCCAAAAATACACCGACAGAACCAATATCACCATAAACAAGTGTCGTTTTAAAAAAACGAACAAAACCATTAGGATCAAGCGGTATATAATTTATGTTACCGTGAAAAAGCATAGAAACTAAAATAACAATAGAAATACTTAACCACTTTTTACTTGGTTCATAACTATGAACGAGAAATGCTGGGATCAAAGCAGCTAAGCCAATACCAACAAAATTTTGAGCGATATGGTAAAAATCAAAATTATCTTTCCATTGAAACCACCAAAATATTTTACCCGCAGCAGCAATCCCTATTGCGGAAATTGTCAGTGCATAATAACAAGTGGCTATACACATACTTAGTAAGATTAATTTTAGGTAATTCATACAATATCCTTAAGAAGCGTATTACGCCTCGTTAAGAGGCAAATAATATGTTGGCTAAAATTGCGAGGAACGAGCACTAGCCAACTGTTTAGCAGTGTCCGTTTAAGCAACTTGTATGGATAATAACTTCACCAAATTAGCAAGAACCGCCTAAGATCTTGTTCTTGACGCATAACGTGCAATATAAAAACCTTGTTCCCATCAATTTTATAAAATACTCGACATGGCTTTATTATTAGCTCCCTGTAATTAAGGGTCGGTATTTCCAAAGGAACTTTTCCCGATTCGGGGTGTACTTCTAGCCTTTCTATTTTACTAAATACAGTTTGAACTAGTTTTTTCGCAGCAACCAAATTAGCCACTGCAATGTATTCAGCAATTTCATCAAGCTTATTAAGAGCTGGTTGTGTCCAAACTATTTCAGCCATTTATTCATTTGCTCTTTAGCCTGCGTATTTGAAACGACTTGCTCATTTCTAATTGCCTGCTCTCCTCGAGCGATTCCTTCCAATATCGACATACGCTTTTGCATCATTTCAAAATCATCAACATCGACCAAATATGCAGATGGCTGACCATGCTCAGTAATTAAAACTGGTTCTTTAGAAGAATGGAGATCTGCCAATATTTTAGTGGCCTGCCTCTTTAAGGTTGTAACTAATTCTACTTTCATAATCGAACTCTTAACAGGGGTGAGTGCCACTATAGTATCACTGAAAGCAAAACTTTCAACTGTATAGCTAACGCCCAAATAATGGGCGGATTAGCTTGGCTAAAATGTGAAGCGGAGCGAAACCTAGCCAACTGTTAGCAGTCCCGCTTAATTTTCTTTTTATATTTCAGTTGCTTCTTTGGTCTGCAAGAAATGCCGCATACTCAGATCTAGCTTTACTATCAGGTTTTATACCTTTAGATTCACACCAGCTAACAAGCTTACTAATTTTGATAGATATCTTTTTAACTTGCTCGCCATTAGCCCTAAGTTCACCAATAGCATTTTCAGCATTATGTCGCCATTCTTGATAAGTATCATCTAGCGTAGTTGGATCATCTACTGTTTCTTTTAAACACTTCCATTCTTCAGGCTGAAACCATGCGAAAGAATAAACTATTTGTTGTTCACTCATGCTTGAATACTCCGTGAAATATAACGCCTAGCTAAGAGGACAATAATGATTGGCTATAATCGCGGAGCGATGGCCAACTGTTATTTTTCCTTTTGAGCAACTTATATTTTTTATGCCACTGTAAAATTTACTGCATGAACATTTGTTAAATTAATTTGCTGTTTAGCATGCCAAAGATCATAGTTATCTTGCATTGCTAACCAACTCTCAGGGGTTCTGCCAATTGCTTTAGACAAACGAAGTGCCATTTCTGGTGAGATAGCACTTTGCCCTTTTAGAACCCTATTTAAAGTAGATGATGCTACATCTAGTTGTTTTGCCAAATAACGACAGCTAAAGCCTGCTGGCTCTAGATATACGTCATAAATAAACTCTCCAGGGTGTGGCGGGTTATGCATAGTCATTAGTGATAGTCCTCATAGTTGAGAATATATGCATTACCATCGATGAATTCAAAAGTAATGCGCCAGTTACCATTTACTGTAATAGACCAAATCCCATCACGATCCCCTTTTAATGGGTGCAATTTAAAACCGGGTAAATTGATATCATCAATTTCTTGAGCGGTATCTATTGCGGTCAGTTGCATACGTAATTTACGTTGATGTTTTGCCTGAATACCTGAAATACTTCCAGTTTGGAAGTATTTCTTAAGGCCTTTGTGTTTAAAAGATTTAATCATGCAACAAGTGTAGCGTGATGCGCATCAGTTGTCGATAAGAATATAACGCCTCGTTAAGAGGCAAATAATATGTTGGCTAAAATAGGCGACGCAGGAGCAAAAGCCAACTGTTATTTGTCCCGCTTGAACAGCTTGATACTTATTGAACCTTCTCCCCGAAGTTTAGCTTTTAGCTAAACTTCAAGGCGACCAAACCAAAAGGAGAAAGCTCAA
>NZ_JAUORW010000044.1:0-2801 GCF_030548245.1 Psychrosphaera sp. 1_MG-2023
GGTACTCCCAAGGGGATTCGAACCCCTGTTACCGCCGTGAAAGGGCAGTGTCCTAGGCCTCTAGACGATGGGAGCACTAGGTGTATTTCATTATTTTAAAGTGGTACTCCCAAGGGGATTCGAACCCCTGTTACCGCCGTGAAAGGGCAGTGTCCTAGGCCTCTAGACGATGGGAGCACTAAGACTTTAAAAACATAAAACGCTAATTGTTGGTACTCCCAAGGGGATTCGAACCCCTGTTACCGCCGTGAAAGGGCAGTGTCCTAGGCCTCTAGACGATGGGAGCACTAAGACTTACTTAAACGAAAATTGGTGGAGCTAAGCGGGATCGAACCGCTGACCTCAACACTGCCAGTGTTGCGCTCTCCCAGCTGAGCTATAGCCCCGCTTTTCGCGATGAATTTAAGACAATCTGTGCCTCAAACTCGGGGCGCATTCTATGCACTCACTTTAAATGAGTCAACCATTATTTGAATAAAACTTTGTATTATTAGCGTAAGTGATTAATTTTTTGGCAAGTTGCTTAAAAAACGATTATATGTGACTAAAATATCCGCATTAGCAACAAAAAAGCCAACTTAACGTTGGCTTTTAATCTGTTTAACTAAAGTTTAAGAATTTGCTTCTCTTTGTGCAATAAAGTCTAAAGCCATATCAATTCTTTCGATGACCTTATCTTTTGGCAACAACTCAAGTGTGACGTCTAATGATGGTGAATTACCGCTACCGGTTGTCGCAACACGTAGTGGCATCCCAACTTTACCCATGCCAACGTCCAGTTGTTCCGCGGTACCGTTAATTGCAGCTTGTATAGACTCAGCATCCCACGAGGTTAAATCCTGGAGCTTTTGTTTAGCCACTTGCAATGCTTCCTTCGCTACTGGGCGTAAATGTTTCTTAGCGGCCTTTTCGTCAAACTCAGAAAAATCTTGATAGAAATAAGCGCTTATTTCTGCAAGTTCTTTAAGAGTTTTAACCCTTTCCGCCTGAATTTCTACGATAGCTTCTAATTTAGGACCATTTGCAACATCTACATTCTGGTTTTCAAAATGCCAAGCTAAGTGTTTAGCAACTTCTGTCGCTGGCAACAATTTCATGTATTGTTGGTTCATCCAATTTAATTTTTCGGTATTGAACCCAGAGGCCGACTTATTAATTGACGCAATATCAAAGTGAGTAAATAGCTCATCAAGAGTAAATACTTCCTGATCACCATGAGACCAACCTAAACGCACCAAATAATTTATTAGAGCCTGTGGTAAATAGCCGTCATCACGATACTGCATAACCCCTACTGCACCGTGTCGCTTTGATAATTTCTTACCGTCATCACCTAAAATCATCGAACAATGAGCGTAAGTTGGCACTGTTGCACCAAAGGCTTCAAATATATTGATTTGCTTAGCAGTATTTATTAAATGATCTTCGCCTCGAACCACATGAGTCATTTCCATTTGCCAATCGTCGATGACAACACAGAAATTATAGGTTGGACTACCATCAGTACGTTGAATGATCATGTCATCCATTTCGTCGTTCGATATTTCCATCTCGCCACGGATAACGTCAGTCCACTTTACACTGCCTTCTTTAGGGTTTCTAAAACGAACAACATAAGGTGCATCCTGAGCAGCATCTGTTGAGCCATGAGAACAATGACCGTCATAACCAGTGCGTTGGCCATTTGCTTCTTGTTCTTCACGTAAGGCATCTAAACGTTCTTTAGAGCAATAACATTTATACGCTTTATCCTGTTCAATTAATTTTTGAACAAATTCCTTATATAAGTCAAAACGCTTGGTTTGATAAAAAATCTCGCCATCGTTTTCCATCCCTAACCACTTCATACCATCTAAAATGGCTTGAACCGCTTCAGGAGTTGAACGCTCCAAATCGGTATCTTCAATACGAAGGATAAATTTTCCACCGCTTTTTTTGGCATATAACCAAGAATATAAAGCAGTACGAGCACCACCAACGTGCAAATAGCCAGTCGGGCTAGGGGCAAAACGAGTCACAACAGTCATGTTTGTTTCCAATAAAATGTATTCTTGAATAATTGCGGGCTATTCTATAAAAAAGTCAGCCTTATAGACAGTGCGAATTAAAAGGAGTGGTAAATGAATTATTGGCTATTTAAATCGGAACCCGATGAATATGGTATTGATCACCTCAAAAACGAGCCACAACAAATTGGTCGCTGGGATGGCATTCGCAATTATCAGGCACGTAATCTGTTGCGAGATGACGCAAAAATTGGTGATGGCGTATTATTTTATCACTCCAGTTGCAAACAGGTTGGTATTGCTGGTATCGCTGAAATTGTGTCGACCCCCTACCCTGACCCATTACAATTTGACCCGGAATCAAAGTATTTTGATCCTAAATCAACCAAAGAAAACCCACGTTGGGTCTGTTTAGACATTAAATATGTCCGACACAACAAAAAATTTATTCCTTTAACTCAAATAAAAACAACAAAATTATTAGAAAAAATGGTTTTGGTTAACCGCAGTAGACTCTCAATTCAGCCAGTAACATATGATGAGTGGCAAATTATCAACCAACTTGCGATGAATATTTAACCTTAAAATTGCAATTACCACCCTTTTTGCTCAAGAAACCATCGAAAGGTCAAAAACATTAAAATTATAGTTGACTCTTTTTAGTCGCTACTTATAATACGCCCCACTTAAACGACACAGCGCGTTTAAGAGATAATGCTGGGCGGTTAGCTCAGCTGGGAGAGCATCGCCCTTACAAGGCGAGGGTCACTGGTTCGAGCCCAGTACCGCCCACCA
>NZ_JAUORW010000045.1:0-2383 GCF_030548245.1 Psychrosphaera sp. 1_MG-2023
GAATACAATTAGCTGCCTAACAGCAGCTAAAAAAGATCCTATTGTCTATTTGACGGAAGAAGGTTCATATGTGTTAGGTTACTGAAACACTAGAATAGTTATGTTACCAGCTATTTTAGGAACTGTTACCAGTTCAACTAGATTGCTATTTGTTTGCTGTTCTGCGATTGAAAAGTTAACTTTAGTCCAAGAGTGCTCACCAAGTTTAACTTTATATTGAGCTCCAGCTGCAACATTGGCTACAAATGAGGCTTCTGCTGAATTTCCACCTTCACGATAGCAAACATTCAATGTGTGCTGGCCAGCCTCTACTAGTATTTTTCGATCAACATCTATCAAAGGAATAGATTCTCCATTGACTTTACATATATGGATTTTCTCGTGACCTTTTCCAAAAATAACAGCCTCACTATCTTCGCCAACAAATGTCGCTGTTTTTTCAGATACCGCTGGCTCCGTGTATAAAACAATTGGTTTAGATGGTGTGGATTTACAACCAGCAATAGTTACCGCTAATAAAACTGAAGTAAGAACTTTTTTCACAGATTCTCCTAGTAACCTAACGCCTCGATAAGAGGCAAAAATAAATTGGTTATACTTTAGCGACGAAGGAGCGGTAAGCCAATTTATTTTTGTCCTTTTACTTCATCGACTTGTTAGGTTTCAATTACACTGAACTTTACTATCGACGTAACCGGTAATGTCCTTCGAAGTCAGATAGATATCGCTCATTTTTGAATTTAGTTTATCTAACCACCATAAAGCTTCTATTTCAGAGATTTGTGTTAAGCCACTTGATTTAGCGAGAAAATAGTTAGACATATTTTTTCGTAATTTAACTTTCCCCCAATCTGTAATGTCTCCTGATTTCTCTCCACTCATAAAGTATTGGCTTTGAATGACATACTCTCCTGCACATATATTTATTGCAATATAGTCTGCGTAATACAACTTAATATTTTTAGTATTCTGAGAGAAATCGATTATCTTATAATCAGCCCTACGAGGTCCGTAATAATAAAAAGTTGGATCAATTAAGATCACATTGGCAAAGCCCATAATAGCTTTATTTTCAAAGCTATTATGGGGATTAAAATCGGCAAGTTCCAATTCAGTGGGCCTGTTAATAGTGCATCCAGTTACCATAAGAACTAAAACAATTAAGAAAATTACTCTCATATAGAAATGAAACCTAACGCCTCGATAAGAGGCAATAAAATTATTGGTTATACTTTAGCGAGGCACGAGTGACAAGCCAATGATTTTATGTCCTTTTACTTTATCGACTTGTTATAGCTCTTTTAACATATTAAGTTCTTTGAGATACTTTTTAACACTTGGAACGCTATATGACGGAAAGCACAGCCCTCCAGTTCCATAAATAAAAGTAAGGCTAACATCAAATTCGTCTTTTAAAGGTAGACAGCCGTAAGCATATTGAATGTCTGAATTCTCTACGTCAGTCAGCATTGGTAGCTCTAACAACGCAATAGTCCTTTTATTAAACAGAACGTCTACCCCGACTTTAATATATTTGGGTTTTGAGCCGTTCGGTTTTGTCTGGGGGAAACGAATCTCGAAATATGTGCAATCGCTAAATTCTTTGTGTTCTTCGATCTCGTACTCTTTAAAAAAAGTCCATGGTTTAAAAATAATTCCGAATTCTTTAGCTTCAGTTGGACTTAAGACAGTTGTCCCTTCAGCAAATAATATTGATGGAAGTATTGATATCACAAATAGTAAATTTTTCATCATGAGCTATAACGCCCATTTAAGGGGCTGATAATAGTTTGCTAAAATTGTGTAGCGAAGCGAAAACGAGCAAACTGTTAGCAGTCCCGCTTGAAATTCTTGTTAGGTTTCAGTTGCTAATAACTCCATTGCAACAGCTAGTTTTATTTGTTGGATCTTACTTAATTTATGACGATATTCTAGAAGAGTAAAAGTATCCATGCCTGTACACTCAGGACAATCTAGCTCGACTTCAACTCTACCAACCATCCGTGATTCAATAAGTAACCAATAATAAACAATTCTGTCATCCGGAAAGGAGTCTAAAACAATCACTTGAGTTGTATCCAAGTCATTATCTAAAAAGAAGGTTTTTACGTGAGACTCAACTGATTTTGAAAATACGGATGATGTATTTCTTAAAAGCTCCGACTTTATTTCCTTTTCAGTTTTAGAGCCAACCAATTTCACAACATTCTCCTTGAAACCTAACGCCTCATTAAGAGGCTAAAAATAGTTTGCTAAAATAAGCGACGAAGGAGCAAAAGCAAACTGTTTTTTGTCCTTTTGAATGACTTATAGTTGCTCCGTTCCACTAATTAATCTGTTTACCTAGCTCATTAATAAGCGGAATATGCTTCTGTTGCTTACG
>NZ_JAUORW010000046.1:0-1702 GCF_030548245.1 Psychrosphaera sp. 1_MG-2023
CTGCCAAGCCGAGCCAAATATCGACAGCTTACTGCCTTGGAATATTAAACCCTAGGTGGTGATCACCGGACGTTTACAAAACTTTGCTCAAAACAATTGATTGTTTAGTAGAAGGAATTTTATTTTTAGTGAGAACAGTTTTCGTTATAATTTCCATTTCAGTCTGCGATAATAATCCATCCTTTAAAGCTTGCTTTGCTAAGTTTCTCCACTTTTCCAGACCAAATTCAATAACTCTTTTCTGGACAGCTATCGAATTATCTACCTTCTGTACCTTTTTTGCGTCAGATTTTATATTTCGCTCTTCTACATCATCAATCAGTAAACCTGATAAATAAGGAGAAAGCTCACTTTCTGTTTGCGCTATACCTTCTTGGATCACTTGCCAGCAAAGAGGTTTTTTTGCCCATTCCGTAACATTCTTAAACTGTGGTGGCGGGGACATTAATTTTTCATTTATATAACCTGAAATTATTTTTAAGCACTTAGTCAACTTCATGTTAATACTTTGTTTTTCCCAAATTATTTCAAAATTAAATGCCTTATTATTCTTTTTACAAAACTCACTTAAACATGCGATGCTATAAGCAACAATATTTGCACGATAGCCACCATACCACTCTTCAGAAGAGACTATTCCTTCGGTAGATTTGAATATAATAGCTTTGGCAATTAAGTTTTTATAATAAACTTCATTAAATTCCTCTGACGATTTTTTCCATAAGTTCCCTATTCTCTTAGCAAACTGCGTGAAATTCTTTTGTGCGCCATTATTGACGTACAAGGGATCTTCTTCCCATACATTGACATATTTTGCTAAGTCAGTCTTCGTGAACATCTGCCTTTTCGGGTGCTCATCTCTAAAACGTTTGGCCTCACCGATAGTTAGCTTCGATATTGCATCATTATACTGTCCTCTAGCCCTTTCATAGAACCACTTAGTCTCTCTAATTTCACCGCTTTTTAATGGGATATAAATTCTTCGAGAAAACTCTTCAATACGAATATGAAATGGGTGGTTAGAAAAAAAGTCTGCTGCATTTACTTTATTTTGTGTATTAGCATATTCTGAGATTTTAGGCACTATTGTTGAAGATAGCTCATCTTCAACAATAGACAGTTTCATCTGAACATAAACATCATCTAAACTAGCCTTTTCTTTTTTTGCTGTATGAAATAAAGAAGCTGTCGTTTGTCCGCCATTTACAATTTGTAAATCTTGGATATTAGTTATCTCTAATCCATTTTCATTCTTCCGTACTTCAATATTTTTAGCGGTCGCTGTTATGCCGTTGTTATAAGCAAAAAACATTTCAGGATTTTCAACAATCGTAGTTTTAATCCCTTTATTTACGTTTCCTCTTGCTTGAAGAAAACAACGTACATTTTGTTCCAATAACCTTGTACCGTATAGTCCATATAGCTGTGCTAACACTTTACCTGGAATTACAGCTAGATATGATTGAAGAGAGTTATTGCCCGTATGAGCTGGAAGGCATAAAATACCTTGTTCAAAAATATCAGTAAGAGATATATTCAAAGGCTCTTTTTGAGATGACGACATCGATTGTCTATAAAATCTACTAACATCCCATATACTACAATTAATAGTGAGTTCACCAATAGTTTCATTAGGCAACGCTACTACGTTATTCCCTAATTTCCTATTAGTAAGAATGTAACAGTTAATTTTTGATATACT
>NZ_JAUORW010000047.1:0-1550 GCF_030548245.1 Psychrosphaera sp. 1_MG-2023
TAACAACACGCCCTGAGGTGGACAGCAAGTATTAATACTCACTTTCCACCGCATATTTCAGAAGGGGTGAGCCCTTACGCTTTAGTGCTTCAAGGTAGGTTGTTTCATCGTATGCCGTCTTTGTTTTCCAACATCTAAACAGTATCCTTATCCACTTAAATGCCAGCGCACGAATGATAGTATTATGTGGCTTTCCTTTGCTTACTTGTTGTTGGTAATAAGCTTTGGCCCAAAACGAATATCGCACTGATTGACCAGCCCATTCTACAAATGTCTGCCTTAAAAAGGTTGTGCATGAGTAGCGCCAATGTATCCATTCTTTTTTGCCACTTCGTTCCGTTACAGGAGCAATACCGGCGTATTTTTGTATCTCTTCACATGACTGGTAACGCTCGCGATTTGACCCCATTGCGGCTAATAATCGAGGGGCCATTTGGGGACCAGCTCCTGGCAAGCTATCATAAATAAATCGGTCGCTGTTCTTTTTATAAATCGATTTTATCTCATGGTCGAATCGTTCGATTGATGACATTAATTGCTTGAGTTGCCCAATCAAACATTCAACAAGAAGTTGGTTAGGACTGATTATGGCATTGTCGTTCGTTAATGGTTCAGCTTGCTTAATTTCTATAATACGCTTTTCATTTACCGCTGAGTAACGTGAATTGTGTTGGTTAAAAAAGTCAATTAAGGTTTGCTTTCTAGCCCGTTTAACTTGTGCAAGTGATGGCCAACGTGAAAGAAAATCACAGAATATCATGCTGTCTTTTTCTTTAAACCAATCAAGTACATGCGGGTAATAATTTTTTAATGTAGTGGAGAGCCTATTCGTTAAGTCAACTCGGTCCTGCACCAGTGTTCGGCGGTATTCCACCAGTTGAGCTAGTGACCTAATACTTTCGGTGTCGGGAGTGATAACTTTTAATTTACTCATGTGCTGTTGCAATATTTCTAATTGGATAGCTGCATCAGTGGGGTCATCTTTGGCACCGCTATGTGTAAATGCCTTTCGGTATTTTGCGACAGTTGACGGATTGATAGTAAACAAAACGATATGTTTAAATTTACTTAATGCGTAAATTAAAGGCCCCTTTTTTAATTCACAGGCGACCGCAATTTGTTGCCCATTGTACTTCTGCTTTAAAGCATTAGCCCAAGCACTAATCGCCTCGGGTTTAGAGGAAATTACGCTAAAAATGGGTTTGTTGTTTTGGTGATCGAGTTCACAAATGTCGTGCTTACGGTCGGCCCAATCAATAGCGATAAGAGCAGTAAAATCGGAAGGATTAAATACTTTCATTTTTTAACTCCGAAGCGTAAAGTTAACCATGGAATATGGCTGAAATATTGTTTCTCGCAGGTCTTATAGATAGTCGATATAAACGGCAATCCCTGAGTATGCGTATTGAAACAAGTGACCTCTGTTGCTCCGAAAGTCTTGTTAAAAGCATCGAGTGTTTGCGCTCAAATATTCGTAAGCAACAGAAGCATATTCCGCTTATTAATGAGCTAGGTAAACAGATTAATTAGTGGAACGGAGCAACTATAAG
>NZ_JAUORW010000048.1:0-1539 GCF_030548245.1 Psychrosphaera sp. 1_MG-2023
GTCGGCATTGACCACATTGACGGTGGTTTCATCCGCATGCACCGCAGGTTGTTTCAGTAGTTCTTGTTTTAGTCTTTGTATTAATGGCTCGAACAAGGCCGCCGACTTTAACACCCAGTCGCTCATGGTTTTGCGGCTTAATTCAATGCCATATTGCTTGAACATCGTCTCTTGTCGGTGAAGCGGCAACGCGTATTGATATTTACTGGTGATGATTTGGCTCAATAAACTCGAAGTGGCTATGCCTTTGTTGATGGGCATCGCTGGCATCTTAGCTTGTTTGATGTGGTTATTGGTTCCGGTTTTTTCACACTCACGACATGCATACTTAGGGCGAATGTGCTCAATCACTTTAACTTTGGCAGGCACGAAGTCGAGCTTTTCAGAGATATCTTCCCCCATCTTATGCAACTCACCGCCACAACATTCGCACTGTTTATCTTCATCCGCGATATCATGAATGACTTGCTCACGCGGTAAGTCTTTGGGTAAAGCTTTGCGTTTAGGTGTCTTACGGGTATAACGGATGTCTTGCGTTTCGGCTTCAGTCACCTCAGTGGCTTCTTCCGCTTCATCAAACAAATCGCCTTGCACGTCAAACCCTTCGGCACTTTGGCCAAATTGCTTTTGTTGCGCTAAGCGGAATTGCTCTTCGAGATATTGATTTCTCGCTTCTGATTGAGCCAGTTTTGCTTCTAGCTCGGCAATTCGTTGGAGTAAGTCTTGCTCTGAGTTCATACTGCCATTTTACAACAGTTTGGTGAGTAAAATAGCTTTGTAAGGTGGTTAATATTGATCGTGCGACGATCTAAATAATGGCCGCGTTCTCAGTGCTTATGACTTGATGCCCAATGACATCATAGCCTGATAACAACCAATTTAATTGCTGCTCGGTTAAATTCATCGTTTGGGAATTGAGTTTTCTCGGCCACTTAAACTTGTCTTTATCGAGGCGTTTATGCCACAAGGCAAAGCCAGTGTTATCCCAATACAGTAACTTGAGTTTATCGCGACTTTTATTGCAAAACACAAAGACCGCGCCAGTTAATACGGATAACTCAAGTTCACTTTCGACAATAGCAGCTAAGCCGTTGATGGATTTTCTGAAATCAACAAACTGGCTACAGAGATAGATCTCGGGCACATCAACAAACATCTTCACGATGATAAGCCTCGAATAATCGCAATCACTTGGTTGGGTGACAAATCAGCGGGGAGCGTCAATTGGCCTGACTGAACATCAAACTGAATGTGTTGATGGCTTTGAACTTGAAGATGCTCAGTTGTGGTTTTGACCTGGACAAAACTGGACGCAGATTGACGAAGGTTAGCTTGGTGTTTGTAAAAGCTGGTAATGGAAATATTGTGCTGTGCACAGAATTCAATGTTAGTGCCGTTAAATGTTTGTCGGCTCGCCAATAAAGCCCGCCATTGCTCTGGGGTGCGTTGTGCTTTCATTTTAATCTCCTGAGTTAAGGTCAGGTGATATTTTCAATGACTAAAAACCGTTCTGCTAGGTGAGGTTGGCCGGACGTTTAC
>NZ_JAUORW010000049.1:0-1465 GCF_030548245.1 Psychrosphaera sp. 1_MG-2023
TAACGCTAAGATAACGAGCAAAGATTTCTGCAAATTTTTTATTCACAACATTAAGATCTTTGTCTCTGTTTATCGCCTTGTTGGACTGCCTCATCGCACTGTGGAAAACCAACGTACTTTTCGACTGACCAACGCCTAAACTAAACAGAATAATAACCATACTACCGCGTAATCTCCAATGTTATTTATGACCGCAACCTGAACGTCGCCCGCACTTAATCGCTCCGCACCTAAGTGCAGAGTTTTTCTAGTCGAGCTGTTAATGCAAATTTGGCGCAAGCGCTATTCGCTCCTTATTACCGCATTCCGGGCAACTTAAATTAACACCCAGCTTATTCATTATTAATTGCCAAGTAGGTATTGTCGCTTCAATAAATGGTGTTTGATTGTTGAGTTTTCTCGCTACATTTAGCTTATCCGAAATTGATGGATGATAAAGTCCGTAATATCTTACCGTTTGTTTGCCCTTTAACGGCAGGTGCTTGAGTACTATTTGGCTCAACTGAGTAACGGGATATTTTTTTCGTTCTGTCTTTTTCGTTTGATGGGATTTGTACTTAAAGGTGACGATGTTGTTTTTTACGCCCATTATTTGGCTATTTTTTATCGGTCCACCTCGCATATACCGAGAGATATATTTTGCAACGCCAAGTGCATGTTCGTATGGCTTACAGGCATAAACCTGCCAGTCAATCCGACCTATTTTATTGCATAAATTTTTGATTTGTACGCTTTGTGTGTCAGGTGGAAATATCAAGTCTCCGTCAGCTAACGCTTCTTTAACCGCCGATAAAAATTTGCCTCGAAATAGACGACGCATAACTTTGACGGGAAACATAACAGTACGTTTCGGTTTTACCCAGTCACCAGCGCCATTTAATCCTCCATTCGTAATTAGACAGTGAATATGAGGGTGCTCACTTAAACTTCTCCCCCAAGTGTGTAACGCCAACAAATATCCTGGTTGCGCATTTAGGTGGCCCTTCGCGCCGCTTAACTGTTTTATCGTTTTAGATACAGCCCGATACATAGAATCTTGGAACCACTCTCGATTGTATCGCCACAAAGGGAGTAACTCGTGAGGTAATGTAAATATCCAATGGTGATGCTGTACATCTAACAATCGAGCAGACCACTGCGCTAACCACCGTTCTTTGGCAGTAAACTGACATTGAGGACAACCGCGATGTCTGCATGAATTGAAATACACGCCGCACAGATGACCTTTTTCACAATATTGAGTATGGCTGCCCATACTAGAGGTGCGACAACCACCAATTGCTTGCGCTGCTTTCAGTTGATAAAGCGGCACATGGAGGGGGTTATTTGTTTCGCTTAATGCAGATTGAAACAGTTTTTGAATCGAATATTTTTCCATCTAGAAAAAGTAGAACACAACTGAGGGTTTATCCAGTATTACTTTGAGGGTGAAGTATCTTCCCCGAGCTTGCGAGGCAGGTCCAAC